>NZ_CP047931.1:1200000-1500000 GCF_014280175.1 Synechococcus sp. A15-28
TCTCAGGTGCTGTTCATGCCCACGAATGCCCTGGAACTGCTGGAACTGAGTGCCGTGCGGCGGGGCCTTGAGGACGGACTGGTGGAACAGCGCAAACCACCGATTGCACCAATGGATGTGCTGCTGCAGCACCTCACGAGCCTGGCCTGCGGTCCTGGCTTTGACCCCGATCGCACCCTTGAGTCCATTCGAAGCTGCGCTGCCTACAGCGATCTATCGCAGCAGGACTGGGACTGGTGCCTGCTGTTCCTGGAACAGGGCGGCGAATGCCTGACGGCGTATCCCCGTTACCGGAAACTGGAATGGGATGGGGAAACAAGTCGCTACCGGATCCGAGACAAAGCGATTGCCCGGCTGCATCGGCTCAACATCGGCACGATCACGGCCGCACCGGCCATCACGGTGCGCTTTGTGCGAGGGGCCGTGCTGGGCCATGTGGAAGAGACCTTCATCAGCCAGCTGAAGCCGAAGGATGTGTTCTTTTTCTCGGGTCGGCAGCTGGAATTCGTCCGCCTCCGAGACATGACGGCTTACGTGAAGGTGAGCACCCGCAAAACGCGTACCGTTCCCGCCTGGGCCGGCGGCCAGATGGCGCTGTCCGACCTGCTCACCCATCACCTGCGGCTGGAGGTGGACCGTGCCAGCCGCGGTGAGCTGGACACTCCTGAACTGAAGGCGCTTGAGCCACTGTTCGAACGCCAACAGGACCTGTCCGTGCTGCCGAAGATCGGCCAGCTGTTGATCGAAACCTGCACCACCCGCGAGGGCACCCACCTTTATGCCTACCCCTTTGAAGGACGCTTCGTGCATGAGGGGATCGGGTTTCTCTGGGCGTCCCGTCTCACCCGATTGGAGCGAGGAACGATCACGGTTTCCGTCAACGACTACGGATTCGAGCTGTTGGCTCCCAAGGGCTACCCCATGGCCGAACTGGTGGAGGATCACAGCGATCTGCTGCTGGACCGACAGAACCTCAAGCGAGATCTGCAAAACGCCTTGAACCTCTCCGAACTGCAACGACGTCGCTTCCGCGCCATCGCCCAGATCGCCGGATTGATGAATCGCGGCTTTCCAGGGTCCAGCAAGAGCACGGGACAGCTGCAGATCAGCGCATCGCTGCTGTTTGACGTGTTCAGCCGGCATGAACCGGAGAATCGCCTGCTGCGTCAGGCCCAACGTGAAGTGCTCGAGGAACAACTCGAACTGCCGCGACTGGAGGCCGCCCTGGAGCGGGCCGCGGTCCAGGAGTGGCTGCACGTGTCAACACCCCGACCGGGTCCACTGGCGTTTCCCCTGCTGGTGGAACGACTCAACAACCGCATGAGCAATGAATCTGTCCTCGAGCGGGTTCAGCGCATGCGGGATGAAGCCCTGCGGCGGGAAGACTGAGCCGCAATGCGTTGTTGTTCGGGTTGACGAGCATCGGAAAGTCCCGTTTAACGAATGTTCCAGGCAAGTGCTCGATGTCCGATTCAACCAGCTTCGATGTTGTCCCGACTGACGATGGGGCTGGTTACTGGGTCACGATCTGCTCAGAGCAGCGCTGCTGCAGAGCCTTTGTCTCCTCGATGCACATGGCGGACGGTAAACGTCCACAACTGCTGAGTTGTCTGCACGACACCGGAATGGTCCATCGGTAATTGCCCGGTGCGATCAATCTGCATACTCTTGCGTAAGAGTTGCTTGGGCCATGAAAACGATCCAACTGATCGAGTTTCTAAGCACCAGCAGTGATCTCAGCGATGTTCTGAGCGATGAGGAAGTCATTGCCTTCGCTCCGAATCTGGGCCTTGAAACAGTGTCTGCAGACACGGTTTTAAGGAAAGAAGGAGAGCCGGACTGCAGCCTGCTGATCGTGGTAAGCGGAGAAGTTCGACTCAGTCACGACGGCAATGAGATCACCAAACTCCATCCCGGGCAAATTTTTGGTGAGGGAGTGTTTTCAGAAGATGGGACCAGCTTCGAGCAGGCAACCTGCACCGTTGACAGTGTTGTTGCACGATTGGCACTGAAGAATTTTGAAAAGTTTCTTCAAACAGATGCCAAAGCAGCACAGAAGCTGAAAGAGCACTACACGAATCTGCACCATCAACGCTTGCACGAAGTTGAAGGGCTCAGCTTCAGGGACCAGAGAAAATTCCTGGCGCTTGTCGCTCACAACGAGATGAAACCAAGCCTGATGGAATTCGCAAAATCTCATCAGGACAAATTGCGCAGGTTTCATCTGATTGCTACTGGAACAACAGGCATCAAGCTCTATCAGGAAACAGGATTGATGCTTTCGAAGAAGGTTGCCTCTGGCCCCCTTGGAGGGGATCAGGCGATTGGAAAAATGATTTCCGAAAGCAGCATCCTTGGAATGATCTTCTTTCGGGATCCGCTGTCTGCCCATCCCCACCATGCCGATATCGAGGCTTTAGGACGGCTGTGTGATGTCTATCAGGTGCCCTTTGCCACGAACCCAGGTGGTGCTGCCGCCATTCTCAACCACCTGTTGGTGGATCATCCGGAGGAAGCAGTGATTCCCAATCGCGTGCTGGAGCACTACAGAAATCAGCAGAAAAAGGTTGTTTCGGCTCCATGAGCAACTCCTGGGTCAATTTCATTGGCCTTTATCTGCGGATTGGACTTCTCGGTTTTGGTGGACCCCAGGCCCACATCGCCATGCTTCGGGACGAGGTCGTCAACACCCGTGGCTGGGTTGATGGCAACCGCTTTGATGAAGGTCTGGGACTCTGTGAAGCACTCCCCGGTCCAGCCTCCAGCCAGATGGCGATCTACCTGGGCTGGCTGCAGCGTGGCTGGATCGGGGGCCTGATCAGCGGCATTTGTTTTCTGCTGCCGGGGCTGTTGATCGTGCTGGGCCTGAGTGAGCTCTGGCGCAATGGACAGTCGATCCCGAGTTTCACCACCGCGCTGCAGACCCTGCAACCGGTGATCGCGGCCATCATCTGGGCCTTTGCCTGGAAGCTCATGGGCAGCCGCCGAGCTGGATGGCAACGCGTCACCGCTGTCCTGGTGATGCTGGGGGGACTGATCAACGCATTCACGCCACTGACCCTGCCCGCGGGACTGTTGCTGTTGCTGGCCGGTCTGAGCCGATGGTTGAGTTCTCAACCGCCACCAGCACCCACGCCACCTTCGGCAGGCAATACTGGGTTGCTGACACCGATCCCCCTGGCCACAGCTCCCCTGCTGGTGAGCTCATGGGGCTTGCTAGGCCAGCTGTTCGCCGTGTTTTTCAAAACTGGCTTGCTGGTGTTCGGCGGGGGATTGGTGATCATCCCCTTGCTTGAGCAGCAGGTGGTGACCCTGGGCTGGCTCAACTCCGCCCAGTTCCTCGATGGCGTCGCCATCGGTCAGATTTCACCGGGTCCCGTTGTGCTCACCAGTGCATTCGTCGGTTATCAGGCCGGCTGGCAGGAGGGGGGAGGCAGCTACGCCGTCCTGGCGGCCTGTGTGGCAACGGCTGCCATTTTTCTTCCCAGCTTCCTGTTCATCCTGGCGGGATCGCCTGTCCTGCAACGGTTGCGCCATCAACCCGCAGTGAAGACGGTGCTGAGTGGGGTGCTGGCAGGGGTGCCTGGAGCCGTGGCGGGGGCAGCTCTCCCACTGACGTTGACGGCTGTGGGGAACGGAGTGATGGGGTTACAGCTGCTGTTGTTCAGCCTGGCCCTTTGGCTGAGCGTGACCGGACGCATGAAACCGCTTCCCCTCATTGGCGCATCCCTGATGATCGGGCTGTTGCTGGAGTGGCTGGGCTGAGATGAAGCTGTTCCTGGTGGTGCTGGGGGGGCGTTGTCGTGGCTGCCACACCGAACAGCACGACGTGCGATGGGTGGTGGGAGACACGATCGAAGACACATACCCCCAGTTGATCAAGCAATGGATCGGACTGCGGCGCGGACTTCACCTCGACAGTTATCGCGCCGTTGAACGCGTCGACAACCACAGGGTGGAGGTGGTCCCGGGTGCTGCTGCCTTGAAGCAGACGACTCCAGATCTCCAACTCTGGTTCGTCAATCTCGGGGCTTACGACCCAACCTCGATGGCGGAGCGCCATCACTTCGGGCTGGTGGTGGCACGATCCACAGCTGCCGCCAAGGCGTCAGCCAAGCGTCGGTGGCTCAAGGGACTGGAGCAGATCCACAAGGACGATCTGCATGGCGTGATGCAGGAGCCGGAGCTCGACGACCTGTTACCCATTGATGGCAACGGGCAATGGCATCTACAGCTGACGCCCCTGAATGAGGGCGTGGATCCGCCGGACAGTCCCGATTGGTACGGCTACGGCTTGATCTGAAGCCAGGTCACGCTTCGAGCTCAACGGCCACCCGTGTAACTGACATTCAATTCTTCTCCACAATTCATGAGGAACGCCACCTCCGCCCGGTCAGAGAGGAACATGCAGGTGGTTGCCCCATTCATCTCCTGATAGCAGTAGACATCCATGCCTTCCGAGGGAAGGGGCGAGGTCACAACCTGGCCGTCACGAAGGATATAGCGATTCAAGAGCGTGTCCCGTGTTGTCTTCTGCTAATCGAGCTGGATTGACCGGGCCACAAATGTGTCGATCACAAGAAACGGCAGAGGGCTGAAACGGGCTAGAACGATGCAGTCGATGGGAACAACATGTTTCAGAAATTTCCGGCGCTGCGGAGTGTGTCGATCTACATGGTGCTGAGTTACATCGCCTTGACCCTGGTCAACAACAGCCCCCTCGATCTGGACAACATGTGGGTGGTTTACCTGCCGATGTTCATCACGGTGTATGTCTTTTCGCGTTGGCTGGACAGCCGCTTCAACCAGTCATGACCCGGGAGCAACTTCAGCCGCTGCAGGAGCACGACAAAGAGGAATGGCGACAATTCCTGCTCGAGCAGCTGATCGGTTTTCTTGAACACAACCGAGATCAGATCCTCACGGACTACGAAAACTCAGGTTTGACCAAGCTCGACCGTGAAGCCATCGAAGCCCATGGACTCCTTGATTTCGATCTGTCCATCACCCTTCATCAGGACAAGAGCCACGGGTTCGGTTTGGGGTTGGGATTTTTCAAGGCCAATCTGATCCGTTGACAGCAGCGCCTTGCCATCAAAATGTGAAGACCGATTGACGGGCCTGGATCGCTTCCTAACGTTTGATCAATCGCAGATTGAACATGCGGGACGGGATTCTGGATGAACTCATTCAGATGGATACGTGGGATTGGTGGAAAGCTTTGATCTATGAACTGAGAGAACGAAAGGAATACGCGGAAGCCGAGGCTGTGTTCAACGAATTCAAACTAAGTGAGCGCAAATAAATACCACTCTTGGTGTTTCGCAGTGACCGTCGGATTGATCACAGCAGGTCCTGCGCATGCCATGACGGAGTGCGAATTCATCCAACGAACCATGAATAAGTTGGGATCACGCATGTCGATCCTGCGCTTGAGAATTGCCTCAGCCGATGATCCTGCAGTTCAGGAAGCAGCCAGCGAACAACTCCGAAGTGACACGGATGACTACAGGCTGGCAAAAAAGCAATATGAACGCTCCGATTGTGGAGACGATCGCTGGAGTCGCGACTAACGGGTCGCGATGGATTCCTTCACCTCAACCGGTTGAATCGCTTCAACAAGCTCAAACTCTTTCGTCGATACCTCCAGCTGCGGCAGCGGTGATGATGTCGCCTCAAGGGACGTCACAAGCGACTCGAGCGTGGCGACGGCTGCCTTGAGCAGAGGGAACAGGACACGTTCACCCAAAGCAACGGCCGCACCCAAGACAACAACACTGGTGTCAATAACAGGATTTTTCAATCTTGCCACGGCTCAATCTCAACGATTGAGCCATTATACGAGATTTATTCAGGAATCATCGCCTCAGAAACAACCCGATTCGCTTGTGTTCATTTCGTGTAAGAAACGCCGCGGTACGTCAACACGATCGCGTTGGATGCCAACGCATTGAGGGCATCTAGCCTGCGAGCCTGATAAAAACTTGCCCTGATAACGCAGTTGAATATCAGGTTTTACCTGAAGGTCAGAGGACTTGATATAGGTATTACCGAGAAAATTCAGTTGCATGCAGAAAAATGAAGCCCGCAAATCATCGGCCCACTCAATGCAAAAAACAAGGTTCGCCGGACACGTCAACTTGGAAACAACATAAAAGTGTTCATCAAGGAACCAAAAATCCGTACGGCTGCGAACATTTCCTCAAAAAACACGGGATACGAATCAAATCCCCTCCAGTTGACTCACCTGGTTGGGCGTTGATCAAACCTGGATTTTAGAATCTCACTGCGTGACTCCTGTTTGACAGGGCAGGACCAGGGCCCTGAAGATCAAAGCGCTTCAACTGTTTTGGATGGACACCCAGTCCCTGGTCACCATCGCCACACCATTTCTGGTGTTTGGCGGAGTCTTTGCCGTGCTGTTGCTGGTCTGGGATCGCGACTGATCGATGTGGACCCCCTACGCGGACTGGATTTACACCGTGGTCAGCCTCAGTGGCCTGCTCCTGATCTGCTGGTTGGTGCTGGTCCGTTCTGCCCGCTGAATCAACCGACGATCGCTTCCATCTCAGGCTCCAGGAGCACATCGCGGGCGTTGTTGTAACGCGTCATCATCTCTGGATCACCGCCCTTGTCGGGGTGATGCTTCACCGCAAGCAGCTTGTGAGCGCGCTTCACCTGCTGTTCTGTCAATCGGCCGGTGAGAGGCAATCCAAGGCTCTGACGGGCCTTGATGGCCTCGATGTCAGGGTCGCGGCCCATCGGGCACTGTTCGCGGCGATGGTTGGCTTTGCCAGGCTTGCACTTGGCGGCCTTCTTACCGGCTGAACCGATGCCACCACCGAATCCGCCGCTAGCACCACCGAACCCAGACGTTTTCGCCACCGAAGGACTCTCCACCAAGGGCGCCACAATGACTGATCGCGGGTCCCGGCTTCGGTGATCTGCGTGACCCCGTGCTTTGACAACCACCAGAGTGACCATGGAGCGTGTCCGCGACTACCCCCGACCACCTCGGTTGGAAGCCTGCCAGGACCACGTTCGTGTGGAGGTTCTCGGCGAAGTCCTGGCGGAGACCCGGAGCAGTCTGCGGGTGCTGGAAACCTTCCATCCACCCACCTATTACCTGCCTCCGGAAGCCATGAACTCCGGGTTGCTGGTGCCCGCCGCGGGGCGACCTTCGTTCTGTGAGTGGAAGGGAGTGGCGAGCTATTTCGACGTGGTGGTGGGAGACCAACGACTCTCCCGGCCGGTGTGGACCTACAACAGCCCCAGTGAACGTTTTCGGGAACTGGCCGGTTGGTACGCCCTCTACCCCGGCCTGATGGATTCCTGCTGGGTGAATGGTGAACGGGTGGTGCCCCAGCAGGGAGGGTTTTACGGCGGTTGGATCACGTCCCAGGTGGAAGGCCCCTTCAAAGGGGATCCAAACCATCCTGAACTGATCTGATCAGATCAGCCCAGGGGCTTGGTGGCCACCACCGCAAAGAACGGATCACCCTTTCCGCCGAGCAGTCCCATGACTCCCTCTCCGCGGGTCTGTTCCGCCACGATCTCCGGCTTGGGCCAGCCCTGGGCCATCAGCACCGAAGCCACATACGTGAGGTGATCACGGTCGTCACCATCGGTCCAGACCTGTGGGGCCTTGGTGAAGAACATGCGGTTGCTGAAAGCCACGATCACCTGGCCTCGGGGACGGGTGATCCGCAGGAGTTCAGCCGCAATGGCCTCAGGCTGCTGCAGGTACTGCCAGCCGGCCACGATCAAGGTGCAGTCGACACTGTCGTTGTCGAGGGGCAGCACCTGATCGCGGTTGAGGTTCTGCACCCAGTGACGATCCAGGCTCGGATTGGCCGCCAGCTCCTCGTCATTAAGCCCATGGCCCAAAACGGTGTCATAGGCGATGTCCTCTGGCAGATGACTGACCCAGCTGCTCATCAGGTCCAACACCTCAGCGCAGGGGGGGATCCGCTCCCGGTAGAGCTGCGTCAAGCGAGCCCGGAAGCCGGCATCGAGGTGATGGACGAAGCGTGGCTCGCTGTAGAAAAGCGCGTCATCGCTGCCATCCAGCTTGTAGCGCTGGGATTCCTGAAGAACTCTAACGGCCGGCATGGCTCAACCCAGCTCCAGATACCAACGCACCACGCCGGTCAGTTGTCCGACGATGCCCTGGCCGGTAAGCAGTTCCCCAAGCACCGCAGCCGCGAAACCGACCATCGCGGCACGTCCGTTGAGTCCCTCGACAAAGGTCAGCGCCGACTGATTCCAGGGGCGTGCCGTGGTGAGCGACTCTCCGAAGCGCTCGGGTTGCTCGTACTGAAAAGCCGGCCGCGTCATGGCAACGAACAGGACCAGCGGACCTTAACGGGCGTATCTGGTCGAATGGGGTATGACGACCAGGATTGATAGGAGGAACGTCGCTCCAGACGACCGTCTGCGCACACAGCCCGCATCGCCAGCACCCTGGTCGACCATTCGGTCTGACCCGCTTTTTTCAGCAGCAGGGCGGCACTGAACTCAACGGTGTCCCCCACAGCTTGAGCAGCTCGCAGGTACTCCGCTGCTTGAACACGGTCATTGCGGATCGCCTCCATGAACTGCCACGTCGGCTCCGGCAGGTGAGCCTCCCGCACCTGCCGCCACTCCTCAGGCTCCGGCTGCGGGCGCCAGTCCGCCAGGGCGGCGGCCCCATGCACAACAGCAAGCAGCCCAAGGGCGGCGCCGGTCCAACGATGAAGTTTCAGCATTCAATCCACGGCGAAGGAGATGACTCCATCCCAGCAGGCGGCTGTTGCGTCCAGCAGGCGGATGTTGCGTGTTGAAGGCGGTGCCGATCAAAACAAGAAAAAACCCCTGCATTGAGTAGGGGCATAACACTGTGTTCCCTCAGATTCACAACACCCGCAGGGCTGGATCGGTGGACACCAGCTGTACAGAAGATGAAGCCGAAGACGACGGCCAGCAAGCACTGCAAAGCGGTTTTGGTTTGGCTGGTTTGGGTGGTGGTCATGGCTGATTCCTCTGTCGTGGAAGGGGATGTTGAAACCCCTCGAATGCATTCAGCATCAGCGAAGCAAAGGCTTTGCACATCCCCCAGATGAGTGAAAATGCTCGCCGGATTATTCACTTGGAATGAATTAATACCAACAACTTTACGAAGCGTTGAAACGCAAACATGAACAAATGGTTATGGCATCAGGCAGATTGAACGTGTCATGTTGAGATCGTTACGCCTCAGAAATCATGTCAACAACCACTGAGGGACGGACTCCCTACACCGTTCGCCACAAGAACTCAAACGGAGAGAAACTGGAGTCCTGCTTCTACGCCAGTGATGCCTATGAAGCCCGGCTGCTGGCCATGGAGTTCAACGCGTACATCAAACAGCATCCGAATTGCATCGACTCCATCCTTCAGACCAAGGCCTGAAGCATCAAGGCTCGGGCTGCTGAGCAGCAGCCCGACGGCGCTCCACCTGAACAAACAACAGCCAGGCCAGGCTGGCCAGGCCGCCCCCCAGCCAATCGCTGCGCAGAAGCTCGACGATCGCCACGGTGCTAGCGCCGATCCTCAATCCCCGCAGCAGAAGATCCATCAACGCAGGTGTCCGAGGCTGATCGCGCTGCATCGGCAGGATCCGGAAGGATGGCGTCACGGAAGCTTCCCATGACCTCAGATCTGCCGCTGGACTCCGCCGTTGTCCTTGACCTGGAACGTCAGGCCCGGCAGCAGGGGACAGGGATAACGCCCCAACACCTCGCTGGCTGCTGGTGGCTGAACACCACCTGGTCGCGTCAAGGCGCGGCCGCACCGAAGGCCTCCTCGCTGCTGTTGCGCGCACTCCAGGCCTGTCTGGAACTGGAGGTGCAGGAAGCAGATCTGCGGATCGCCAACCAGGTGAGCCTTGGGCCGCTGCAGCTTCGCTTCGAGGGGAGCGCCTGCCTGGTGGGTCGCCGGCCCCTTTTGCAGTTCAGCTTCTCAACCGTGCGGGTGATGCTCGGTTCAACACGTCTGTTCGAACGAAACCTGGCCCAACCGCAGCCGCAGCGCATGCCCTTCTTTGCCCTCATCGGCGTGGGCAAGGACGCCAACTGGCTCTGTGCCCGCGGGCGCGGGGGAGGTCTGGCGCTATGGGTGAAGGACCCTGCGCTGCAGCGATGACCATCAGCGTCGCCCTGGCCATGCTCGAGCGGGATGGTCGCTGGTTGCTGCAGCTCCGTGATGATATCGACTCGATCATCTACCCGGGTCACTGGGGTCTGTTCGGGGGCCATGTTGAGCCGGGGGAGTCAGCGGCTGAGGCTGTTCAGCGCGAACTGGAGGAAGAAATCAGTTGGTGCCCTTCCGCACCACTGCAGCACTGGTTCAGCGATGCCAGCAGCAGCCGCACCGCCCAAGTGTTCCGGGGCGCGCTGACGGTGCCCCTGGACCAGCTGAAGCTCAAGGAAGGGCAGGACCTCAAACTCGCCAGCCTCGAGGAGCTCGGCAGCGAGATGATCTGGAGCGATCACTGTCAGGAACTGCGTCCGATCGCCCCAGGCCTGACCATCGTCATTCGCCGTCTGCTGGCCGAAATGAATGACAGCTGAAGCCTGGTTCGACATCAAGGACGGCGAAGCCTGGCTGGGGGAGCAACCGGTCCTGCGGGACCTGTCTCTGCAACTGCGACTGGGGGAATCCACCACCGTGCTGGGGCCCAACGGGGCCGGCAAGAGCAGCCTGGTGAAGCTGATCGACCGCAGCCTGCATCCGATCGTCAAACCGACGGCCCACCTCAAGCTGTTCGGGGCATCCACGGTGAATCTCTGGCGGTTGCGGCGGCGGTTGGGGGTGGTGACCAGTGAACTGGAGCTACGCATTCCGGCGCGCTGTCCTGCCCGGGAGGTGGTGCAGTGCGGCCTGTTCGGCTCCATGGGTCTGGGCCGTGACCAGGTGCCGAGCACAGCTCAACGGGAGCACAGCGACCGGCTCCTCGAGCAGCTCGATCTGCAGTCGATCGCCGAGCAACGCTTCGGGACGCTGTCGGACGGTCAGAAACGTCGGCTGTTGATCGCCCGGGCCCTGGTGCACGAACCGGAGGTTCTGGTGCTGGATGAACCGAGTCGCGCCCTGGATCTGAAGGCCTGCCATCGACTGCTCCACACCCTGCGGCAGCTCTGCCGCCAGGGCACCACCGTGGTCCAGGTGACCCATCGCATCGACACGATCGTCCCGGAGATGCAGCGGGTGCTGTTTCTATCCAGCGGCCGGATCGTGGGGGATGGTTGTCCCGAGGCGATGCTTCAGGACAACCCCCTCAGCAAGCTGTTTGAAACGCCGCTGCAGGTGGTGCACGCCAATGGCTTCCGTCAGGTGCTGCCGGCCTGACCAGGGCCTGCCTCCAGCCACTGCTGCAGGCTGTCCATCGGCTGAGCGGGCGAGCTGGTGATTTCAATGATGCGACCACATGCGGCCGGAACCTCCAGAGCATCGAGGCAGACCCGCGCCACCAGGCGGCGGGGAATGCTGTTGCTCTGCTGCTGATCGGCAGCGGTGAACACAACCCCCTCCGCCTCAGCACGCCCGTCGTCTTCACTGAGGCCCCCGGGGCGGACGATGGTCCAATCCAGGCCGCTGCGCTCCAGCCAGCGCTCACCCAGTCGTTTCCACACCAGGATCAGTCCGAACAGATTGAGCGGGTGCAGCCAGCGGCCGGCACAGAGGGAACTCACCAGCACCACCCGCTGGAGACCGACGGCGCGGCAGGCCTGCACCTGCGCCTGCACCCCGGCAGCATCCACCTGCAGCGGGCCCGCGAGATTGATCGAGGGTCTGGCGCCCGTGGCAATCACCAGTGCTGTGCATCCCTTCAGGGCATGCAGCAACGCCTCGCCCGAACTGAGATCAAGCCGATGCACCTGCAGCCGTTGATCCCGCTCGGCTGCCGCCCAGGCCGGAGGCACCAGCGACTCCGGCCGCACGATGGCCCGCACGGACAGCCCGCGCGCCAGGGCTTCCTCCACCAATCGCCATCCGGTTTTGCCGGAGGCACCGGACACCGCCAACCGCTGCATCAACCTTGTCTCAGAGATCTCCAGTCAACTGCCCCTGGGACCGCCTGAGCACACCATGGCGTGGTGCCAGGAGGAAGGCCAGCAGGAACTGTGCCGTTTGGGCAAGCACGATGCAGCCGGCGGTGGAGCTGTCGGTCCAGTAGCTGATGAACACGCCAAGGACACTGGACAGAACGCTGCTGATCACCGCCAGAACGGTCATGCGATCGAAACGGTCGGTGAGCAGGTACGCCGTGGCGCCGGGGGTGACCAACATCGCCACCACCAGAATGATGCCAACCGTCTGCAGGCCGACCACCGCCGCCAGAGAGAGCAGACCCAGCAGCATGTAGTGCAGAACCCCGGTGTTGATTCCGATCGAGCGGGCGTGGGTGGGGTCAAAGCAGAACAGCATCAGGTCCCGCCGGAACAGCAGCAGCAGCACCAGCACCAGGGCTGAAATCAGCAGCGTCTGCTGGATGTCTCCCTCGGTGATGCCGAGAACATTGCCGAACAGGATGTGGGTGAGATCGATGTTGCTGCGGGTCTTGGACACCAGCACCAGGCCCAGAGCAAAAAACCCGGTGAACACCAGCCCGATCACCGTGTCTTCCTTGACCCGGGATTTCTGCTTCACAAACCCGATCGCCGCCACGGACCCCACACCGAAGACGAAGGCCCCCAGCGAAAAGGGCAGGCCCAGGGCGTAGGCCACCACCACGCCGGGCAGCACCGCATGGGAGACGGCATCCCCCATCAACGCCCAACCCTTCAGGGTCATGTAGCAGGAGAGCAGTCCGCAGACGCCTCCCACCAGGGCGCTCACCAACAGCGCTCTCACCATGAAGGCGTGACTGAGGGGTTCCAGCAGCCAGTCCATGCAGTGCAAGACAGCGTTGCCCACATCCTCAACCATGAAAGAGACAGTTGAGCTGATGCGGAAAACGTTCAGGATGGGGATCCAGGCTTCGGCTCGATGCCCCGCGCCTCCACCCTGATCGCCAGGCCGGCGCTGCGCCGGTTGCCGACACGGCCGAGCCGGCTTGTGCAGGGTCTGATCCGGCGGTTGCTTCCCAGGCTGTTTCGGCTGCAGGGCCTTGAACTGCGCAGCGGTAACGCTGCGGAAGGGCTGGCAAGGGCCTTTGATGCGCAACAGGCTGGTGAGAGCACGCTTCTGATTGCCTTCCGTCACCCCAGCACCCGGGACCCGTTGGTGCTGGCGGATCTGTTCTGGAACCGGGTCCCCGCGGAGGCCGCCGCATGGCGCAAACCCCTGCCACGGCCAGTGGAGCTGCGCTTCCTCTACGACCGCGGCATCCCGATCTGGGCCGGCCCGCTGATCGGCTGGCTGCTGCAGCGCTGCGGAGGAATCGCCATTCATCGCGGCCGGCTTGACCGTCCGGCCCTGGCCCAGGCGCGAGCAACCCTGGCGCAGGGTCTCCATGCCCTAGTGGTGGCACCGGAGGGCGCCACCAACAACCTCTCCGGAGAGATGGCGCCACTGGAGCCAGGGGTGGCGCAGCTCGCCTTCTGGGCGGCCGACGATCTCGCCAAAGCCAACGACAGCCGAGAGCTGCAGTTGCTGCCGCTCGGCATCCGCTACAGCTGGCGCCAGCAGCGCTGGAGCGCTCTCGATGAACGACTTTCCGCCCTGGAGAGACATCTCGGCGTGGAGCCGGAGCAGGAGCCGGCCGAAGACCCGATCAGCCCCCGTCGGGACCGGTTGCTGCGCATCGGTGCCCACCTGATGAAGGCGCTTGAGCAACTGGAACGGCTGAAGCCTCCCGAAGGAACAAGCCTCACCGAACGGATCGAGGGCTACCGACTGCACGGGCTGGCCACTGCGGAGGCCCATTTCCAGCTGAAGGCCGGCGGCAACCTGCAGGAACGCTGCCGCCGGATCGAACAGGCCGCCTGGGATCGCATCTACAGGGAAGAGCTGGACCAGTTGCCGCCGCTTGAGCGGGGCCTGGCGGACTGGGAAGCCCAGGAAGCTGATCTGCAGCTCAGCCGCATGCGACTGGTGGAGCATTTCACCAGCGTCAGCGGTCATTACGTCAGTGATCAGCCGGACTTCGACCGTCTGGCCGAGATGCTGTTGCTGGTGGAGGAAGCCATCGGGTGGATCGAAGCCAAACCCTGGCCAGCCCGCCCTTCCCTCGGACCCCAGCGGGTGGAACTGAGTCTCGGTGATCCCCTGCCGGTGGAGAACCGGCTGAAGGACTATCACCGCAACCGGCGTCGTGCCGTCCAGGACCTCACCCAGGCCCTGGAACAGGAGCTCAGCTCCCTGATCTCTCCAGCCTGAATCCACACCCAAGGAAAGCTCATGCTCATCGCCTATCTCATTTGCCTGCTGGCTGGCGCAGTGCTGATCAGCCTCTCCCTCGACAACGAGGCGGGGTTGGACGGTGAAGCCGGCAACCTGTCCCTGTTGTTCAGCACACCGTTCTGGTCCTTCGGGCTGACCGGGTTCGGGCTCTGCGGCGTGCTGATGATGCTGCTGAGTCCGCCGGGGTCCTGGATTCCCCCCAGTGCTGTGGCCCTGCCCATGGGGCTGCTGATGGGATGGGGTGCCAATCGAATCCTCAGGACCCTGGCCCGCCGCGAGGCGGACAGCCTGGTGCGCAGCGATGACCTGATCGGCCACCAGGGGAGGGTTTCCCTGACGATTGAACCTGGCGAGCGGGGGTTTGTGGAACTGAATGTGCGCGGCAGCCTGATTCGTCGGCCGGCCCGCTGCAGCCAGGGACAGCTGCTGCGCGACACCAGCGTTGTGGTGATCCAGGCGGATGCCAACACCCTGGAGGTGGAAGCGCTGGAGAACGCGACGTGAGGCGGCCTTACCAATCGGCGCTACCCAAGGGGTCACCCTGCCGCCGCCATGACGCACCCACCCGGTCTTCAGACCCAGGCCACGACTCCGGCATTCATTCCCTCCAACCGCAACCAGAGCGAAGCGGTGATCGGTGGTGTCGCAGCACTGTTCATCCTTCTGGTCGCCCTGAACCTGATCAGACGCTGGATGATCCGCATCTGCCGGCCCAACGAGATGCTGGTGGTCACAGGCAGCCGCAGCAACCAGGGTCAGCAGGGCATCAAGGGATACCGGGTGGTGGCCAATGGCGGATGGACCTTCGTCAAGCCAATCCTGGAGACCGCCCGCCGCATGGATGTGACCCTGCTGCCGGTGCTGGTGGAGGTGAAGAACGCCTACTCCAAGGGAGGCACGCCGCTCAACATTCAGGCGATCGCCAATGTGAAGGTGAGCAGTGATCCGGAGGTGCGCAACAACGCCATCGAACGCTTCCTTGGCCGCAATCCTGAGGAAATCGTGCAGGTCGCCAGGGAGAACCTGGAGGGCAACCTCCGCAGTGTGCTGGCCCAGCTCACCCCGGAACAGGTGAATGAGGACCGACTTCGTTTCGCCGAGCGGATCGCTGAAGACGTCGGCGACGACCTGCGACGTCTCGGACTGCAACTCGACACCTTCAAGATTCAGAGCGTCTCCGATGACGTGGACTACCTGAACTCAATCAGTCGCAGGCGGGTGGCCCAGATCGTCTGCGACGCCAAAATCGCAGAGTCGTAAGCCATCGGGGAGGCGGAGCGCAAGGAGGCCGAGATGGAGGAAGTGGCGGAGGTGGTCAGCAGCGAAGCCGAAACCGTGGTTCTGGAGAAGGACAACGCGGTGCGCACCAAGGTGGCGCAGATGGAGAAGCAGGCCCGTTCCGAGGAGGAGCGCACCACGGCAGCGGAACTGGAAGCCAAGGCCAAAGCACAGCAGAAACTGCAGAAGGTGCGCTCGGAGCTGGAGCGTCTGAGGCTGCAGGCGGAGGAGGTGCTGCCTGCCCAGGCCAACCAGAAGGCACGGAAACTGCGCGCCCGCGGCCAGGCTGCAGCCACCGCAGAGGATGTCAAGGCCAGCGCCCTGGTCAACGACCTGCTCACCCAGGTGTGGGAAGACGCCGGCAGCACCGCTGAACTGGTGTTCCTGCTGCAGCAGATCGAGATGGTGCTCGACCAGGCCACGCGGCTGCCATCCCGACTGACCCTGAAACGGATCACCAGCCTCGATGGCGACGACGCCACCAGCCTCGCCAGCCTGGTGGCCCTGAACCACGTCGTGGTCCGTCAGTTCTTTGAGCAGGTGAAAGAGATCCTCGGCATCGATCTGCTCGCCACCCTGTCCACCACCCAGCAAGGAGACAACTGATGTTCATCGCCCTCGGACTCACCGGCGCCGCCGGCATCTGGGCTTTCGTGGTGCTGCTGCGACAGCTCTATTACATCTGTCAGCCCAGTGAGGTGCTGATCTTCGCTGGACTTCGCCGCACCACCGGCAGCGGCCAGAGCGTCGGCTACAGAACCGTGCGGGGCGGCAGTGCCCTGCGCATTCCCCTGCTGGAGGAGGTGATGCGGCTCGATCTGAGCAACATGATCATCGACCTCAAGGTGGAAAACGCCTACTCCAAGGGAGGCATCCCACTGAACGTCTCCGGGGTGGCCAACATCAAAATCTCCAGCGATGAACCGGGAATCCACAACGCCATCGAGCGCCTGATCGGCAAGGAGCAGGACGAGATTCGCCACATCGCCAAGGAAACCCTGGAAGGCAACCTGCGCGGTGTGATGGCCAGCCTGACGCCGGAACAGCTGAACGAAGACAAGATCACCTTTGCCCGCACCCTGCTGGAGGAAGCGGAGGACGACCTGCAGAAACTGGGTCTTGTGCTCGACACCCTGCAGATTCAGAACATCTCCGACGATGTTCGCTATCTGGACTCGATCGGCCGCAAGCAACTGGTGGAACTGAAGCGCGATTCCCGCATTGCCGAAGCGGAAGCCAAGTCGCAGTCAGCGGTGAAGCAGGCGGAGAACGAACGCACCACGGCCCTCAGGCGGCTCGACAAGGACCTCGCGGTTGCCACCGCCGATGCAGAAAAACGGGTGAAGGATGCCCTGACGCGTCGTGAGGCCCTCGTGGCTGAGGTGCAGGCTCAGGTGGGAGCTGAACTGGCCCGCGCTGAGGCGGAGCTGCCGGTGCAACAGGAGCGCATGTAGCAGGTCACGCAGCAGCTTGAAGCGGATGTCATCGCCCCGGCGGAATCGGAATGCCAGTCGATGATGGCCGAAGCCAAAGGTGAGGCCGCCACGATCGTCGAGCAGGGTCGCTCCCAGGCGGAGGGCCTGCGCGATCTGGTGGAGTCGCTGAAGCGCTCCGGCGATGACGCCAAGCGACTGTTCCTGTTGCAGAAACTCGAACCGCTGCTGACGATGCTCAGCGACACCGTTCAGCCGATCAAGGTGGAGGAGGTGAACCTGATCGGCGAACGGGAGGGGGGGATGAACCTGTCGCTGGCCACCCTGCTGAAACAACTGCAGGAGAGCACCGGCCTGCGGTTGCCTGTCAGCGAGAGCGAATGAAACGGTTCATTCGGCTACACCTTCGCCAGGATCAAATCTCGAATCCATCGTTCCCATGTCGCGTGCCACCCGCCTGATCAACCGTCTCGACAAGGTGCTGGCGCGTCATGACAGCTTCGGCGACGATCCGGCGGCCTTTGTCGAGAGCGTGTTCGCCGAAATCGAAGAGCAGCTTGAACTGGTCAAGGCCAAGTCGAAGCCCGAACACTGGGCTGAGATCTATGTGGAGCGGGATCGCGCCAGGATCAAGGAGCAGGTGCTGAACCGGGTGATGGCCCGGGGGTCGGAATCAATCGACTAAACGGAATCGTCGCTGGAGCTGTTGCCGGTCAGCAGATCCGGCGGCAAGCCACCGAAGGTCAAGGCCAGGTTCTCCGGGGTGAACACCTCGGAGGTCTCGCCATAGGCCAGAACGGTTTTATTGATCAGCACCACGAGATCACAGAACTCGCGCACGTGGCTGAGGTCGTGGGTGGAGATCAGGATCGTGCGACCGTCCTCTCGGAACTGCATGAACAGCTCCGCCATCAGCTTTTCGGTGCGTACATCCACGCCGTTGAAGGGTTCATCCAGCAGCAGCACATCGGCACGTTGTGCAATGGCCCGCGCCAGAAAGGCACGTTTGCGCTGTCCACCGGAGAGAGCACCGATCGGCCTTGAGCGGAGATCAAACAGCTCCACCCGTTTAAGGGCATCGCGAACCGCTACACGGTCGCTACTGCGGGGGATGCGCAGCAGATTCATGGCGCCGTAACGGCCCATCATCACCACATCCCAGATGGAAACGGGGAACTGACTATCGATGCCCTCGCTCTGGGGCACGTAGGCCACCGACTGCTGACGCTGGGCCTCCGCAACCGAAGCGCCGTTGATGCGGATGCGCCCGCGGGAAGGACGCACAAAGCCGGTGAGAGCCTTGAACAGGGTGGACTTGCCAGCACCGTTCATGCCCACGAGGCCGCAGATGCAGCCGGCGGGCAGATGCAGGCTGGCGTCGTACAGCGCCACAGTGCCGTTGTAATCAACGCAGAGCTGATCCGCCTCGATCCGCATCAGCGCTGCACCTCCAGAAGCCCGGTCCTGATCAGACTCACATTGTGGCGCTGCAGCTCGAGCAGGGAGGCTGCCGGTCCATCCGGATCGGACAGGGAATCGACGTAAAAGCTGCCGCCGAAGCGGGCTCCAGCAGCGGCGGCCACCTCCCGCTGCGCCTTGTCAGAGACGGTGGTTTCGCAATAAATCGTCGGGATATCACGCTCCCGAACGGTGGTGATCAGGCGGGCCATCCGTTTCGGCGTGACCTGGCTCTCCGCATTCACCGGCCAGAGGTAGGCCTCCTCGAAGCCATAGTCCTGCGTCAGATAGGAGAAGGCACCCTCACAGGTCACCAACAGGCGGCGGTCCGAAGGAATGGTGGCGAGGGCATCGCGCAGATCACGGTCCAGCTGTTGGAGCTGGGTCTTGTAGCCGGCGGCATTGGCTTCAAACTGTGTGGCGCCGGCGGGGTCGAGGTCGGAGAAAGCGTCCACCAACCGATCCACGTAGTGCATGGTGCGCTGCGGAGACATCCAGGCGTGGGGGTTGGGCTTGCCGGCGTAGGCATCCTCCGTGATCAACAGCGGTTGCATCCCCTCCGAGAGGGTGAGGGTGGGAACGTCGCCGGCGGCGGCGGTGAACCGGCGGAACCACAGCTCGAGGCCGAGACCGTTCTCGATGATCAGGTCTGCGGAACTGGCGCGTTCGATATCACTCGGGGTGGGCTGATAGCCGTGGATTTCCGCTCCTGGCTTGACGATGGAACGCACCTGCAGACGATCTCCGGCCACATTTCGGGCCAGATCGGCCAGGACGGTGAAGCTTGTGAGAACGGTTGGCCTGGAATCCAGCGGCTGAGCCTGTTCATCACGGCTGCTGCACCCTGCCACCGCAAACAATGCCAGCAACAGAAAGCTGAGCGGATGACGCCATGCCCTCCGGAACAACGCCAAAACCATTGCGTCGGCACTGACTCTTCACTGCAGGCATCATTGCCTGTGGAGAACCCCTGAAGGGCATGCGCAAGAAGGAACGGGCGCAGCTGGTGCTGGAGCGACTGAACGAGCGCTACCCGGAAACGCCGGTGCCCCTGGACCACATCGATCCATTCACGCTCCTGATCGCCGTGCTGCTCAGTGCCCAGTGCACCGACAAGAAGGTGAACGAGGTGACCCCGGCCCTGTTCGCAGCGGGGCCGAACCCTGCGGCCATGGCGCAACTGGAGGAGGGGGAGATCCTGGAACACATCCGGCAGCTGGGGCTGGCCAAGACCAAGGCCAAGAATGTCCGCCGACTGGCGCAGCTCCTGCTGCACCGTCACAACGGCGAGGTCCCCCAGAGTTTCGAGGCGCTGGAAGCACTCCCTGGGGTGGGTCACAAAACCGCGAGCGTGGTGATGTCCCAGGCCTTCGGCGTGCCGGCCTTCCCGGTGGACACCCACATCCATCGCCTGGCGCAACGCTGGGGACTGAGCAGTGGGGAGAATGTCCAGCAAACGGAAAGAGACCTCAAAGGTCTGTTTCCCCGCGACAGCTGGAATCGCCTTCACCTGCAGATCATTTTCTATGGGCGGGAGTTCTGCACCGCCCGTGGTTGCGACGGTCGGACCTGCCCGCTATGTCAGGAGCTGTATCCGAACCGCCGCAAACCTGTGGTCACACGCAAGGCGTGATGATCAGAGGTCGTCCTCGGCGTTGGCCTTGATGCTGCAGTCGCTGGTGGGATAACTGACGCAGAGCAAGGCAAATCCCTGGCCCATCTGGTCGTCGTCGAGGAAGCTCTGATCGGTCTGATCAACCGAGCCACTCAACAGCTTGCCGGCACAGGTGGAGCAGGCGCCGGCGCGGCAGGAGTAGGGCAGATCCACACCGGCTTCTTCCGCGGCATCGAGGATGTAGACGTCATCGGCGCATTCGAACGTCGAACCACCTTCGATGCTGATCTTGTAGGAGGCCATTCAGGAAAAACGGACTGCTCGCTTGATAGCCGCGTTGCCCACAACGTGCCGTGCCAATCGAGACATGGTCCGGGTCTTCACTCAGTCGTTGTCAACAGGAGCAGATCCCAATAAGGCCAAAACCTGAACGAGGCCACTGGCCTGGTCCTTGATCACAACAGCGGCGCTCTGTTTCAGCGGTTGTATGAAATGTCGCTCACCCGGCAGCATCTCCCGAAACATCTGACGGATCACGTATCGAGGGGAGCGATGCCGATCGCGCACATCCCGGCGCAGACGTCGCCACAGTCGCCTCGGAACGGATTCCTCCAGATAAACCACACCGCTGAACGGGAAATCATTCACCAGGTGCTGAGGTCCATAGGCGCCCTCCAGAAGGATCACGTCATAGGGCTGTTGGATGGGCCGGCGATCCACCCGGCGGGTGCGCATGTCGTAGAGGCGCAAGGTCTGGGCCTGGCCCTGACGTGCGGCGGAGAGATCAGCCCGCAACGCCTGATCATCGATGGCATCGGCCGTATCGAAGCCGAACAACGGATGGGGGCTCCAATCCTGGCGGTAGTAGTCGTCGCAGGCGATCAGCAGCGGCTGACGACCACAGTCCTGCAGGGCTCTGCTGAGGGATGCCGCAAAGGTGGTTTTGCCGGCCGCGGAGGGACCACAAATGCAGAGGACAGGCAGGGCCGGAGTCATGCCCCCATGCTGACAAGGCCGGAGCAGACCACAGCCTACAATTGGTAGCCGTTGTTACAGAAGTGTCCTATGATCAAATCACGTTGAGCTTCGATCTCGGAGCTGCAGTCAGACCCACGCCAGGCAACGGGGGCATGGGCGCTGAAGAGGTGATGTCATGAACACACTTCAACTGATCAAAGCCCGCACCACCCGCACCCGGGCCATGCAACGGGCACGCCTGCAGATGGCCAAGGCCTTCGACGGCACAGAACACATCGATACAGCCCACACGTCGGTGGGATTCGGCAAGAAGCCTCAACTGCGTTATCGCGGCGTGGCCTACGAACCGATCCAACAGAACCAGGAGGCCACCGGCGGCCGCGCACTCCGCTACCGCGGCGTGAGCTACGGGGTGTATTGATCCTCCAAACAACAACAGCTGGCGGGGGACATTCCCCCGCTTTTTTATGTTCAGCCCTTGGGGACAAATGCCTGGGACGCCGCAATCAACAGCCCGGTGATCAGCAGAGCAGGAAGGACAACGGAAGGACCGCCGGGAGCCGTTTGAGATGCGAACAGCAGCATGGAGGGATTGAGCTGAAGTCTTCAGGCTGCCAGAACTGGAAACGGTTGGCGGCGAGCAGTCACCGTTGTGAACGAAGTCCCGCTCTTGATCGAGGGTCAACAGGCAACGATCACCGGAAAGAGAAACAATTCGCCCTGAACAACCGCGCCGGAACCTGAAGCACTGGCTTTGCAGCGGGGAGAGTGCTGGGGAGCAGAAACCATCACCTCACCCATCAGCTTGCGGGGGCGAATCTGGGACTGCCGCATCCAGGCATCGGCGCGGAAGGTGGCGTAGGGAGAGCTGCTAGCCATGAAGACCTCACTGATACACCTGTTCTAGTTCGTCTGTACTAGTGCGTCAACAGGCTGATCAGATTCCGCAGCCACCATCGACATTGCCGTTGTCGTCATGGATCTGCTGCAGGCGCCTCAACAGATCGGCATCACCGACGATCACCCGACGGCGACCGTCCACTCCCATGTAGGTGAGCTGGCCGTTTTCATTCACCACCAGGGCCGTCAGCGGCGTGACCGTTGGGGGCTGGTCCATGAATCAGCGAAGCGCGGGATAAGTGAAACAACCCATGCCAACTGTGGCTGTTCACGCTGCACTGAAGCTAGTTCCAGTCCTTCTCGATGACCTCATGCCCCTGGCCGCGCCGGCGCGCGCCCATCGATCGACTGCGGGACTGGTGGACCCCACCGCTGCGTCGATCGACTGCAACCACCCCTGATGCGAAGGACCAACAGCAGCTCTGGAGCAACCTGATGCAGGGCGGTTTCTGGCTTTCCTGAGACAAAACAACAATCCCCAATCGGGTGGATCTGGATTGATCAGAAGCTGTGAACCTTGAATCAATCCACGCATTTGCCGTTGTTTCTCACAGCTTTTCCACAAACCGAAATCTCAGGACGGCCGTGCCATGCAGGGTCTTGTCCCTGATCGGGGAAAATCGCCTTTCCCCTTGACGAAGCACGAGACCGGCCTGTAGTAAGGCGCACATCCAGCCCCAGATCGCCTGCAATCACAGTGCTTGCCTCCAGCAAGAACGTTCGGATCGTCCAGGCAGCACGGTTTTGACGAAGGCCCCGCTGTTGTGTGGAGATGGGACGGACGAAGGGAGAGAAACGACTTGCTGACCACACCGGACGCGATGCCGCCACACGTGAGTGTGGAAAACCAGTTGCCGCAGGATCTGTATGAAGCCATGGGTCGATTCATCAGCAGCCATCCCCAGTGGGACCAGTACCGGCTGGTGCAGGTGGCGATCGCAGGATTCCTGTTTCAGCAGGGCTGCGACGAGCGGGTGGTGGCCCAGCACTATCTGAAGGGGTTGTTCCACCTCCAACCAGATCCATGCCGGATGGTGATCGACCGTTGAGCTGTGATTGCTGCACGACCCCGGGAGTGCTGCACTACAGGGTCAGAACCGATGCGCACACGGAGTGGATCTTCGTTTGCCCGAGCTGCTGGCCGCAGGTGAAGTCCCAACCCGGGTACCGCTATGGAGGAACGCGAAAGGCGAATCGCCGGCGGCGGCGCCGTTGACGTCAAGCCAGCGGCTCACAGTCGTAGGCAACGATTGAGCCGCGACGCTGCAGGAATTCCGGCCGGAGGGGATCTTCAACCCGCCACCACCAGCGCCCATCAGTGTAACTGGGTGGCCCAGCGTTGGTCGTGCGCGGCAACTGCAGGGTCAGCCCCCGCCAACGGATCAGAACCCCATCTCCCGGGAGCGTGCCCGCTGAGGTGTTGGGAATTCCTCCAGGCAGACCGGTCGGATCCACCGCACCAGCGACGGTCTCCACCGACAACGGATCACCGTCACAACGCCAGTCCGCAGCAACCGGGAGCGGCCAGAACCAGACCAGCGTCAACAGGATCACCGACAGCAGAGCGGCCACGACAGAATTCCTTGATGACACTCACCCTCGTCTACGACGGCGGCTGCCCCTTCTGCCGATCCTTCGCCCTTCGCAGCGAGCTGGTGGGCGGAATCCAGCAACTTGTGATCCGCGATGGCCGGAGCGACAACGAACTGCGCAGCCGCCTGCAACAACAGGGGCACCGTCTTGCCGACGGGGCGATGCTGCTGGAGGGCGACACGATCTGGCACGGCAGTGCGGCCATTGCCGAACTGTGCCGGCGGATGCAACCGAGCGATCCACTGCTGACGCTGCTGGGACAGTTGTTCCGCGATGAGGGTCGTGCTGCAGCTCTTTATCCCTCCCTGCTGCTGGCACGACGACTCGCTCTGAACGTTCAGGGCCGACCTGTGGACCCAGACGCTGAGCCGATCTGACCAGCACCTGGGGTGGCATTCGGACCCCGTGCGGGACTACGGTGAAACCAGTCCTTCAGATTTGCTTAAGCATCGACTCCGACCCCCTGGTTCCTGACGCCCTGAGCCGCCAACAGCTCAGCTCTCTGCTCAAAGCGGCGACCGAGGGAGCGGAGGCGCGGTTGCAGAGCATTGATGAAGACGAACTTCTGCGGGCGGCCCTGAGCGCCTGGGCCGATCAAACCAAGGAGCTGCTTCAGTGGCTTGAAAGCCAGGGAGACGCTGTCAGCGACACCAGATCAACGAAGCAGGTGATGGCGTTGGGCAGTTTCCGCACCCATCTGGTGATGGGGCTCAAAGCCTTGCGTTACGCCGAAAGCTGATCACACCCGGTTTCAGCAGGCCTGTTCAAGCTCCAGGGTGAGGCCGGCATCAACCTGTTCTTCAAAATCCTTGAGCTCAGCATTGAGCTCCATCAACATCACGGCCAAAGCCGTGGCGAATTCACAACAAAAATCGTCCGTCACAGTGTCTCAGAACGGGACCCAGTTGTTCTAGAGACAGGATGTGCGCGGCCGTGGCATTGCTCAACCGTCCGTCACATACCAAGGAATCAGGCCACGAGATGAACACTGAACAGCTCGGTATCAAGCTTCAACTGATGCATCCGCTCGCGGATTCCCTGACAGTCTCGGCAGGAGCATTGCTCTTGACCGACTTCAACACGATGCAAGAGAAGCGGAAGGATCTGATCTTCGTCCTCGTAAAAAAAAGGCATGATTCGGCCGGCACAGAATAAGAATTGGGATGATCTTTGCCGGGATCAACGTCAACGACAACAACAAATGCAACTCAGTGATGTTCTCAACACACTGAAAACGTCAGGATTCAACAACAACCGGCATTGGCACCTGCAATCCCGCAGACCGAGCATCATCCAGCAGGTCGCTGAGGCAATCCATGCCGAAACAAGCCTGGCCAGCCAGCAGCGTGTTCCACTCCTGCTCAGGGAAATGGGTCTGCAACCACAAAGCGCCGTGGACGCTGGCCACGCTCAGACGACCAAGCCCGGGAGCATCAACGTGTTGAACGAGGAGGTCCACAGCTGGTTTCGAACTCAACTGATGCCATTACGCCGAACAATCCGGCAAGGTAATGTTCGTGTTGATACAAAAATGCCATCTGCCCCCCGCAATTTCATTGATTGTTTGCGTATGGTTCTATTTGCTACCGGGATGACGTCGTGTCTGAAGACCTGATCGCCATCCTGCTGTCGTCCGTTCTGGTGGGTGCAGGGATTGTTGTGGCGCGCTTCTTCCGGGAAGCGTCGCTCTTGGCTGCGACATTTCTGGTGGGCTTCATTGGCCTGGAGCTGGCGCTGGTGCTGATCAGTTGAGGCTGTCGCTGCGGTTCCAGCGCATGCCCAGCCTGAATCGTTGATATCGAATCAAGGCCTCCTCCTGGCTGAGGTGGGGATAAAGATCCGAAGCTTCCTTGAGGGTTGCGGGCTCACTCAACCAATCCTGTTCCGCAGGGGTCGCCGATCCCGCCGAAGACCTCTGCCAACGCTGGGAACCTGGCAGAAAGCGACGCCAACGATCAAGAAGCTCCAGGGGATGAATCACGGTGTTTTCACAGAAAAACTCGTTTCCAGGGGCTGTGCGCTGGCTCAAGCCTGAGCTAGCACCAAGGCAGCAAGAGGTGAATGATGGCCCGATTCGGACTGAAGATGATCACCGATCACCTGCCACGCATTGGACGGAAGCGCCCTGTTGTGCTTCCAAGCGACGCCACGGAAACCCAGAACATTCCCAAACCGGATTACTGGGCGATGGATTGTGCCGCCAACCCCTGGCGCAAGGGATGCCGGACCTACGACAGCTGAGCGCCGAGCTCAACAAGCCGGCACTGGATCCAACATTGAACGCGTTGTGAGGGAGAAGCCCATCTGGCGCAGCCGCGCATTGGAAACGCGGGCGTTGAACACCCTGGCCCCTGGACGATCATGGTTGTCCCAGATCACCGGGGGGAGTCCCTCGTCATCACAGAGGGCGTTGGACAGCTCCCGCCGCGACAGTTGAAGGTCATCCACCAGGTTGTAGATCCCCTGAAGTCTGCGTTGCAGGGCGAATTCCACCCCCCGCACGATGTCGTCCAGGTGCACCCAGGCATTGATGTGGTTGCCGTTCTTGGCCACCTGCTGACCCGCAGCACGTCGGATGTAGGAGGAGATGTCCTTGCCGGGACCGTAGATGCCCCCCAGCCGCAGAACACAGGTCTGAATCAAGGGGGTGTTCAGCCCCAACACCGCATGTTCCGCCTCAACAAGAAGAGCATTAGTGGTGTTGCTGAGGTCCGGTGGTGACAGCTCCGTGGTGATGGCGCCGGACTGATCTCCATAGATCCCCGCACTGCTGAGATAACTGACATGCAGTGGGCGTGCCCGCGGACGCTCGCGAAGAGCGTTCACGAGAGCATGCACCGCGTCGCCATAGACCGCCCGGTACTGATCCTCCTCGTAACTGGCTGTGGTCGGAGCCATGGCGATCAACAGACCATCAAGGTCGTCCAGAACACTGAAATCAGCAGAGGGATCACCGCAGCGGAGAATGCGGGGATGATCCACCAGGTCGCAGAGTTCGACCAGGCGAGCGGGGCCGGTGGTGGTTCCTGTGAGCTCGACACCCTGGCTGCGCAGGTGGAGCGCAACAGCGGATCCGACATACCCACAACCGATAACCCCGAACCGCTTGGCCATAGCGCGTCACGTCACTTCACATAACGTAACCATTCACAGACTGGGTCGGGTCTCAGAACAACAGCCGCAGCACTCCCAGCGTGACCAAGGCAAGGGCGACAGTCATAGCCAGCCCCCCCAGCAGCAGAACAATGCCGGCCACGAAACCGAGGCGCGCAGCAGTCTGGGGAAACAGGAGATAAAAACTGATTGCAAGGGCCACCGGCCACATCGGTGGCAACAGCAGGCAGAGGGCCGTCAGCAGGGTGAGACGACGGCGTCGACTGAGGTTCTGCTCCCTCTCCTGTTGAAGCTGCAGCTGTTGACGATCCAGCACGTCCTGCTCTTCGTCGCTGAGCCAGCGCCCCCGATCGCGGGCGGCCTGCAGGTCCTGCTCCAGATTTTGGGGAGTGGGTCCCTCAGCCATTCAGTTGACGGAGCAGCGAACGACGATCCTCCTCCAATTCATCCTGAATCATGAGTGCCACCGCCTGCGGATCATCCAAAACCATGTCATGGGTGAAACGAAGCGTGCGCAGATGGCGACTGAGCAAACGGTCACGGTCGTAGTCCTTGTCGCGCCGTTTGGTTTTGTTGTGGCGAGCCCCGTCGATTTCCACATTGATCAGTCCATGGGGCGAAATCACCAGCAGATCGAGGGTGCGACGGGTTCCTGACGCACCCCCGGGAATGCAGACGTGCAGCTCAAAGCTGAACAGAAGACCTGCCGCCTCGAGAGCCTCACAAAGACGCACATGACCTTCCGACTGAAGATCGATCCCCTTGAACCTGTGCTCCCCCTCGGCCATGGAAGGCCTCAGCGGTGCACCAGACGTGCATGCAGATCACACACCTTGATGGCCTTGGCAGGGGGTTCCTGACAGAGCGCACCCAACTCCTGGTTCAGCTGCTGAAACAAGCCGAGCTCCGCTCCTGGCAAGGAGGAGAGCGCACTCATCAAACCGATCATCGCCACCATCACCACCGCAACAACCTCCAGTCCAATCTTGAGACAAGATTAAGACTCCAGTGGGCTCTCGTCGTCCTGTGGTCGATCCAGGTCATCCACCTGGACCACCCCTTTCAAGGTGCCGAGATGGAGCAACAATCCGGAGCGCCAGGCCGACTCAGAATCAATGGCCTCGATGCTCTCGGTGTCGAGCACGCCATGGCGATCAACAATCAGATCAAACAACGGAGCCATGGTGAGGTCGCGGAGTCTCCCCTATTCAGGCAAGAACACCTGGAACGCACATCCCCCAAATGAGGGATGCTGCGCCGACTGAATGGCGTCAGGCCTGGGCTGCCAGAACGGACAGTGCGGCCAGTACGCCAACGGCGATCACAACGAACGACAGACCCATCGCGATCTCGTTGCTGCGCTTTCTGCTCTGATAACTGCGCATGGATGGATCGCGAAGGACATCAAACTTAAAGGCGTAGTCACTTCCCAAGCCGCAAAGTCAACAGGACTTGATATCGGCGAAATCTTTCTTCATCAGCTCTTGATCGTGAGCGGCATCAACCTCGATCCATTGAAGAATCAACCCATGCAGGCAAGCCAGAGCACGCTGCTGCTCAAACGACCCAGCCGGTGTGTATTTGAAATCCATGAAGATCCGATCGGCCTGCGGACGCTGCTGCAGACAACGCTCCTGGATGGACATCAGCTCTGGGGTTGACCGGTTCCAGCCAGGCGCCAGACCCACAGCACCATGCTGGCCGCTGAAAGGGCACCGAAAATCGTGAGGAGGAGCTGGGTCGTCATCAGGAAATAGCGGGCCGATGGCGCCGCCGAGCTTCGCTTTACAAAACTACATGCCTTTGACGTTTGACGTGGGCGTGCGCATCAACGCGCGGCTGGCGGCAACGCCAGTGATCGATGTGTCATATTAAGGGGTGTAGCAGGTTCATCAACCTGCGAGCTGAGCAAACCTGATAACGCAGGCGAGCGAGAACCCAATAACTCTGGTTTGAATTCCATGAAGACCCATCCCACCGAGCGTGCATCGAACGCGGCTGCGCACACGTCCGCAGTTCAGGAGCGCTCTGAGTCCACGCAGCGCAAAGCCTCCCCTCAGCTGATCAGCTGGGAGGAGGTGATCGGAGAACGCTGAGCGTCAGCCCCGGCTGGGATCAGCGGCGGGGTTCAGCCTGACGAACAGTGATTCCACGCCCCATCCACTCGACATCCTGGAGATCGTCGATGGCGGATTTTTCATCCGCAGCGTTAGCAAGGTCGACAAATGCAAAGCCACGCTTTCGGCCGGTTTCCCGATCCAAAGGCAGGGAACACTTGCTGACCTCGCCGTACTGGCTGAACAGATGAACGAGGTCTTCTCTCTCAGCGTCCCAGGAGAGATTGCCAATGAAAATCGTCAAAAAAAGAGCCAAAACCGGTCTTACTCACCATCGCATACAGCCGTTCAAGACGCGCTGTTCAACCAGCAGGCTCCGGCGTCTTTTGCAGTGAGAGAACGAACTTCAGCAGTGCTGATGCCAGCAGCGCATCCCCTTCGAGCACCAACAGACGATGCACCGTCATCGCCTGCGCCAGGTCAGGCGTCACCGAACCGTTGAGCAAGCCACGGGCTTTGCTGCGGGCGACGATGTGTTGGAGCGACATGGTCATGGCTCCAAGCTGGCTCAATTGCGCCAAAGCCCCTCAGGTCTTCCACTTTGCAGCGGGATTGCGGGGCGGCTGTCCATCTCACCCGGGAAACGCGCCATCCCCATTGAGACGTTTGGAGGCAATTCGATAGAAGACCTGTTGTTTCGAACCTTTCACCCATTCAATTGTTCACGCTGTCAACAACTGCAGCAACGTCATGGGTGGATTGAGTGGCACCAAATCAGACGACTTCATCAATGCCGCCAAAGCACGTGGTGAAGCCGCCATCCAGGACAACCAACCCAAGCTGACCAAGCTGGAGAAGGCCTTCCGCCATGCCGCCTTGCGGCGACGCGCCCAGGACGCCCGCAGAGCAACCGACGATCATCGCGCCAAACCGAAGGCCCATTAACAGGTCCATTCAAGATTCGCAAGGCCAGACAGCGATCAGGATAAATCTCGAAACATAGTGTTACGTTTAATAACTCTGTGTTTCCTGCGGATGTTCACGCTCGAAAAAGCTCGTCAGATCTTCCCGGAAACACTTGCAGCTGGGGCAGTTCCGGCCATTACAGCGCGCTTCAAGCTGTTGTGCCCGGAGGATCAGTTAGCACTGATCTGGTTTGCCTACCTGGAGATGGGGCAGACCATCACCGTGGCGGCACCGGGTGCGGCCCGCATGGAGCTTGCACGGCCGACCCTGGATGAAATCCTGGCAATGAGCTTTGACGAGCAGACCAAGGTGATGTGCGACCTGGCTGCCAAAATCAACAGCCCTGTTTCTGTTCGATACGCCTACTGGTCAGTGAACGTGAAGCTCTGCTTCTGGTATGAGCTGGGAGAGTTCATGCGCCAGGGCAAGGTGGCACCCATTCCTCAGGGCTACAGGTTGTCCGCCAACGCCAACTCCGTGCTGGAGGCCGTCAAGAAAGTGGAGCAAGGCCAACAGATCACTCTGTTGCGCAACTTCGTGGTCGATATGGGCTACGACCCCGATGTGGATGACAGCAAGGTGGTCTCCGAGCCGATCGTGGCACCGACACCGGTTGATCAGCGGGAAGACATTCTGATCCCCGGCGTGCTGAATCAGACCATCCTTAGTTACATGCAGCTGCTTAATGCCAACGACTTTGATCAGCTGATCGATCTGTTTCTCAATGATGGTGCGCTGCAGCCCCCCTTCCAACGTCCCATTGTTGGCCGCGAAGCCATCCTGAAATTCTTCAAGCGCGATTGTCAGAACCTGAAGCTGATGCCCCAGGGCGGTTACGGCGAGCCAACGGAAGGTGGCTTCAACCAGATCAAGGTCACCGGCAAGGTGCAGACCCCTTGGTTCGGTCGGGACGTTGGCATGAACGTGGCCTGGCGTTTCCTGCTGGATGAGAATGACAAGATCTATTTCGTAGCCATCGACTTACTGGCATCTCCAGCCGAGTTGCTCAAGCTGGGTGGCAAATGAGTTCAGCCCCCAGGCTCGCAAAGGGTTGGTTCTGGCTGGTCTGATTGGATCAGCCTGGCTGCTCACCCTTGGCCTGGGCTTCAGCCTGCCGCTCCATCAGACCTCTTGGCTGCTGATTGGCTGCTTGGTTCTGCTGAGGTCGTTTCTGCATACCGGGCTGTTCATCGTTGCCCACGACGCCATGCACGCCAGTCTCGTTCCGGATCATCCCGGTTTGAACCGCTGGATCGGCAGGGTTTGTTTATTGATGTATGCGGGCTTGTCTTATAAGCGATGTTGCCGCAACCACAGGCGTCATCACCAGGCACCAGAAACGGTTGAGGATCCTGACTACCAACGGTGCACGAACAACAACATCCTGGATTGGTATGTTCACTTCATGAGCAACTATCTGGGCTGGCAACAACTTTTGAATTTAAGTTGTGTTTGGCTGGCGCTTACCTTCAGAGTATCTGATTACTCTGCGCAGTTCTTCCATCTGTTGTTGTTCAGTGTTCTGCCACTTATTGTCAGTTCTTGTCAATTGTTCCTGGTGGGAACCTGGTTACCCCATCGACGTGGAGCCACGACACGACCGGGCGTTACAACACGCAGCCTAAATTTACATCCAGCACTCTCTTTCGCAGCTTGTTACCACTTTGGCTATCATCGCGAGCATCACGAATCGCCTTCCACACCCTGGTTTCAGCTGCCAAAACTTCGAGAAGGATCATTGATTTGATTTTTTCCGATCAAGGCTGATTTCCTTAACACTACTTTTCCTTTCATGTCGGCAACAGACTGGACATCCGAAGAACAGGCTGTTGCCCGCACTGCTTTCGAGCTCGGCAAACAGCGTTCCATCACTGCTTTGATTACAACTCTGCAGGAGCAGTCCAGAAAGCTTGATACTCCGGAATCGATCTGGAAGCTGCATGACCACCTCAGCACTGAGCGCTATTTGTTTGAAGGACGCGCTGAGTTTGACAAAAGCAACGTGTTATTCGTGTTGGCCGACATGATTAAACAACGTCTGATCACGATGGACGATCTGCAGGGATTGGATCAAACCAAAGTGAGCAAAGTGAAAGCAATGTCGATGTTCTAGATGCACCCAAACGTGGTGTCAGAACCGCCGCGCGATTTCAACGCAGTGACCGGCCCTTCCAGGTCCATCCCTGCCCTGTGAGGGTGCGCCAGACGGAAACAGGCCCGATGGCACCGACGATCAATCCCCCAGCTCCCATCAACCACCAGTAATCGATGGGCAGCTGGAATTGCTGCCGCGTCCAGAGACGAAGAATGAGCTGCTGACCAACAGCCACCAGGGCGGCAGTCAAGAGCGCCAGCCAACACCCCTGCATCGGCGGAAGAGCCAGCAGCAACCCGATGGCAACGGGCAGCAGCAGCCAGGGGATGCTGAACATCACCACCACAACGCCCGCCGCGGCAAGGGCCTTGACTGGATCGCGATCCAGCCCGAGACACCAGTTCTTCGTCCACCCCTCCCACAGCGCCGCCAGATCGGCATACATGCGCAGATCAACGGCGTCGAGCCCCAGCAGGTAACGCAAGCGATAGCCGCCCGCCTTGATCGTCCGCGCCAGGGCCAGGTCCTCCACCACCTCCGCCGCCAGGGCACGGTGGCCACCGATGCGCTGGTAGACACTGCGGCGGAAGAGCATGAACGGTCCCGCCGCGAAGGCGACGTCGGAGGCGGGATCATTGGCGGCCTCGATCGGAAAACCCAGCCCCAGCAGGCTGGCCATGATCGGTTGCACCATCCATTCGGCCAGGCAACCGCAGGTGAGTCGCGGCGCCAGGCTCAACAGATCCGCCTGATCCGAGATCGCCTGGGCGAGGGCGCGCTGCAGGGCATCGGCCTGCAGCTGCACATCGGCATCGATGAACAGCACCCAGTCGCTGTGGACCTGCTCCATCGCCCTGGTGCAGGCCCAGTTCTTGCCCACCCAGCGTTCCCCCGCCGGACGCGGTCCTGCTGACAGCAGGCTGAACCCTGCCGAGGTGTGGGGGAGATGGGCCGCACTGGCCGCCGCCAACTCCGCCGTGGCGTCGCTGGACTCGTCATCCACCACCAGCACCTGCCACCCTACACAGGGCGGCGTGGAGCTGAGAACGCTCTCCAGACAGAGGGCGATGTTCTCCGCTTCGTTGTAGGCCGGAATCACCACCGTGAGGGAGGTCTCGGGCAAGGGCTGCACCTGGGGAGGCTGCAGCTGCGGCGCCACGGAAAACACCCGCCAGAGGCCGAGCTGGAGGATCAGCAGGCCGATGCAGGAGGCCATCGCAGCGGCCAACAGCCCCAGTGCAACGATCACCGGTGGATCCAAAGGCTGTCGGCAGGCACGCCATTTCCACCATCGGCGGCTGCAGCTCCAGAGGCAATGCGCCTTAACACCGATTGCCCGATGTGCTCCACCGCACCAACAATGTGTTCATCGAGATCGGAGGAGCCCATGACGGCCGACACTCCACCTGAGCACAGCTGAGAAGCAGCCTGACTGACTCGGCCCCTGCTCCAACAGTTTCCACCCATGCGTAAGGCTCGTCCTTTGGCAGGCATTCCTTGAGCGCCACGTCAATCGACACTCCACTGCACCGCCTTTCAGGTGCCCAGGAGTCCCCAAGCCTTCACCCCTGGACCCCATGGCCCCAGGCGCCAACCAGCCAGACGCTTCGACCGGTTCTTTCAGTCCCTTTGCTTGAGGTTCCAACTCCCTGAAGCATCACTGATCAGGTCGATTGCTATGCATAAACGAGCGAGGTAGGCCGTCCTTCCCATCCGGGAGGGGCGGCCTTCCCCTTTGAATGGACTGCTGCAATTCAGCCGCGGAGCTGATGTTTACCCAACGCAATCTTTGATTTGCCGGATGTCACCTTTCCGCATATGTTATTTCTGTGAAGAGAAGCGCAGAAGGAAGATTTCCTAACGCGGTGCATCCTCTGGACTGTTTGATGGCACCCCTGATCCCTCCACGGCGTTGACTTCACGCAACCGTGATTCCGGAGCAAAGCGATGACATCAACCCCAGTGATGACCACCCGTGATGGAGACACTGTGAGCATGTTCAAGGGAGTGGACGGTCCGCTTTTCCGCGCCTGCAACGGCAACCGCTGCGTGATCTGCCGCGACCTGGTGATCGCCCTCGAACATCTCAAGGTGTGGCGGCAGAAGCTCTGATCAACAGAGAACGAGGGCTGCGGTCTACCTCTGGCGTTTGAAGGTGTAGCAACCACCGTGGTAGCCGGTGAAGGGCTGGGCATAGGTGGTGAGTTCCCAGCCCTGCTCCCCCAGCTCGTTCATCAACCCCACCAGAGTCACATCACGCTGGGGGTGGCTGCGGGAAATGATCTGACGATCATCCAGCCACAACTCCTCGATCTCACCGGTCCACGATTTACCGCGGGGCACAAAGCGGAGCTGGGTGTATTCCCACTTCATCGCAGACCGGGAAAGGGCAGTGGATCAAAGCACGCCGAGGGGGCCCTTCTTCTTCTTGCAGTAACCAGCGCCGATGTTCATCCAACCGGCCTTGCAGGCCTGGCCGTTGGTGGGAGCCACCTCGTAATAGACCGGGGAGACGCAGGTGGTGCCGAAGGTATTGACGTAGCCGGCCGGGCACTGGTCATAACCAGGGGCCTTGGGGATCTCCTTCTGGGCCAGGGCAGCGGAGGGAGCCAGCACTAGGGGCAGCAGGGCGAGAAGAACGGAGCGCATCAGTCGGAACACTGCAAAAGAACCCACAGTCTTTAGACCAATCGGTCGCCATCGACAGCTGTTCAGGCGACCTGTGTTCCAAGGATCCGACAGAGTGCCGACACTGAACATTCACAACCATGACCCCTCCCAGCCGCGATCAGGTGCTGGCGGCCTCCGCCGGCTGGGTGGCCGTGCTGCTCAACGTGGTGCCTGGCCTGGGGGCCGGCTACCTGTATCAGCGCCGCTGGCGGGCCTACTGGATCACCTCGGCGGTGGCCACCGCCTGGTTCGTGGCCGGTGCCGTGCTGGCCCAGGACGCCGATGCGGCCGCAGAAGCCCAGAACCAGCTGGTGGGGCTGATCGGCCTGCTGGTGCTGGCGGGGGTGACCGCCACCGAAGCCGGTCTCGAGCTCAAGCGGGTGCGGCAGACAAACGCCTGATCAGACCTTCAGAGCCACACTCTCGTGGCTCAACAGAGGGGCATGCAGCAGATCGAACACAGCATCGATCCGTTCCGCCTCCGGTTGTGCAATCGACAGCATCAGTGCGAGCACATCCAGGTGACGACGTTCCTCGGCTGAATAAGGGCCATCCGATCGCATCAACTCAGAGGCCATCGCATAGGCCGTCAACGCCTGGGCAGGGGTGAGGACTCCAGCCGCCTGAAGCATCAACGCCTTGTTGCCACGCTCCCGGCGCAACGCCAGCACAGCATCCATGAGCAGCACCATGTCGTTGTCGCTCATCCGGCAATAGGGCTCTCGGTAATCCAGGGCATGGCGCAGGGATCGAGCCCCGGCCCGCGACAGGGTTCCATCCCAGGACACGGCCGTCAGACCGACGGCGGCAAACGCGGTGACAAGGTTCATGCCGGCCCCAAACAACTGACCGTTCAACCTGCAAGATCAGGAGGGGGACGTTTTGTCAAAACCACCACGGATTGGGACATCTGAGTGGATTCACTCAGAGCCCAGGGGGGTTACTCAGGCAGGCGTTCCACAGCAACGTGCATGAAGCGTTTGACCATGGCCATCGGCCAGCCCTCACGCTGCAGTTCCTCAGCGATCTGATTGATCTGATTGGCAATCTCCTCAGCCACCAGCTCCTCAAGCAAGTGGTTGGAGTGCTGGGTGGATGCAGTCATGGCATTGGTGATCCTCTACGGGCCTAACCCATCCAGGGCGACGGGCGCCACTGCAACATTCACGACCACCGCCGACAGCGTCAAGGCGTACGGTCTCTGCACTCTGGAGACGCCATGAAGAGGATGGTTTGGGGGATGATGCTGGTGCTTCTGCCGACAGCGGTGCTGGCGGAATCCAGCTTCGAGTGGACGGAGACCACCAGCAAGGAGTGCAGGAGTTACTTCCAGCAGGCCTACATCGACCAGGCCCGGACGCTGCCGCCGAAAGGCATGGGACGGGAGTACTGCGGATGCGTGAGAGACGCCCTGATCACCAATCCAGCCGCCGCTGATGTTCCGCGGATGTGTTCACTGGCGGTGAATTCCAGATTTCAAACAGCATCACAACCGGTTAACACCCCAGATCTGTAACGGGCCATCCCCTGGAAAGATCGGGATAACTCAGGCAGCCACTTTGAAGCTGTGTCCGACAGCGTTCAACACCAGCCGATCCGTCTGCACAGCTCCATTCACGACGACCAACCGTGTGAATGTCTGAGCTGCCGCAATCTCAGGGCCGCAATCCAGAGCGCCATGCCAAGGCACAGCCGATGCCGTTGCAGCGACGCTGAGCTGTTGGCAAGGTGAAGGGATGAAACAAGCCTCCTTGCTGCAACGCCTCGGCACCTATCTGCTGGGCTTGGTGGATGAATACTGGGCCATGCGTCGGCCTTGGCAGTACGGCAACAAGCAGCCCCAATGTGGCCTGCAATGCGACGGCGGCCATTGCCAGCGCAGCGACTAGACCGGCTCAATCCACAAGGAAGGGGTGGCGACCGCTGGGGTGAGAGGACGGTCGCCGGACAGAGCCAACTTCCCGATCAGCTCCACCCTTGTTTTAACCACGGCTTAAAAAAGCAACTGTTTGAATGGCTACAGAGTTGTTTTGAGCTCCCCCCATGAATCGTTCGGCGCTGGTTCTTGTCTTGTTGGGTGCCCTGGTTCCTGGGGTAGCCCGGGCCAACACCACCACAAGGGAGCAGCAGTCGGTGATCGCACGCTGGACCGGCGAGAACATCTGCAAGATGGGCACTGAACGGTTCTATTCATTGCCGGAGGAGGACGTCCGCAGCATGTTTGAACGCCAGACATCCATGCGCTACAACGACATTCCGATCAACCCAAGTGAATCGGAACGCAACCGAATCACAGCCCAACTCACCGGGTACATCACCGCCGTCTGCCCGGCGGAACTGGAGAACTACCGGAAGCGCTGAACCGATCAGGAACGATGAAGTTGCCGCAGCAATTTGGCGGCCAACCCTCTGGACAAGCGCCGATTCACCAGCAGATCGCAGATCCAATCAAACAGTGGTGGCGCATCCTCCAGCTGGGCCAACCGCTGCTCGAGCTCTTTCAGGTCCTGGACGTTCTGACAGCCCCGCAGTGCATCAATCAGCGTGTCCTCGGATGGCTTACCTGACAATTGGGTCACAACCATCTCGCTTCTGTTGCACCTGTATGAGTGCTAAGTGATCCGGGCAGGGTTTGTCAGCAGGAGTTGAGGAGATCAGCGCTCAACGGCGGCGCTTGATGATGGCCGGTTTCAAGGGGCAGGCCAGGGCGTGGAAGGGTTGATGCTTGCCTTCCAGGATCATCGTGCCGATGGGATAGGCGTGGGCGAGTTCGAGCTTCATGGGATTGGCATCTCGCAGGATCAACCACCTGCTACGGGTTCACGATGCCTCGCGCCGGACGGATCGACTACCCCAGCACCCCAAGATAAGAACATCAACTCAGTGCCCTGCGGGGCTGAGATCAGGAGTCCAGCGGATCAATCAATCCATAGAGCAACGCCGTCACCGCCATCTGGGTGCGGTCGCGGGCTCCGAGCTTGTCCATGGCATTGCCCACGTGGGTCTTCACCGTTTCAAGCGAAATGCCGAGCAGATCGGCGATGGAATTGTTCTTGAGGCCGCGGGACACCGCCGCCGCCACATCAAGCTCCCGCGGGGTGAGCTCCTCCACCAACGGCGGAAGATCGGGCTGTGGTGCAGACGCCGCCAGCCGGCGGATCTCCGCGGGGTAGTAGACACCCCCTTCAGCGATGGTGCGCAGGGCACCGATCAGATCACCACGGCCGGTGCCCAGGCTTGATTTGAAGATCACACCATCGGCAAAGGCATCCAGCGCCTCCCGCACCAGGGCCTTGGTTTCCCGCTCCAGCACGATCAGCAGCTGGCAGGTGGGCAGCTCCGCCTTGACGCGTTTGAGCAACACCGGGCCGTAACCGGTTTCCAGGTCCGAACTGCAGATCAGCAGATCCGGCTGGGTGCGCTGCACCAGCTCAAGGCCTTCGTCTTCTGTGGTGGCCGCCCCCACCAGCGACGGCTGGATCGGTTCAGCAATCGCCAGGGCGCTGAGGGTGAGCCGATCACCGAACACCAGCACAAGGCGCCGGTGTTCGAGCAGCTCGGCGGCCTGGGCGATCGCATCCTGGGTGGTGCGGGAATCGAGCCGGAGTTCCATGGCTCAGTAGCGCTCGAACACGGTTGTTGAACCGTCGTGGCCGATGGCCATCACCGCAAACGGATCCGCCGTCCTCCCCTTCACCTCCATGCCGGGGGAACCGATCGGCATTCCCGGCACGGCCAGGCCACGGATGTCGGGCCGTTCAGCCAGCAGGCGTTGGATCGATGATGCCGGCACATGGCCTTCGATCACATAGCCCTGAACGATGGCGGTGTGGCAGGAGGCCTGATCCGGCGCGATGCCATTGGCCTGCTTAACACGATCCATGTCGTCGCTGACCTGATCGTTGATGCGAAATCCAGCAGCGGCGATGTGCTCGCCCCACTGGGTGCAACAGCCGCAACTGGCTGAGCGGTAGATCGTCATGGCGGGTCCGCTCGCCTCGGACGTGGTCGGCATCACAGAGGGGCCCTTGGCATCGCCGTGGGCCTGCACCGACACCGGCGCATAAAGCAGCAGGGCCGCCAACAGAGCGCCACAGGGAGCCAAGACCGTCCACGCCATCCCTGATCAACCGCAGCAACAACACAAGTCTCGCGAACCCTGCACGGGCGACAACAGGGGATTGGCGGAAAGATCCCTCAACTGAGGGATGGATAGAGACTTCAAGCTCCCTCAATCGAGGGAGCGAAAGCTCACGGCAGCCTGCAGATTGCTCTCTTGACCATCCTCGACACACGAATGCCACGGGAGCCCTTGGCAAGCCAACCCCCACCAGCCCTAGTCCTTGGCATCGACGCCGCCTGGACGGCCCACAACCCCAGTGGAGTGGCGCTGTTGCAACGGGCCGCTGAAGGTTGGCAGTGCCTGGCCCTGGCCACCAGTTATGAGGCCTTTCTTGCCCTGGCTGCGGGCCAACCCTGGGACCAGAACAGGAAAGCCCAGGGCAGTGAGCCCGATCCCGCCGCTCTGCTGGAGGCCTGCAAACAACTTGCGGGGCAACCCGTGGACTGCGTGTCGGTCGACATGCCCCTGGCAACGACTTCCATCACCAGCCGTCGGGCCGCCGACACCGCCATCGCTAGCCGCTTCGGGCCGAAGGGTTGCGCCGTGCATAGCCCATCAGCCGAACGCCCCGGTGCCATCGCCGATCAGCTGCGTGAACGCTTCGCCGAACTCGGCGTTGCCCTGCACACCACAACTCCAGCTCGCCAAGGGCCGGCCCTGATCGAGTGTTACCCCCATGTGGCCCTGCTGGCCTTGCTCAATCGCAACTACCGTGTGCCCTACAAGGTGAGCCGCTCAGCCCTGTACTGGAAGGCGGAGCGGCCTCCGGTTGCTGAACGGGTCAAGCGTCTGCTCGCTGAATTCACCGCCATCCACCAGGCCCTCAGCCAGCGCATCAGTGCCATCCCGCTCACCCTGCCCCAACCCCACGAGGTGACCACGCTCTCATCGCTCAAGCCCGTGGAAGACATGCTCGATGCCCTGATCTGCGCCTGGATCGGCATCGAACACCTCGAAGGCCGAACTGTTGGCCTGGGTGATGCCACTGCTGCCATCTGGGTGCCTCAGGCCCTGACCAACCACTCACCAAGGTGAGGCCAATCACAAACCTTAAGCACCAACCAGGTGAACGACAAAACCGCCCAACCAGCCGATACTGACTGGAGAAGACAGGCGTTATGACCAGCTCGGCCCCGACAAGTGGACGTGACTGGAGCAAGCTTTTGATCTAACCCAAAATCGCTCACTCTCCTTTCTCAAACAACTCCCCGCCATGAGCTCTTCCACCACCATGATCACCTGTACTCCGGGTGTGCGTAGTGGAAAGCCCTGCCTGGCTGGAACACGAATCAGCGTGTCTGATGTACTCGAATATCTCGCCAGTGGGATGAGCCAGGGCGAGATCCTGGCGGATTTCCCCGATCTGAAGCCAGAACACATTCAAGCCGTGCTGCGCTTCGCAGCAGAACGTGAAAAACGGCTCAGCGAACTCACCGTGGCGTGAGCGGCATGAGCCTGCTGAGAGGTGCACCGCCGAAAGTGATCTGGCTCGTGGTGGGTAACACCAGCACGACAGAACTTCTCAGAATTTTGCTCGCTCACTCCACGGCGATCGAGACTTTTATCACCGAACCGGACACCTCCCTGCTCACGATCAGCAAGCCCCGTCCATGAGCCTCTCCGCCACCACCAACAAACCATGATCAGCGCCCTGCTCAACATCCTCTGGGTTGTGCTCGGAGGTTTCGTGATGGCCCTGGGCTAGTGGCTGGCCGGGCTGCTGTGCGCGATCACGATCATCGGGCTGCCCTGGGCGCGCTCCTGCTTTGTGATCGGCAGGTTCTCGCTATGGCCGTTCGGGCAGGAAGCCGTGAACCGCGAGGAATTGAGCGGACGCGGTGATCTGAGCACAGGGCCGCTGGGGCTGATCGGCAACGTGCTCTTGTTTCTGGTGGCGGGCTGGTGGTTGGCGATCGGCCACCTCAGCTCCGCCCTCGCCTGTTTCGTGAGCATCGTGGCCATTCCCTTCGGAATTCAGCACATCAAGCTGGCTTTGATCGCGTTGAAACCCGTTGGCATGACAGTGGTGCCGGTGCGGTCGGCGGGCTGAATGGCCTCAATCCAGCGATGGCGGCGTGAAGGTGTCGGCCACCGCCACGATCCAACGGGCAGCAGCAGCCGCCACCTTTTCCTTGGTGACGTTGAACTCCAGGTCGTGGCCTGCGGAGAGCAGATCGGGAATGATCGTTTGCCAGGCCATGCCGGCGGCACTGGCTTTGAGATCACCGATCAGCACAAAAGCCTTGGCAGCACCGGCCACCGCAGCGGTGTACTCGGCATTGGCCGACACCTTGCTGCGATACCAGTCGCTCACCTGATCACGCTGGGCCTTGCTCAGAAACGGCGGTGCCCCCACCAAATAGGCATCAAGCACCAGCATCGGGCTGGGCACGCTCTGGCCGGGATGCTTGAGCGCAAACCAGGCCTGGCCGATTGAGGCCGCATCGGGCCAATGGCAGAGGATCGCGGCGTCCTGACTGTCGAGTGAACGCTGCGCCGCCAGCGCATCAATGCGTTCGAGCAATTCCGGACCAGTGACCGGCGGCTCGGTGCGGGAGTGTTCAGCCCGGGCTTCATTGATCGCCTCAGCCACCGCCGCTTCGTTCTGCCCCAACTGCTGCAGAGCCCGCTTGAGGTTGGCATCGGCATCGGCGGGACTGGTCAAGGGTGATCGCGCAGGGGTGAATCCACGATGTCATTGATGATCATCTCGTCGTCGCAGGCGAGCCCCATCCCACGACGCTGTCGACAGGATGTCTCTCAGCTGATCAAGAACAGCTTGCTTTTGATCATTCCAAGCCCCCTGCTTCACAGTGATCAGATACTCATGTTGAACGCCAGTTCCCCTGATGCGTGAAGCTGCAATCGCCAGGTCGTCGTAACCAAGTGGGAAAGCAGCATCGGGAGTCAACCCGAGAATGCCCTCAGAAACGAACAGAAGAAAATCAAACAGCACCGGGCTGAAGTATTCGTCATCCGGATTCAGGTCACCGCACGACACCATCTGGTCTCTGGTCTGCGGCGTATAGGTCACAAACGAGAAGCACAACGGATGGCCCGTGTTCTGCAGGTACAAACCTCTGAAACGCTGGCGACTCATCGGTGGGATTCCGGATTCATGCCAGGCCTTTGAGCCACATCACTGCGGGCGGGCTGCTTCATCACGTCAGGGCCAAGGTTGAGATCAGGCTTCAGCCGTAGGGCCATCCACAGAAGCATGGCGGCACACTCATCATCTGTGGAGCCGTAGTCGTATTGCCAATCCTTCACCATCGCCACGAGCTCCTGCTGGGCATGGCGGATGAATTCATCAGTCCATTCCTGCATCCTCTTGCCCTCCACTCAGCGCAAGGCATCAGCGCAAAGCAGACGCCATCTCAATCTTGATCAAGCTCGTCGTCTTGAACGTAGAAGGGTTCATCGATTCCGGGCTCATTGTTCTGCAGAACAAAATCTTTCAAACAATCATCGCTTTCAAACACAAACAGATCGTCCTGTTCAGGATGCACACCCTGCATCTCGGGATGGCGATTCACAAGACGCGTGATCTTGCGGCGCTCCCGCACAAATCCCGATCCCTTTTCAACCAGATAAACCAACAAAGCCAGGTCGACCAACACAAGAGTGACCATTTCCAATATCTGCATCACGCGCGAACCATCACTGAAATGACCCTAGCGAGAGAGCCATGAATGGCACTCAGCACAAACGCCTGAAACCAACAACAAACAACTACCGGCTCAACGTGAACCCGCGAACCAGGGCCAGCGCAGACCCGCCGCCTCCAGGGGATTCATCACCAGTTTGTTGAGGGCCCGGCCGAGCACCACCTGCGGTTCATCCGGGCGGATTGGAATCACACGGTGTTCGTCGGAGCCCGTTCCGCGCACAACCCCTCGCCGCAGCAGCGAATTGGCCGCCTCCAGGCCGCACACATAGGCCCGCTCCTGACAAAGGCCCTTGGCGCCATGCTCCCGCTCCCCCATGCGCACCCAGTCGCCGGAGCACACCACCGCCTCAAGCGATGTCTCCAGCGGCGGGCGTTGCTGAAAGCTGCCGGGAGAAAACAACGACACCGATCCCGGATAACGCCGCACCTCCTGATCCACCACCTGCGCATGGCGGAAGGCCGATTGCACCTGCGGCAGCAACTGCTGCATCAAGGCATCAACGATCTCCTGATCGCTCTGCTCAGCAATGGCACTGGCGTTGTAGAAGTCGCTGGCGATCACTGACCCCTGCACCGGCTGATCCCCCCACAGGGCCTGCTCGTTGTCGGCCTGCAGTTGATCCAGCATGAAGAAGGTGGCGCCGGCCCCCTTCAAGGCCGCGAAACGGGAGAAGACATTGGCGGGATCGTCAACGGCAATGGAGCGATCCAGCCACAGCCGCACCGACACCACATCGATCGCGCCGAGTCCACCGGCCCGCGCCAGCTCCGGTGCCAAGGCAGCGCACTCCGCTGATCTGGCCATCAGAGACCCCATGCCTCGGGCCCCCACCGCCAGCACCACGGCATCCACGTCGTCGATCACACCCGTCTCGCCGGTCGCCAGCGATCGCGTCTCCAGCGAGTCAGTGGCACCGGTGGGGGAGACGTTCAAGCGTGAAGCAAACGTGCCGCCCAGGACCTGCAGCTGATGCGCATCGCAAAGACGGCGGCTCAGGGGGGCAAGCAGTTGCTCACCGATGCTCTTGCACTTGATCCAGCGCACATCAAAGGAATCCTGGTGCGCCAGGGCGTAGTAGTAGAGCAGCTCCATCGTCACCGCCGCCGACAGCTCCTCCGGTGGCTTGAACAGTCCCACCAGCAGGATCGGCCGCAGGAACTCGTTGATCATCCGCTCGCTGATCCGCAGTTGCCGGAACAGCGTGAGCGCATCAAGGGCGTCGTAGCACTCATACACCGCAGGGCTGCGGTTCAGATCGAGCATCGCCACCAGCAGTCCGGCGATGCTGAGTCGATCGGCTACCGGCAGGCGCTTGAAATTGTTGATCGTGGCGAAGGCCTGCCCCAACGGACTGGGCAACTGCGGGCCATCACCAAATACCGGTGCCGTGGCCTCCAACCCCTGGGGCGACCAGAAGGCACTGCTGGTGAACGGGGTGAACACATCGCTCAGCCCAAGTTCTTCGCAGAGCGCATTGATGTTGGGGTAATCCCGCCAGAACCCGCGGGTGCCGGCTTCAAACGGCTTACCGCTGGCGGTGGTCAGCGGCGTGCTGCCGGTGGGATCCGCCAGGCCATCCACAAGGGTGACGCGCACCCCGGCTTCACAGAGCGCTTTGGCCGCACCCCATCCCCCCCAGCCGGCACCAACCACCACCACATGCGAAGGGTTGGCCGCCGATTGCTGCTGCACCGCCATCCCTGACCCCGCCACCGCTGAAGGCCGACAAGCTAGGCAGGGTTCACCCTGGCCCCGAAGCCGCTGCCCTGATGTTGCGTGCCCTGCTGCTGATCCTCGGCCTCTGCATCAGCAGCACCAGCGCAGCCGCCGCACCGGTGAGCCGCGACGACCCGGAATCCGCCGATCCCGGCCAAGCCGCCATCTCCACCGCCGCAGGTGATGCGGTGGTCGTTACCGCCAATCCCCGCGCCAGCCGGGCCGTTGTGGCAGTACTCAAGGCCGGCGGTTCGGCAGTGGATGCCCTGGTGAGCGCCCAGGCGGTGCTGGCCGTGGTGGAACCGCAGAGTTCCGGCCTGGCCGGTGGTGGTTTTCTGATGCACTGGGATGCCCGGCAGCAACAGCTGCAGGTGCTCGATGGCCGTGAGGTCGCCCCCCTGAGCAGCCGTCCGGACGATCTGCTGCAGCCCTCCGGCGAACCGCTGCCCTGGCGCGAGGCCACCAGCCGCCCGGAGGCCATCGGTGTGCCTGGCACCGTGGCTCTGCTCTGGGACGTCCATCAACAGCACGGTCGCCTGCCCTGGGCCACCACGTTGCAGCCGGCCATCCGTCTTGCCCGTGATGGGTTCCGCCCCAGCCCCCGCCTGCGCCGTTCCATCGGCATCGCCCAACGCATCGGCGTGGACCACAGCCCGGCCTTTCAGGCGCTGTATCTGCCCGGCGGCCAACCGCCTCCGGCCAACCGGCCCTTCCGCAATCCGGCCCTGGCCCGCACCCTGGAGCTGCTGGCCAAGGACGGCGGCCCGTCCTTCTACAAAGGCGAACTGGCCCAGCAGATCCTTGCCGGGATGGCTGCCCTGCAGACCGACCAGCCCGACTTCCGCGGCTGGAACCCTGCCGATCTGGCTGGCTACGCCGTGGTTCAGCGCTCACCGCTCTGCCACCGGCTGCGCAGCTACCGGCTCTGCACGGTGCCGCCACCGAGCAGCGGCGGGCTGGCGGTGTTGCAGACCCTGGCACTGCTGAACCAGAGCAACGCATTGAGCGACCCTGCCGATCCGCAGACCTGGCGGCTGCTGGCGCGAGCCCAGGCCTGGGCTGATGCCGATCGCCTCTACTGGGTGCACGACCCCATGGATGGGGCCATTCCGACAGGCCCCTTGCTGGATCCCGTCTACATCCAGTCCCGCGCCATTGCCCTGCAGACCTCCCCCGCGGCTCGCCCGACTCCGGGGCTGCCCCCTGGCCTGGCGGCCTACCCCTATGCGCTGCCGGAGCAAAGCCGCGAACAGGGCACCACCCATCTGGCGATCGTCGATGGCCAGGGAAACCTCGCTGCTTACACCAGCTCGGTGGAAACGGTCTTCGGCAGCCGCCATCTCGTGGCGGGAATGGTGCTGAACAACCAGCTCACCGACTTTGCCTTCCGCCCCAGCATCAACGGCCAGCCGGTGGCCAACCGCCGCCGGCCCGGTCGTCGGCCGGTGTCGTCGATGGCTCCGATGATCGTGTTCGAGCGGGGACAACCGCTGCTGTCGGTCGGCAGTCCCGGCGGACGCAGCATCCCCCACGTGCTCAGCCGCGTGCTGCTGGCCTCCCTGATCTGGCGTGAGCCACCGACACGGGCCGTCGGGCTGCCGCATCTGTCGCGGCGCCGCAATGGATTGGTGCTGGAACAGGATCCGCCCCTCCCCTGGCCCGTTGCCCTCGACCAACTCACTCCCGGTGATCAACCGATCCGTCGCCAACGCCTAGGCAGCGGCACCGCCCTGCTGCAGAAGATCAACGGCCGCTGGCACGGAGCAGCCGACCCCCGCCGGGAGGGCACTGCCCTGTCAGCTGACTGACGAATCCCAGCAGGATGGTGTTCCAAATGTGCGCTGCTGATGAAGAGCTTCGAGGACACGGACCCACGGCCCTACGACCGCCACCGCTATCGGGTGCAGTTCCGCGATGGCTCGTTCAAGGACACCGGCAGCTACGCCGAAGCCACCGATCTCTGGTACTCAAGTCGGATCAAGCCACGGGTGATTGAGGTGCTGCCCGCCACCAAACCATCCCGCCCGCGTGGCGGCTATGGCTGAGGCTTCAGTCAAGCGAAAACTCTCCGCGAAGAGCTCGCGCATCCTGAATGCGCTGCTCCTTTGCCAAAAGACGCAGCCGCGTGTTGAGCCAGAAGCGCAACCGATCGGACGACACCGACTTGTTCAGCAGCGCATCCGAAGGTTCAGGTTCACCGAAGGGAATCGTCACTTCAGCTCCACCCCTTTGCCCCGGTAGAAGGCGAAGCGTTCACGGATTGATTCGGCGTCTGGCTTGGGGGTGTCGTAGGCCCAAACGGCGTTGCGGATCACCTGATCGCCAACCACCACATCCCAGTAGCGAGCCGTGCCTTTCCATCCACAGACCGTGGTGTGATCGGACGCGCGGAAGAACTCCTCTGCCATAGCAGCGCGGGGGAAATAGGGGTTGCCATCCACCATCACGATGTCATCGCTGTCAGCCAGGACCGTGCCGTTGAAGATCGCCTGCATGATCTGGCACCGTTCGTCGCTGGGCGCAGGCTAGAAAATCTGTCCCGGAATCAGTTGTATTCACCAGGCGTCTCCTGCTTGGACACCGTCACCCGCCCCACCTTGTTGCCGGAGAACCGCAGCAATTCATCCCCGCTGAAGGAATAGCCCAGCCCGCCGGCAATCTTGGCGACATCATCGGCTGTGGATGCCGCCAGCACTGACTGCTTCAGGGCCTCGTCGTCCTGCAGACGCAGCAGGAAGCCTTTCAGTTGATCGAGAGCCATCGCCCGCCTCAGCGAAGGGCCGTGAACCGTAAACGACGACTCAGGATGCGATCGACAGATCCGAACCGTCATCGATCTGCAAGTGAGTCGTCAGACAAGTGGTGACACAGGTCTGGTCATGGATGTCGCAGGCGCTGATGCAGACGAAATACTCATCGTGGGCCTGCCACCGTTCGCCAATGGATTGGTGTTGATGTTCCTGCTTGAGTGAGTACATCTGAATTCTTGCGAGTGCGACACCTTTACGAGCAGCCTTGATGGCTAGTCAATAAAAACATTGCGGAGAATAAAATACTTAGGGAAATAATCTCAGGAAGAAATACTTATCCGGATCGTGAACAAGCCTTGCCGCCGGTTGTCATCTGGGCGACAAACCACAAGAGTGAAACCAGCGCATGGACGAGGTCATGGAATTCAAAAGCCGCATCTTTGCCAACTCACAAGGTCAAACAATCGACGCCGTTGGCAACGGCCGCTACCTGGTCTGCCATCAGACCAGCTGCGTCATGGTGAAAGGCTGGCGCCAGGCCCAGACTGCCTTGAAACGCCAGGAGTCACCGATGGCATGAAGCAGGGCGAGCCACCTCCGGACGTCTGGCCTCAGAGGGTCTGCCAGGTGCTGGTGAGCCACTGGGGGGCAACGCTCCACCAGACTGCGACAGCCACAAAAATGGCCATCAAGCCAATGAGGCTGGTGATCAGCGTTTCTTCGCGCTGAGCATCGGACGTGACTTTTCTGACTTTTCCCAAGGATCGATCGGTCTCTGCTGATGGTGTAGGTCGGCAGAAATCGATCGTCATCGGTGAAAACACCGACCGTTCAATAGACGCCGAAGACGTCAGAGGAAGTCGAAGTTGTCCTCATCATCCTCATCTTCATTGGACTGGATCCACAAAGCCGCCACAGGGAAGATCAAACATCTCGCAAGAAGAATTTCCATCAACCAGAAAAGCTTTGAACACTAAAAACCCAATTAACTGCTTCAAGGATGTCGGTCACAACCAACCCCTTAATCACTCAACATGGTTGCGGATGATTCAAACCCTTCCGATTAAGCAGATTCACTTAAACGGCCTGCAACGAATCATCCGATACGTTTTTATGATCGATCAAAACAGATGATTGAAATATTCATTCAACGCTTCAACCGATGGAACTGATTGCACTGGCCATCATCGTTGGCATCAGCGGAGGCCTTGCCGCCCGCTTGACCCCACGCAAATGCTGAACCATGTACACCCTCACCGCTGCCCTTGTGACCGCTGGGTTTATCGGCTTGTTCAGTCCAATCATTGCCCTGTTCTGAGTCATCCACATCCAGCAGAAGAGGCTTAGAACCGTCCTTGCACAAGACGAAAGTCCCAATCCGTGAATGGAGCTCGCAGCTTCACCAACTCCTGATACGCGGGGCTTTTGTAAAAATCGATGCCGTCCTGGAGGGTCTTGCCCTTGCAGGCAGTCACCACCGTCAAGGGACCTCCATCACCTTCCATCAGCAAGGTGTTGCGCTGGCGAACGAGATACTCACAGCCCCACTCCTCCATCAGGGCATCCACCTTTTCGATGTAGCCCTTCATGGCTGGTTCGGCCTTGGTGGTTCCAGTCACAACTGCCATGCCGTAATTCTGCTGAGGCTTCGGGATCAGCACCCCGGCAATCAGCCCAATCGATCCGGCTGCGATGCCGACAACGGCCGTGAGGTTGAAACGCATCGGATCAATCAGCAGTGTTCCGTCATCATCGCTGGCCAATCACCGGTGCCGTAGCCAACGAAAGCTGGGCACTGCTCCTGCACTGGACCGAGTGAGCGCCAACAACAATGCACCAATCAGGGCCACGTTCATGAAGAAGCCGCTATCCACCGGAAACGTGTGAAAAAGCAGCGTGGTGGGCACGAGAAACACCAGCAGCAGCGACGCCCCGAGCCGGGTGTTCGTTCCAAAAACAAAAACAACCGATCCGAAGATCAAACAGGTGATGGCACTGGCCAGGAGACATCCAGCCAAGGGTTCGGCGATCCCTTTTGAAGCGATCACATCAACCGTTCCGCTGAAATCCGTCACTTTTCCGGGAACGGCTTTGACAAACAACGCAGCCATTAAAACTCGCCCGAGCCAATCGAGCAGGAGCTGAGAGGTCATGTCCAGTTTTTCCAGATAAAACGCTCATCCCAATCTCCCCTGACGGCCCGGATGAATGCATCCTCCGACTCATCGGTCATGAAGCAATACGCAATCACCTTGTTGTCGTCGTCTTTGATCGCCAGAACATCATCCGACGGCGGTGACGTGGCTGACGAGAAAATTTTGCCGTCTCTCAGGATGAAGCGATGCATCGTCTTCAGACGGGGATTTCTTCAACCTAGCCACGCAAATCCAACGTAAATGTGACGACTCAAACCAAAGCATTCGTCATGGCGCCCTGTCAGAGCTGGACAACGTGATACTGGGGGACTAAGACAGAAATGTCGTCACCACGACGCAGCGTTCACTTCGCTTTCTGCGGAGCGCAGCTCGACTCAGGCCATGGAACGGGGGTCTGGGCTTGCTTCCCTTGGATGCGATGACAACAATGGTTTGGAACGGATCAGCTTTTGGCCCTCAGGATCGTGAGGCCGCCAAACGTGAGGCGCTGGTACGGCGTCTTGAGTCAGCCTTAGCAGGTCCTGATGGGCAGCACTCGGCCCAGTACTGCGGCACGGCATACCTGCGCCGAAACGGCTTTTCGGCTCTGCGCTGACCGATCAGGCCGCAGTGATGCTTTCAATAGCATCAGCGGATCGCTGGTTCGACCCCATGCCCACCGTCGCGCACAGTTTTGAGGACTTCAGCCAGCGGATCGACTACTCACTGCTGAAAGCGCTGAAGCCTGATCCTGAAGCCACAGCGGACGGCAATGACCACCGCCCCAGGCCGGTGTTCTCAGGCCACTGGGTGCCGGTGAAGCCCACACCCATTCCGGATCCGAAATACGTCGCCCACAGCTTCCGTTTGTTCGCGGAACTTGGTCTCAGCGATGACCTCGCCCACAACGCCGACTTCACCCGGCTCTTCTCCGGTGATGCATCGGTGGCAACCGACCCGATGCACCCGTGGGGGTGGGCCACCGGCTATGCCCTGTCGATCTACGGCACGGAATACATCCAGCAGTGCCCCTTCGGCACCGGCAACGGCTACGGCGACGGCCGGGCGATGTCGATCGTTGAGGGGGTTTTTGAGGGCCAGCGCTGGGAGATGCAACTGAAGGGCGGCGGCCCGACCCCCTACTGCCGTGGGGCCGATGGCCGGGCCGTACTCCGCTCCAGCGTGCGCGAATTTCTGGCCCAGGAGTTCATGCATGCCCTCGGCGTTCCCACCTCCCGTTCACTGGCGCTGTATCGCTCCGAAGCCGAAACGGTGCGACGCCCCTGGTACTCGGACCAGTCACGCTCCTTTGATCCCGACGTGATGGTCGACAACCAGGCCGCCATCAGCACTCGGGTGGCGCCGTCGTTTCTGCGGGTGGGGCAGATCGAGCTGTTCGCACGCCGCGCACGCGACAACGCCCATCCCGATGCCCAGGAGGAACTGCGGCTGATAGTGCAGCACCTGATCGACCGCAACTACCGCACCGAGATTGACGCCGCCCTGCCCTTCCATCAGCAGGTGCTGGAGCTGGCGCGTCTGTTCCGCAGTCGACTCACGGCCCTGGTCGCCAACTGGATGCGCGTCGGCTACTGCCAGGGCAACTTCAACAGCGACAACTGCGCAGCCGGCGGTTACACCCTCGACTACGGCCCCTTCGGCTTCTGCGAATTGTTCGACCCCCGCTTCCAACCCTGGACCGGTGGTGGGGCCCACTTCTCCTTCTTCAATCAGCCGACAGCAGCGGAGGCCAACTACCGGATGTTCTGGCGATCCCTGCGCACTCTGCTGGAGGGGGATGACGCAGCCCAGCGCGAGCTCGATCTACTCAACGAAGGGTTTGCAGTGGCCATGCAGCAGCAACTGGAGGCGATGTGGGCCAGCAAGCTGGCACTCCCCGCCTACGACGAAGCCCTGGTGACCGAGCTGTTGCAGCTGTTGGTGGCCGCCAAGGCCGACTACATCAAGGCCTTCCGCCTGCTCTCGGCCATTCCCGAGCGGGTCGCCGAGTTGCACGCGAGTTTCTACCTGCCCTGTTCCGAAGACCTGGATCAACGCTGGCAGACCTGGCTGCAACGCTGGCGCGAGCGGATCACCGCCAACGGCAACCTGGAGGAGACGTCTGCGGCCATGCGGCGCGTCAACCCCGCCATCACCTGGCGGGAATGGCTGATCGCCCCCGCCTATCAACAGGCGGAGCTGGGCGACAACAGCCTGGTGCTGGAACTGCAGACCCTGTTCAGCAACCCCTACAGCGACCCCTCCCCTGAACTGGCGGCCCGCTACGACCAACTCAGGCCGCAGCAGTTCTTCAGCGCCGGCGGCATCTCTCACTACAGCTGTTCGTCCTGAACGTGACAGCTTGGGGGCGCCCCACACCACGGCAACGGCTGATGACCGCCAGCTCGATCCAGCCCCAGCAGACGCACCGGAGCAACCCGGTGCAAGGCGTCTGGAGCCTTATCTCCTACGTGGTGGAGGTGCAGGGAACCGGTGAAACCTTTGCGCCGATGGGAGAGCAGCCCACGGGTTATGTGATCTTCACGGCCGAAGGTCGGTTGTCCTTCACCCTGTCAGCCCAGGGGCGCCAGCCCGCGACCACCGCTGAAGAACAATCCCATCTGCTCAACAGCATGATTGCCTACACCGGCAGCTACCGGTTGGAGGGGGATCGCTGGATCACCCAGGTTGATGTGGCCTGGAATCCCTCCTGGGTCGGCACGGAGCAGACCCGTTTTTACCGGGTGGAGAACGATCAGTTGATCGTCAGCACCCCATGGCGGGTGATGCCCAACTGGCCGGAGAAGGGAATGACCCGCAGCATCGTGCGCTTTCAGCGCTGTTGATCGATCCGAGCTGATCCATGCACGAGGCAATCCTCGACTTCTGGTTCGAGCAGTGCCGACCTTGGCAGTGGTTTCGCCGCAGCGAGGCGTTCGATCTGGAGGTTCGCTGGCGGTTCGGTGCGCTGGTGGAACAGGCCCTGGCTGGCGGCCTGCACAGCTGGGAGGCGGAGCCGTCATCGTGCCTGGCCCTGGTGCTGCTGCTGGATCAGTTCAGCCGCCAGCTCTGGCGGGGCGAGGCCCGGGCCTTTGTCGGTGATGAACAGGCGCTGCGGTTGAGCCAGCGGGCCCAAGCGCTGGGGTGGATCACCTTGGAACCGCAACGGGCCAGACGCCAGTTCTGGCTGATGCCGATGCTGCACAGCGAGAACGCTGTCGTGGTGCAGCGGGCGATCCCACTGCTGCAGATCCACGTGGACCAGGCCACGGCGGACCTGGCCCAGCACAACCTCGATCAGCCGCAACGCTTCGGGCGCTACCCCTGGCGGGACCGGGCCCGGGGAAGTGAGCAGAATCACCCCTGACAGGCCACACCACCCTTGCTAGAACCAGTACACCTGTACCACAAAGGCATGGCATGGCTCTGGCAAGCAAGGAAGCACCGCCGTTCCTCGGCTTCAAGGCTGGAGACCTGGTCCTCGTTGAGCCGCTCGCAAGCGACACCTGTGCTGGCAGCGAATGGTGGATGGGCTGGATCATCCATGTGGATGGAGGAGCACGAGATCCGCGCGTGCCGACGTTGTTCCAGGTCGCTGACTGCGATACAGGCCTTGTGCGCTGGATCAGTGCCGACGAAGCGACCCGACTGGTGCTGAGCGGCCTGGAAACCAGCAACGTGGTGGACTTCACATCGGAGCGCCACAAGCGCGTGTCGTGAGCTCTGAACAAACTGCACAAAACCGCGTGCACACATGTTTTGATAACGCCAATTCAGTATTGCGATGGCAAGATATTTACTGCGAGATGGCAACAAGATTTCCGCCAGTATTGACCCTCGCACGTTGGATGCGTACAGCTACAAAGACAAGCAGGGCAATGTTGTCAATGCCCTGCTATCTGCACGCGCTGAACGTCAACTTCTGAACGCCATCCCCATGCCATCGCTGCCGATTGCCGCACGCATGCAGAGGGCGATGGGTCGCATCAGCGCCTGAAGGCTGGGTTCACTTGATCCACTCCGTGGTCGGCAGACCTTCCACAGACGCCACCATCACCCAAACAACTGTGGGGGTGTCTCCCTTGTTCTCTACAAAGTGGGGTTCTGAGGCACCTTCAGTGAAGCTCTCGCCGGGCTTGAACACGCTGCTCACCTCGCTGCCATCCGGCTGCACACGGGTGTTGAGCAGTTCACCGGAATCGGTGGCCTGCATATACACCAGCATAGGGGCAGGGTGGGTGTGCAAGGGGATCTTGCCTCCCGAAGGGAGCTCAACGCGGAACAGACGCAATTCCGGCTTGCCCTCGGGGTATTGCAGATCGGTCCCGTTCAGGGTCTTGCTGCCGCTGAAGATCGCTTCGATCTTGGCGTCCGTCGATGGGGCGTCCGTGGAAGCCTGATCAGTGGAGCTTGTTGACCCGCCGGCGCAGCCAACAACACCCAGCATCAACAGGGCTGACGCCGCCATTGATGGAAAAGCTGTCTTCAGCATGAGCCGGAACGGGGTTGGAGATGCCTGCAGTGTGCCGCGAATTCTCAGGCCACCCAGCGGTCCGCATCCATGATCCGCTTGATCAGCAACCCGAGTCGCTTGACCTCGTCGAAATTCACGTTCTTCACCGCCTGATCCAGACCACTGTCAATCCAGGCCCCATCACGTTTCTCGTAGATCGTGAAGTCCTGATCCAGGCGCTCACGCCGGATGCAGTAGGTGACGCCGTCGTCATGGAGAAAATCGGCGGAGTGCAACTGCAGGGCCATCGATCGGTGCCGTCACTCCCGTAATCCTGGCAATAGCTTGATCGCAACCACGCACCTGGATCCATGACGGCCGCAGCCTTGCCCAACACAGGTGCGGTGACAGGCCTTGGCGAGACACTGGCCTTTTTTCGCGATCCATCCTTCAGCCAGCGCCGCTTCAGTGAGCTGGGAGACGTGTTCGAAACCAAGCTGCTGGCCCAGAGCATCGTGTTCATCCGCGGCGAACGCGCCATCGGAGACCTCCTGAAGCAGGAAGACTCCCTTCAAGGCTGGTGGCCGGACAGCGTGCGGCAGCTGCTGGGGAGCAAGTCTCTCGCCAACCGCAGCGGTGCGGACCACAAAGCGCGTCGCCGCGTGGTGGGACAGCTGTTCTCCAGTGCTGCCCTCAGCCGTTACACCCCACAGATCGAAGCCCTGGTCGACGACCTTGCTGATGAGCTGCAGCACACTGATGGGCCGGTTCCCCTGGCAGCGCGGATGCGCCGCTTCGCCTTCTCGGTGATCGCCACAACGGTGTTGGGGTTGGACAACGCAAACCGCGACGCCCTGTTCACCGATTTCGAGATCTGGACGCGCGCCCTGTTTTCAATCCCCCTCGCCCTGCCAGGGACGCCCTTCGCCCGCGCCCTTGCCGCTCGGCAACGCCTCCTGGCACGACTGAAGACCGTGCTGCAGACCAGCAACGTCGAAAGGAAAGGTGGCCTTGATCTGCTCAGCGGCGGACTGGATGAAGCGGGACTCCCGCTTGATGACGACGATCTTGTTGAACAACTGCTGCTGCTGCTCTTCGCCGGCTACGAAACCACCGCATCCTCATTGAGCTGCCTGTTCCGGGCGCTGCTGCTGAACCCGGAGGTGGAGCACTGGCTGATGCAGGATCTGAACAGCCACGAACGTCCGTCAAGGCTGGATGCCACCGTCCTGGAAGTGATGCGGATGACTCCGCCGGTGGGCGGCTTCTTCCGGAGAAACACCCAGTCGATCGAGCTGGCGGATGTGGCGATTCCCCAGGGACGCGTAATTCAGGTGGTGCTGAGCTCCTCGAGTGCGACGGACCAGACCGACCTGGAGGCCTTCCGGCCGCAGCGTCATCTGGATGGTTCGTTCCAGCAGACCCTGCTGCCCTTCGGTGGGGGTGAACGGGTGTGCCTGGGGAAAGCCTTGGCGGAACTGGAGATCCGGCTGATGGCGACGGGGCTGCTGCAACGCGTTCAGTTGCAACTGGAGCCCGATCAGGATCTCAGCCTTCAGTTGATTCCAAGCCCGACGCCTCGCGATGGACTTCTGGTGACGGCAACAGCCCGTTGAACCGAAGTGTTCACTCCTTCCTGGACGGCTTGATCCATTCACCGGTCTTCACGGAGACCACAGCGAAACTCCCCACAAACACAAGCGCAAACACCACCAGTACGGCCGCGGTGAGGTTGCTGATCTCCAGCTCACCGAGCATGAAGGCCAATGGTTCAGGCATCGCAACCTCGACGGAAGCGAGAGCCTAAAGCTGCGGTGTGATCGCGTCGTTGGGGAAGAACTCCTCAAACACACAGATGCGATCTGCCCAGCGCATCTCCACTTCAAAACGCATGAGGCGCTGACGGACCCACATCAAGGTGTCGACATCAATGGGTTTGTGGACCTTCAGCTTCTGGGCTCTGACCCAGTCGTCCTTGTTCTGAGGGGGGTTCATCTCATCAACCAATCGTTCCCATAACGTAAGGATGTTGCTCAACGGCGCCGTCAACGTCATCTTCCGTAAGCATCAAGCGACACAGAATTCGGCCAGAAGTGTTCGTCTGATCATCATCTTCAGAGAATCTTTGAGTCCACAGCCCCGAGCGATGGCCGTCGAAACCTCCATTTCGTCGCCATTGCAGCAGTCCAGGGGGTGCACGGAGGAGGAAATTGTTGAAAACACGCCCTCACAACCATGCCGTTAACACCATTAACAGCCATATCGAACGATAAAAAAACAAAACCTGCTCTTCTCCCACGCCCTCTTCGTCCGGATGCAGATCGTCCGACAGGACAACGCATCGAGACCAGCTGGATGGAACTCCGCCAGGACTATTCAGGGCTTGGTTGAGGCCATTTCCACGCCAAAATCGTGTTGTGTAGCGGCACGAACGACACAGCCGAAGACAGAGCCTGTAGAACTGTGATGTAGCAACTGCTACAGCATCACGTTCACCTCACCTCCGGTGAGGCGCAGTTCGACTCAGGCCATGGAACGGGGACCTGAGCTTGCTTCGAGGAACCCATCATGACCCTGACCTATCGCGGCCAGAAGTACGTGCAGAACAACGCTGCTGCCCAAAACAGCAAGCGTTCTGTTTTGGTGTATCGCGGTCACAAAGTGGCTCAGTAAGCCCCATCGTTGATGTGGCTGACTTTCCCCGCCTTGGCGGGGCTTTTTTTTGCCCTCAGCCAACGGTTAATTCACCATCAACGCCGTACTGATGTAGACACTGCTTCACCGTGAGCACCGACAGGGTGCTGCCTGTGTCGGCATCGAACAACACGTAGGGACAGCCCCGAACAACACAGCGACGGCGCGCATCCACGTAGGCATTAAACAGGGTCTGGTGGGAACATTCCTCCACCCAGCCGCTGCTGCTCAAATAGCGCGTCAGGATCATGCGCCCCTCACAGATGCTTCCGTGATGGCCCATGCATCGGTGAGATCGCCGAAGTTACCTGAACTCTTCGGGATCAGAGCCGCCTGATGGGTACCCCCTGTTGTTCAGCACAACCAACCAGCGCTTGAAGATCGCGTTAGGAGGGGGCGTCGACCCAATCGGAATGCCACTGTTCGTCTGTGCCGGCTGCAGCATGCGCATCGAGCGCTCGATGGCCACTTATCTGCGCATGAAAGGCCGCGTGCTGTGCTCCACCTGTCTGGACCGCATGGAGGCTGAACAGACGGATGGCAAAGACAGAAACGAACCAGGCCCCTCGAAGCCGACTCGAACCTCACCGATCAGTTGATGGCGACATTTCGTAGCTGATCACACCACATGAGTTGCCGCTGCAACGGACAGTGGGCTTGCGGAGAAACCTAGGGTTCCGGTTCCGTCAGGGATGACTGGTCCGAGAGGTTTCGGTCGGTTCTGCCGACTGCACGGAGGGACAAAAGCCCGGGAGACCGCATCCACCCCATCTCCCCTCCGATGTCCTCCCCCTCAGACCCCACTGGGGCCTTCCAGCGATCGCACCCCAGCGAGGGTTTCGCTGCGCTCGAAAAAGAACGGAAACTCCCGCTCACCGGCTGGCAACAGGAAGTTGATCAGGCCAAGCGTTTTGGCCTCGAAGCAGCCGAGAGCATCGTGGACCGCAACATCTCCACGTTTTCGCGAGGCGAATTGCCTCACTTTGCAGGAATCAACACTTTCATGAAGGCTCCCTACCTGGAGGATGTCACCCAGGTGGGGAACTACGACGTCGCCATCATCGGAGTACCCCACGATTGTGGGACGACGTACCGACCAGGCACCCGATTCGGCCCCCAGGGCATCCGCAGGATTTCTGCGCTGTACACCCCGTACAACTACGAGATGGGAGTGGACCTGCGTGAACAGATCACCCTGTGCGATGTCGGAGACATCTTCACGATTCCAGCCAACAACGAGAAGAGTTTCGATCAGATCTCCAAGGGCATCGCCCACGTCTTCGCCAGCGGCGCCTTCCCGATCATTCTCGGCGGCGACCACTCCATCGGCTTCCCCACTGTTCGTGGTGTTTGCCGCCATCTCGGTGACAAGAAAGTGGGCATCATCCACTTCGATCGACATGTCGACACCCAGGAGATCGACCTGGATGAACGCATGCACACCTGTCCGTGGTTCCACGCCACCAACATGGCGAATGCCCCAGCTGAAAACCTGGTGCAGCTCGGCATCGGTGGTTGGCAAGTTCCCAGGGAAGGGGTGAAGGTTTGCCGTGAACGCGGCACCAACGTTCTCACAGTCACCGACATCACCGAGATGGGCCTGGAGGCGGCTGCTCAGTACGCCATAGAACGGGCCACGGATGGTACTGACTGCGTCTACATCTCCTTTGATATCGACTGCATCGATGCCGGCTTTGTGCCGGGTACCGGTTGGCCCGAACCGGGCGGCCTGCTGCCGCGAGAAGCCCTCAAGCTGCTCGAGTTGATTGTCCGCAATATCCCGGTCTGTGGGCTCGAGATCGTTGAGGTGTCGCCTCCGTATGACATTAGTGACATGACCTCATTGATGGCCACCCGCGTGATCTGCGATGCCATGGCTCACCTCGTGGTCAGCGGCCAGCTGCCCCGAAAGGGCACGCCGGCCTGGATCAGCGATGTCTGCAACATGAACGTCGATCAGAAGTGGAGGTAAGCCATGCACGAAGTCGACATGACCAAATGTCTACAGATCTCCCTCAATGAGTGGCGGGAACGTCGGGATGATCCCAGCGCAATGGTGGAAGTCATTCATCTCGATGTGGGGCGTTTCACCTGCGTGGAGCCCGATCAGCTGGTGACCACGTACAACGCCGCTGTCCAGGGCACCTGGCTGGATGGCTCCCGACTCACCATCACAGACATCCCCTTCGTTGGGTGCTGTGTGCTCTGCAAAAGCAGTTATTCCCCAACTCCGGAGAACGCCTACCGATCCCCCTGCTGTGATCACCCCCTTGAAGACATTCTCAGCGGCAGGGAACTGAGGATCCGCAGCATCGATTACCGCAGTGATCCAGGTGCTGCTCTTGAGTCCACCTCAATCCAGCGTTCGCGCTGAAACCCATAACGACATAACCATGCACATGCCCCTCGAGGACACCCTCGGTCTCAACCTTCTCGCCGCCAACCAACACCAGGCGGAGCACAACCAGGAGCACTTTGAGTGTTGGAACCTGCTCTGCCTCAATCTGATGAGCAGTCCTGGAGCCGGTAAGACGGCCCTGCTGGAACGCTCCCTTCCCGTCCTGACAGCGCAGCACAAGATGGCTGTCTTGGAGGGAGACATGACCACCCAGCTCGACGCTGAGCGGCTTGAGGCCGTCGGCATTCCGGTGGTGCCCATCACCACCGGTCGGGCGTGCCATCTCGATGCCTCCATGGTGAGCGGTGGGCTCACATTGCTGAAACAGCGACTGGATCCCGCCCAGCTCGATCTGCTGCTGGTGGAGAACGTCGGAAACCTCGTTTGTCCCGCCGAATTTGATGTTGGCGAACACCACAAGGTGGCCCTGCTCAGCGTCACCGAAGGCGACGACAAACCACTTAAATACCCGCTGATGTTCCGTCAGGCCGATGTGGTGCTGATCACCAAGGTCGATCTGCTTCCCCACCTGCCTGTGGAGCTGGGGGCGATCCGCCGCAACATCCTCAGCATCAATCCCAACGCCACGGTGATCGAGGTCTCCGCCATCAGCGGCGAAGGGCTCGAGACCTGGCACCAGTGGGTGCGACAGGCCATTGCCGAGCGCACCACTGGAGCTTCAGCCATTCAGTCCCCCGCTCTGGCTACCGCCTGAGCACAGTCCCTCTCCTCCTTCCCCATCACGCCAATGCCATGACCAAACAACTCCGCAATCTCCTGATCGCCGGCCTGGCGGTCGTTCTGGCCGTTGCCTGTTCCAAACCCTCAACGCCAGCGGTGGGCGGGACTCCGATCGTGCTCGGCTACAGCAACTGGGCCGGCTGGTGGCCATGGGCCATCGCCGTGGAAGAGAAGCTGTTCGAAAAGAACGGCGTGAACGTTGAAATGAAATGGTTCGACGGCTACGTGCAGTCGATGGAAACCTTTGCTGCCGGCAAGATCGACGGCAATTCCCAAACACTCAACGACACCATCTCCTTCCTGCCTGGTGAGAACGGTGGCGAGGTTGTAGTGCTGGTCAACGACAATTCCGCCGGCAACGATCAGATCATTGCCGATGCCTCGATCACATCCGTCGCCGAACTAAAAGGCAAGACGGTGGCTGTGGAAGAAGGAGTCGTCGACGACTATCTGCTCAGCCTTGCCCTGAAGGATGTCGGCCTCAGCCGTGAGGATGTAGTGATCAAGGGCATGCCCACAGACCAGGCCGCCACGGCTTTCGCAGCCGGTCAGGTGGATGCTGTCGGCGCCTTCCCTCCTTACACCGGCACTGCTATGCAGCGAGAGGGTGCTCGGGTGATTGCCAGCTCCAAGGAGTATCCAGGCGCCATCCCTGATCTGCTCACTGTCAGTGGTGATTTGATCAAGGAACGGCCCGACGACGTTCAAAAGATCGTCAAAACCTGGTGGGATGTGCGCGACTACATGGAGAAGAACCCCGAGAAATCGGAGGCGATCATGGCCAAGAGAGCTGGCATCCCCACAGAGGAATACGAGCAGTACAAGGACGGAACCCGTTTTTTCTCGATCAAGGAGAACCTGGAAGCTTTCAGCGATGGCGAGGGAATGCAATTCATGCCTTACGCCTCGGAATCCATGGCTGACTTCATGGTGTCGGTCGGATTCATTCCCGAGAAACCGGACATGAGCAACCTGTTCGATTCCAGCTTCATCAAGAAGGTCGCTGACTCCTGATGACTGTCACGGCCGCCGCTGCCCACAAGGGGAAGAGCGCAGGGCTCCTCTCTCTGGTCACCCTGGGGGCCACCCCGTCGGGAACCGTGCGCGGCGGCCTGCAGGTCGCCTCCCTGCTTCTTCCCCTGCTGGCCTGGGCTGCTATCGCCTCACTTGGGCTGGTGGATGAGAAATTTCTGCCGTCTCCAGCGGCTGTTTTCAAGTCCCTGGCCTCCATGGCCGAAAGCGGCATCCTGTTTCAGGACATCGTCGCCAGCACCGGACGCGTCTTCGCCGGATTCCTTCTGGCCACGGTGCTGGCCGTACCGATCGGTATCTGCATGGGGGTTTACCCGGCGATCTGCGCTCTCTGTGAGCCTCTGATCGCCATGCTGCGCTACATGCCGGCAGCCGCGTTCATCCCCCTGCTGATCATCTACCTCGGCATTGGTGAAGAACCCAAGATCGCGTTGATCTTTCTTGGCACGATCTATTTCAACATCCTGATGGTGATGGATGCGGTGAAATTCGTTCCCAAGGAACTCATCGAAACCACCCTGACACTCGGCGGCCGCAGCAGTCAGGTTCTGGTGCAGGTTGTGGCGCGTTACAGCTTGCCGAGCATCATCGACACCCTGCGCATCAACATCGCCACGTCCTGGAATCTCGTGGTGGTGGCTGAGCTTGTGGCAGCCGAAGTGGGTCTGGGCAAACGCATTCAATTGGCCCAGCGTTTCTTCCGCACGGATCAGATCTTTGCCGAGCTGATCGTGCTTGGGCTGATCGGGTTCGCTATCGACATGGGCTTCCGACTGTTGCTTCGTCTCAGCTGTCGTTGGGCGGTCTGACCATGGAACTGAGCGTCCATAACTTATCCAAGCGCTATGGCGACAAAACGATTCTCCAGGGCATCAATTTCTCGATGCAGTCCGGTGATTTCGTTACCTTCGTCGGCAGCTCAGGTTGTGGCAAGAGCACCCTGCTACGGCTGATTGCAGGTCTCGATCAGCCCAGCAGCGGCAGCATCCATGTGGATGGTTCACCGGTTCAAGCGCCGGGCCCGGACCGTGGCATGGTGTTTCAGAAATACAGCCTCTATCCGTGGCTGAATGCAGCCGATAACGTCGCCTTCGGCATGCGGCTGCAAGGGTTGAAGCCAGCGGACGTGCGCGAGCGCACCGCCTACTTCCTGGAGGTGGTGGGTCTGCAGGAAGCCGCCACCAAACTCCCGCGGGAACTCTCCGGTGGCATGCAGCAACGGGTGGCCATCGCCCGAGCCTTGGCCACCAATCCAAGCGTGCTTCTCCTTGATGAACCCTTTGGTGCTCTGGACCTCCAGATTCGGGAAACCATGCAGGATTTCCTGCTCAAACTCTGGCAACGTACGGGTCTGACCGTGCTTCTGATCACCCACGATGTGGAGGAAGCCCTCGTCCTGGCTCAACGGGTTTACGTGCTGGCACCAAACCCCGGCCGCATCATCCGCTCCCTCGACGTGAACCTGAACAAAGGCGATCTGGACAAGCTCCGCCTCAGCGGTGAGTTCCTGCAGCTGCGCCGCAGCCTTTCAGGATCGCTGCGTCAGCTGGAATCAACCGTGGGTTGATGGCGCCAAACGAATTTCTGCCTTCGCACATCTACTGCACGGAGACATCACATCGTTGGGATCGAAGCCAATACGCCGGTCACTGGTGGCATCCTGTCGGCAGCGCCTGGGATCTCCAACCAGGGCACAGCCTGGCGGTCCAGCTGCTGGGGCAACAGCTGCTGCTGACGCGACCAGATGAAGGCCCGCCAATGGCCTTCCGCAACCGTTGCCCCCATCGGGGTGTTGCATTCGCCATTGACGGCCGTATCCCAACCCGGTGTCGACGTCTGATCTGCCCTTATCACGGCTGGACCTACAACCTCCGAGGCGAGCTTCTTGCTGCAGCGAGGGAACAAACCATGCTCACGGGATTCGAGCGCAGTGAGTGGAATCTCGAGCCTTTGCCCTGCCAAGTGGATGGTCCATTGATCTGGGTGGCCTTGAACTCGTCTGCTGTTCCGATCAATCAGCAGCTGAGGCAATTACATCAGGAGGTCGATCAAGCCTGGAGGAAGCCGCTGGTTCAGGTGGGAAGTGACAGTCAGCTGCTGAAATGCAACTGGAAAATCGCCCACGACAACACCCTCGACGACTATCACGTCGCCATTGCCCATCCAACGACGTTGCATCGTGAGCAGGGCCCCGTACGCCATTACACCCACCGCTTCAGTGAATTCAGCAACCTGCTGGTGACCCCCCATCCCGACGGTGGTGAGTTCTTCACCTTCGGGATTCCGCCATGGACTCATGTTCTGGTCTGGCCGGATGAGCGCATCGTCCTTCTGGAGTTTCTGCCTGAACAAGCCACCAGCTGTCGAATGCAGATGCGCCTGTTTGCTCCACCGGAATCCCTCTCCACGATTCATGCCGACCAATGGCTCGCCGACATGAGGTCCTTTCTGAACGAAGACCGCGTCTTGGTGGAATCAGCCCAACTGGGTTACAGCACAGGACTCAAGCCCGGTCCTGCCCACAGGCTGGAGCGGCGGATTCTCCATTGGCAGGCGATCTATCGATCGCTCAACCCTTCAGCTCTTGCCTGAGCCAGGTGGCCATCTGCCGGTTGAGGGTCTCGACATCAGCCACCGGTTCAGCACTGAAGGGCTTGAGCGGCATGTAGGCATCAGGCCCGAATTCCGGAGTGACAGTGATGGCAGCCTCCCCAGGATCATGTGACTCCAGGAACAATTGCCAGCAGGAGCGATGGGCCTCCAAGGCTTCGGCCCACTCCGGTGCGAAAGGGTGACTGACAGACGGACCCTGGGCATGACCCACCCGCGCGTGAATGTGGTCAACCCGTCTGGCCATGGCCTGCACCGGTGGCAGATCAGGGGTCATCAACCGCTCGGCAACACAACACCAATGGCTTAGGTCAGCCGTGAGCCGCATCCTGGGATGACGCTCCAGCCACAACGGCATGGCCCAGGGGTTGGCCAGGCTGCGGCTGCGATGGGTTTCCAACATCACGGCACAGGGAACGGTGTCGATGCGATCGAGTACGTCCTCGAAAAAACCATGCTGTGTGGTCTCCGACCAGCTGTCGCTGCCGATGATCAGATTGATCTTGAGCGGTTCAAGGGCAAGGGCACGACCCAGCAAATTTTCAAGCTGTTGGAGATGCCGTTGGGGACCATCGGCCAGATCCGGGGTGTAGTCGCCACCAGTGGTGATCTCCAGAATCAGCACCAGCCCATGAGCGCTGAGCAACTGCCGAACCTCCGCTGCATCCAACCCCTGCAGGCAGGGATGCATCACATTGCATTCGAGACCATCAAATCCATGGGTTGAGGCCTGCTCGGCTGCAGACCGAAGCGATTCAGACCAGCCCCAGAGGGATTGCAGTACCAACACGACGTCAGTGCTCGTCGGTGAACAGGTGCGGTTGGATGCCGAGATAGATGGCCTCTCGAAACAACGCCCGTTTCGCTTTGGCATCGCTGCGCTTCTGAGCCTCGCTGAAGCGGATCTGCAGGGAGAAGATCATCGTCCTCCTTCTGGCATCAGGGCGGTCTGCGCTGTCCAAGGTAGGCCTGATTCTCCCGCAATTATGAGGAGAGATCCGGTGTCGAAGCGATCAAGGCTCCGGCTGCTTCTGCTTCCACCTCTCAAAAAGCACCGCCACCGCCAGGGAAATGGCGACGGCGATGCCGGCACCGATGCACACCACCCCGAACTCCACCGGCATCAATCCATTGCCATCGCCAAGCCATCATCGTTGAAGGCATCAGCTCACCAACCGCTGGTAGGCCTCGTTCACCCGCCGAAACGCCTCGGCCGATCCGCCCATGTCCGGATGGTGCTGCTTCACCAGACGACGGTGGGCTCGCTTGATCGCCTCAGCGGACGCCCCGACCTTCAGACCGAGCACCGCCAGGGCATCAGCGCAGGAATCACCGGCGGGACGACGGGAACCTCGCAGACGTTGGCGTAACTCCTCCACCACGCGGCGAGGATCTTCATCCAGCCATTCACTGGCCCGGACGCCATAGAGGGCAAAGGCCGCCAGGACAGTGAGGTCCCCCAGCGATGGCGGCTGGGCCACCGCCGCCAGCAGATCGGTCCCGAGACCAGCCACCAACCGGTCCAGCCGTTGCTGCAGATTGAGATTCGCGGGGAAGCCGCGCCGATTGAGCTTCTCGATCAAGGCCTCCAGACCAGCCTGATCAAGCCCGTTCCAGCCGGGTTGCTGGGCTAGTGCCTCCCCCCAGCGCTGCACCTGCACCCGACGAATCAGGTTCATGGTCGGTTCAGGTCGGGGGCGCTGCTGCCGCCGCAATCGCTCCAGCTCCCGTCGCGTCCGCTGCAGCTCTCGCCGCAGCGCATCGTTCTCCGCCAGCAAGGCCTCGACGTTGGAGGTCACCCGCTGATCACGGCTGAAGGTCGCGGACTCCTCCGGTGGGCTGCCGGTCCATTGACGGGGATCAAAACCCACAGCACCCCTCAGATCGACTCACCATGGCAGCACCTGGCCGTTGGCATGCCAGAAGCCGCCACTGGTTTCCAACTTCAACGCTTCGATTCGGGCCAGAAGGCCCTGAACGGCGTCCGCCGGATCAATGCCGTTGGGGTTGAAGCGGATCATGCCGGTGCGCACCAGTCCGGGGTGCAGGATCGCCACGGCGATCCCCCGAGGCCTCAGATCGATTGCCAATGATTTACCGGCAATGTTCAAGGCCACCTTGGACATCCGGTAGCCGTAGGAGCCCCCCGAGGTGTTGTCGTCGATCGACCCCATGCGACTGGTCATCAGAACCAGCTTGCTGCCGCGCGGCATCTGCGGCACCAGGGCGCGGGCCAACAGCAAAGGGGCCAAGGCATTCACCTCGAACTGACGTCGAATGGCCTCCGGGTCCAGATCATCCAGTCCCATGGAGTGCAGGATGCCGGCATTGAGAATCACACCGTCGAGGGGACACCCCGCCAGACGGCGCACCAGTTCCGCGATCGATGATTCCTCACTGAGTTCGATGCCGGCTTCGATCCGCACCCCCAACGACTCCAGCTCAGGGCTGACCGTTCGGCAGACGGCAATCACCGCATCACCACGGGCCTGAAGTTGCCGGCAGTAGGCCAGTCCGATGCCGCGGTTGGCCCCTGTCACGAGGTACGTCGTCATCCGGTGTTGGAGTTTCAGCCGTGTCTAGCCTGAAGCTGAACTCCGGGTCGAGGCCCAGGCGAGACATCTCATTGGCCACATTGCAGAGCTCGAATCGCGGTTAGCTCACCCGCAGCACTGGACCGAAGGGGAAAACACCAAAAACACGGAGAAACTGAGGCAACTTAGGTTCGAGCTGCGTCGACGACAGGCACTGGGTGAGCAGGACCCTCTGGAGGAGGCCCCCTGACCTTCCGGCTTCAGTGATAGCGACCGGGATATTCCCCCGGATGATCAACGCGTGTGACGCGAACCCCTGCTTCGTGCTGGCCATCGAGCAGCAGCAGGTCACTGCCCGACACGGCATAACCGAGCTCCTGGGCCAGCATCGCCACCTCATCAGCCGTGATCGCGGCCTGCACCTGAGCCTGAAGCCGTGGATCGCGGCTCAGATGCTGAAGAAACGCTTGCACCGGTGACGACGCCATGGCGCAGGTCTGCAGGAGAGCAATATTTTCGCCCAGCAGAGTGATTTCGATCTGCAAATCAGTTCCGGACGGATGTCCCCCTGACGCCGTAGATCGTTCGGAGCCGCGCTCCATCGATGGACGCCATCAGCCGCATCTGCGCCACCTCCAAGGGATCAACCATTGATGCCATTGGCCATGGTCGTTATCGGGTCTGCAACCGCAACGCCATCTGCTCCGAGGTGGAAGGTCTCTGGCAGGCCTACGAAATACTGCGCCAACAGGAACAACAGCTGTCCTGATCACGAATCGGCATCGACCTGTAAAGCGATCCCGAAGAGATCTGCACAGATCAGGAGCAAAGGCTTCACCGCCACGAGCGTGAAGCCTGCGGCACGAATGCCATGTTCATCATTGAAGGTCTCACCGACAACGGCTGGAGTTTCGAAGCCCGCCACGACAGTCGCGACAATGCCTTCTGGCATGCCCGCGCCAAAAGTGATGCCACCGGCCGCACCTTTCGTTTAATCAGTCAGGACCAACAGATGGTCTGCCTTTTGACGTCAAAGGGTTCGGAATGCTGGGCCATGGAGTCGGACTTGGTCGCCTGACCCAATCAACTCCGGATAAGTAACAACACTTACAGCCCCAACCAAGCCTGTCGGTAACACTGTGAACACCCCGGTGAGGGGTATGCGTCGATTGACGGGAGGGCCTGGGAACCCCTCCTTTTTTGTGCCTGAAGCTGGAAATCAGCGCTATGGATTGAGCTCCCCTTGGCGCCTCGGCCCGATGTCCGACCTTCCGCCCATCTGCGGCCGTGAAGCTGAGCTGATGCAGCTGATGCAGCAACAGCCACCGCTCTGGCGTGACCACAGCAACCTTGATCTGCGTGCCATCCGCTCGGGATTCGCCTGTGCGCTGCACATGCATCAACCCACCATTCCTGCAGGAGCGAATGGCGCCCTGATCTCCCATCTCCAGTACATGGCGGAGCATCAGGGGGAGGGAGACAACCACAACGCTGAACCCTTCGCCCAGTGCTATCGCCGTCTCGCGGATCTGATCCCTGATCTCATCAGCCAGGGCTGCAACCCGCGAATCATGCTCGATTACTCGGGAAACCTGCTCTGGGGCGTGGGGCAGATGGGCCGTGAGGACATCACCGGAGCCCTGAACCATCTCGCCTGCGATCCCGAGATGCAGCGCCATGTGGAGTGGCTGGGAACCTTCTGGAGTCATGCCGTGGCTCCATCCACGCCGATTCCCGATCTGAAGCTGCAGATCATCGCGTGGCAGCACCAGTTCGCGGAGATGTTCGGGGATGACGCGTTGCAGCGGGTGAGGGGTTTCTCACCACCGGAGATGCATCTCCCCAACCATCCCGACACGCTCTACCAGTTCATCCTGGCCCTGAAGCAGTGCGGCTACCGGTGGCTGCTGGTGCAGGAACACAGTGTTGAAACCCTTGAAGGGAGGGCTTTGCCACAGGAGCAGAAATACGTGCCGAACCGGCTGATGGCACGCAACAGTGCCGGGGAGACCATCGGCATCACGGCCCTGATCAAAACCCAGGGCTCCGACACCAAACTCGTTGGCCAGATGCAACCTTGCTACGAGGCGATGGGGCTGGAACGCACAACGCTGGCGGGGCAGGAGATTCCCCCGCTGGTGAGCCAGATCGCCGACGGCGAAAACGGTGGCGTGATGATGAATGAATTCCCGCCCGCCTACCGCCAGGCCAACGAACGCATCCGGGGGGAGGGCAACGGCACCGCGGCCATCAACGGCACGGAATACCTGGAGTTGTTGGAGGCTGCAGGCATCACCAGCGAGGCGTTTCCCCCCATACAGGCGGTGCATCAGCAGAGGCTTTGGCAGGCCGTCGGCGACGCGATCAACCCGGAGACGGTCGAATCAGCCATTCAAAAGCTGGAGTCAGCCGGGGATGGTTTCTCGATGGAGGGGGCGTCCTGGACCAGCAACCTCAGCTGGGTCGCTGGTTACGACAACGTGCTCGAACCCATGAACGACCTGAGCGCTCGCTTCCATCAGCATTTCGATGCTGCGGTCGAGGACGATCCAGCCCTGACGGGCAGTCGCCGCTACCAAGACGCCCTGCTGCACCTGCTGTTGCTGGAGACCAGCTGCTTTCGCTACTGGGGGCAAGGCGTCTGGACCGACTACGCCAGAACGCTTTTTCGTCGTGGGGAGATTTTGTTGCAGCGGATGCCCCACGACAGTCCAGAGACGGCAGACTCCACAGACAATGACCCTCTGAAGAATCCCAGATGACCTATGAACCGGGCAGCGCGGAATGCCGTGTGTTGATCCGCAGCAAAGAGCAGATCGAAACCATGCTGCTGGATTTGGGCAAATTGGATGGCACAGACCTGCTGTTGCAGCAGCTCCGCCAGGTGCACAGTCAACTGGAGGACCTTCACGACCTGCGTCGGGCCTCCTGATCAATCATGAGAACGGGCGTTCACATCCCGTTACACTCCGCTAGTCTGATCGCAGAAGGCTTCATTTCATGGGCGACTACTCCACCGCCATCGTCGCCACCCTCGTCGTGACGGTCGTGCTGACCGGTGCGACTGTGTTTGCGTTGATGCAGCCATCGGACCTGCCCGTGACGAAACGGGACGAGGATTAATTCAATGGAATTGATCAGTGAGTTGATGATTGCCGTAGCGGATATCACCGTTGCCTTGATTGTTGCTGTGTCATTGCCATCAGGAAGAGCAAACAAAGTCTGAATTCTCACCGTTTCTGGTGTGATTGATCACCAGAAATCTTGGAAAGCGTTCCTACTCTCAGCACACTATTTCTCTCTGTCATGTTTGCTGAACATGGCCCTACCGCCTGTATGGAGATGGATCTTCATGCCTTGCGCTTGTTGTACAGGGTTGTGAGCGAAGCCCATGCGAAGTGGCCGGGTGGTTGCCCCGAAGAACAGGTCTGTCTGTCGACCATGAAGACGCAGCTCTACGCCGCCCTGATGGACCACTTATTCGAACAGTGACCGCGACGTTTCAAGCTGCTCGTTTGCAACCGTCTGTTCCAGATCCTTCAGCAGAAGCGTCAACCCCACACCCATCAAAGCCAACGCCGTTCCCCTGTCGCTGTCTGTCGTCAATGAGACCGCCCGGGCAAGCTCCAGATGTTGAGACCACGAAAAATGCACTGGAGAGCTGATCTCGATGTCTTGACATTCTTGATCATCGCGCTGGATGCAGTTGATGTTTTGGGGCCATCAGGCAATGCTCTGTAACCAATCAATGGTCATACGACGAACACACAACACCAACAATGTTGGTGTTGTTACCTCTCGAGAGAATGAGCGCAATACATTTTCCCCAACCGCCTGAGTTTCGATGGAGCCCATCACCCTGACTCTCGGACAGAAGTTCGAGCTGGAGAAAAGAAGCCGCGACATCAGTGCCATCACAGATGTCCAGCAGCTGCAGAACCTCACCAAAGACCTCCTGCTGGCCTGGCAACAGGAAATCGCACGCTCCAGAGCAGCCGTGGCAGAGGTTCTCGGTTAGAGCAACGATCGGAAGACGCTCAGATCAACGGCGCTGGCCAGGACTCCAACGACGCTCCAGAGACGCTCGAAAGGCTTCGGTGTCTCTGGTCATGACCCCGGTTCGCTGCCTCCAGCCTTGGGTGAATCGCCAGAATTTCCAGATCGATCCAACAGCAACAACACCCCAGGCCAGCAGAAACCATGACGGACTTGGCATTCAGAGGGAGGCGCGCATGATCATGGTATTGAAATCAGCTGAGGGACTGGCCATGGATCCTGAAGTCCGCCAATTCATCATCGCGCAGCTGTTGGTCATCGTTGTCCCCGTCGGACTGATGTTCGCGCTCTGGATCTCCCTGTTGAACAAGAACGTTCAACGTTGAGTGCGGCCGTCCACAACGGCCACAACATGATTCCAGCTTGGATTCACGATCCGGTACGTGCGCAGGGTGGCCATCGATTTGGTGCGAGCGTTCACGAAGGCCTTGAACTCCGTTTTGAAGCACATTTCCTTGATCCACTCACCTTCGGCGTCCTGGCGTTCAATGCAATACATGGCTGGTCAATCACACTGACATCGAAGGTCACCTTCACCATCAGCACACGAAATCAGCAGAGAGGCTTCGGGATCATGCTGAAATCTCCTCACATCGGCAGGTTCCTGACGTCATGACCGTGGTTTTCGCCCTGTTGGCTCCACTCCTGATGGTGTTTCACCTGGTGGGGCCTGTGCCATCCGATCTCGGTGTGCACGACGGCAAGCTGAGTCCCTGCACCACCCCTGCCCACTGCGCCCGACAGACCTGGCCCAGCAGCAGTCCTGAAGCGGATTTCACCTCCTTGGTGGCCTACGTGATGGACATGCCGCGCACCGAGGTGGTCGAGCAGAACGACCACTACATCCACGCTGAAGCGAGCAGTGCCCTCTTCGGTTTTGTGGACGACCTCGAATTGCTGCTGGATACCAGCAACGGCAGCATTCAGGCTCGCTCGGTGTCCCGTCTGGGCGATTCCGATCTGGGGGTCAACGCCGGGCGTCTGGGTGAACTGCAGTCACTGGTGAGCCCCTGAAGCCATTCACACCTTGGCTTTGCGCAGATTGCCCAGGTCATGGGTCAGCTCCCGCAGGCCGGTGACGAAACCGATGCTGGCAACGCTCACGATCCCCACGATGATCACGGTCTCCAGCAGGGCATGGGGATCCTTGAGCAGGGCTGGCCAGGCGCTCGTGAGTGCTGTCATCTCGTCAGAATCTGCGCTCTCCTGTTGGTAGCAACACCTTCGTCAGACGCCATGCACGACATCATCTGCCCGCACTGCAGCAAGGCGTTCAAGGTGGATGAGGCCGGCTATGCCGACATCCTCAAGCAGGTGCGTGACCGCGAGTTCGAGCAGCAACTGAGCAAACGACTGGCCCTGGCGGAGCAGGAGAAACGCAACGCCATCGACTTGGCCATGGCCAGAAAGCAGACGGAACTGCAGGAGCTGGAGGCTCAGTTGCGGGCCCGGGATGTCAAGCAGGAACTGGCGGTGAAGGAGGCCGTGACCAATGCGGAAAAGCAACGGGATCTTCTGGCCAGCGAACTGCAGCAGATGCGGGAGACCGGTGAAACTGCAGCGCGCATGGCAGAAACCCGCTTCGCCAAGGAGATTCAAACGCTCACCCTGCAGAAAGAGGGGGAGCTCCGCGATCTGAGAGCGCAGTTGGAGGCCAGCGGGATTCAGACCAAGCTGGCGGTGACCGAAGCCCTCAGCGGTGTCGAGAAGGAGCGGGACGAGCTCCGCAACAGCCTCAGCCAGAGCGAACTCAAACATCGCCTGGACACCCAGTCGATGAAGGAGCGCTACGAGCTGAAGATTCACGATCGGGATCAGGCGATTGAACGCCTGCGTGACATGAAGGCACGGCTCTCCACAAAGATGGTGGGGGAAACGTTGGAACAACACTGCGAAACGGAGTTCAATCGCATCCGGGCCGCAGCCTTCCCCCGGGCCTATTTCGAAAAGGACAACGACGCCCGCAGTGGCAGCAAAGGGGATTACATCTTCCGTGACAGCGACGAAGCCGAGAACGAAATCATCTCAATCATGTTTGAGATGAAGAATGAGGCCGACACCACAGCCACCAAAAAAAAGAACGAGGACTTTCTCAAGGAGCTGGACAAGGACAGACGTGAGAAAGGCTGTGAGTACGCCGTACTGGTTTCCCTGCTGGAACCGGGCAGCGAGTTGTACAACTCAGGAATTGTTGATGTCTCCCATCGTTTCAGCAAAACCTATGTGATCCGCCCGCAGTTCTTCATTCCCTTCATCACCCTGCTGCGCAACGCGGCCCTCAAATCACTGGAGTACAAAGCCGAGCTGGCACTGGTGAAGGCTCAGAACATTGATGTGACCAACTTCGAAAACGATCTTGAGGCGTTCAAGACGGCATTTTCCAGAAATTACGATCTCGCCTCCCGTCGCTTTCAAACGGCCATCGATGAAATCGATAAATCGATCGATCACCTGCAGAAAACAAAAGATGCTCTTCTCGGCGCCGATCGGAATCTGCGGCTTGCCAATGACAAGGCGCAGGATGTGTCGGTGAAGAAGCTGACGCGCCGCAACCCGACGATGGCGGAAAAATTCGCCGAGCTGCACGATCAGACTTCAACCTGAATCAGGCGAACTTGCGGGGATACGGGGTGTTCCCGGCCAGTTCAACGTTGATCTCGCGGCAGATGTTCAGCAAGGCGCCGGTGCCCATATCGGGACCGTTGGGGCCATCGATGAAGGTCTGGAATTCAACGTCGCTGATGCCCTCACGCACTTCCCAGATGCAGAAAGCGGGGCCTTCCAGACCAACGGGATTGAAGCAATGGTTGTAGTAACCAGCTTCAAGGTTGCGCTTCACAGCGTCGTCCCAACCACCACCGGGGGCCAGAGCTTTCTGAACGGTCTCGAACCAATTCTGAGCGGTTCCGGCGCGGAACTCATGCTGAACGTGAAAGAAACGGGATGCCATGGGTGATACGGAGATAAGAGTGAGGGAGCCGTTGGTCAGGCGGCGATGTTGACCCCTTCCTTGGTCACGATTTCGACCACCTTGGCCATGTCGTTGAGGTCCTTCTCGTTGGCCTTGAGGCTCTTGAACACGGATTCCACGCCGCCGGGCTGGCCGACCATCACGTAACGGCAGAAGTCACCGTTGGGGGTGGGAGCGTGAACCACACCGGCTTTCACCTGGTAGCAACCGCCGGTGCCGACAACGGTGGTTTCACCGTTGATGTTGAGGTTGAGCTCACCTTCAAGAACCAGATAGGTCTCATCCCAGGCGTGGGTGTGGGGAGGCTGCCCAACACCACCGGGAGTTGCGAATTCCGCGACGCTGTATTTCCCATCGGTCTGCTCGGTGGTGAGGCGCAGGGTGATGGAATCGCCCAGGACGTTGCAGACCTCAGGTTGCTGGTTGAACAGGCCGAGCATGGTTGGCGGATCAGAAGCAAGATGCTTCTAATTGATTCGTTTGTTCAGCGCTGTGCTGCGCCGAACACAAGCAACACCTGCACAATGCCTTCTTCCCCTAGGAACCGTATCGGCGAGATCTACGGACAACTCACGGTGGTGCGGGCCTCGGAACGACGCACCAAGGCTGGCAATGCCTACTGGTGGTGCCGATGCTCCTGCGGCAGGGAACGGGAGGTCCCCGGAGACAAACTCTCCCTGAACACCACGCGCCGTAAACCGATCGTTGATGCCTGTGAAACCTGCTCCCGCGAACGACAGGTGGAAGGGGTCTGCCTCAAGAATGATCAAGAGGAGAAAGACCGCAGATCCCAGGCCCAGCTCGATCGCTCCAAGCTCAAGGGGGTGGTTCCTGAGCGGTGGTTGACGCTGCCCCTCACCGATGCCCATGCCAGGGAACTTGGGCAGACCTTGTTCTTCCGCGGCACGCGCTGCCTGCGGGGACATCTCGCCCCCTATCGCATCAACGGCGGCTGTCAGACTTGTTCGGGTCAGACGCCATCTGCGGGAGATTGGCCACAAGCCAAGCCCACAGGGTCATAACAGAGGCACCGAAGGCCAGGAGGGCCAGAATTTTTGATTCCATCAGAGGAAATCAAAATCGTCTTCGGCATCTCCAGCAAATGCATTCATCACAAGTGCGGAGAAGGGGATGAAAACCGCTGCGATCACAAGAATTTCCATAAAACTGATTCGACGGAATGAGCGTAGTTCACACGACGTTACAAACAGTCGTCGATGACACCGTCGATCGTGACTGCGTCGAAATACTCAACTTTCAGGAAACATCGTCAGCCACTTAGGCATTAAGCACCGTTGTCAGCACATCCCAACAATTCACACTTGAAGAACACAGTGAAGTGGGGCCATGCAACTTCTCAAAGCCGCTGCAACCGCCATCCACGGACTGCTGCCCTCCAAGGACATCCGTTCCACTGAGGAATGCCGCCAACGCAACGACCGGCAGAGCTACTTCAGCCTCACCAGACAATTGGTGAGTGCACAATTTGTCCTGGCCGATGGGCAGTTGTCAGCGCGGCTCTGGCAGGAGGTGGCTGACCGGGAGATGGATCTCGGACGGGTGATCAATCTGTTGTATGGCTGCAGCTTTCCGGAGGACGACCAGGCGATGCAGGAGGCGGACGATGCGTATCTGAGCCTTGTGGATCGCTTTGATCCCTGAGGCTGCTCCTCAGAGCTCAAACACTGTGCCCAGCACGAGGGCTGGGTGGATGCTGGTGGAGGCCCGTTGGCGTTCCAACTGAACCGCCATCGTCAGGTGAGCCATGAATCGAACCGCTGACAGAACAGCGAGTCCGATGCAGAGGGGGCAGTGCGTGATTCCCATGGGATGAGGCTCCCAGCCTGATCAGCGATTGACATGCTTCCGTGCGATTTCTTGATCAAATCAACGGATCAACCAACTGATCAGAGCCGTCAGCAGTGCCCCTTTGACGAAGGACAGCCACATCAGCCCGTAGAGACCGATCCCGGTACGCCGCATCAGGGCATTGATCATCGTCTTGTGCCATCGAATCAGGGCTGGATCACCGTCGGTGTTGAACTGAGCAAGTCGCTTGAGTGGAAGTTAGGCAAGCCTTGCCATAACAGGGGGAATGAATGACTCACAACGAAGACTGGCTGGTAAGATTGTTTTTTGCTCTCCCTCAGGGAAACGGATGAGTCAGGTCACAGTCGGCGAAAACGAAGGGATCGAATCCGCGCTGCGTCGCTTCAAGCGCTCTGTGGCCAAGGCCGGCATCTTTTCCGACCTGCGTCGCATCCGCCACCACGAGACCCCCGTGGAGAAGTACAAGCGCAAACTGAAGCAGCGCTCCCGCAACCGCCGCCGCTGAGCACGTTCCAAGCATTGAGAAACGGACCCTGACGGGTCCGTTTTTTTATGCCGGCGTCACAGAGCTTGATCGCGTTAGCCAGAATCCCTCACACCTCATGAGATCCGGCCGACCCCGATGTTCCTGCCACCTCCGTTCTGCCCGATCAGTGCGGCAAAAATCGCCGGTCTCAAGGCCACAGTCAGCCTGCTGCTGATCCTTCTGTTCAAGTCGAAGCTGTTGCGGATCAAGATGTCGCTCCTGGGCTCCGTTCTCGGCTTCGCCATGCTGGTGGGCTTTCTGATCAGCACAGGTCTGCTCACCCTGGTCGCCGGCGGTGCCGTGGCCTACGCCGCCACACAATCCAAGGGGAGCAACTGATCCATGGCACAACGTTTCGGATTGATCAGTGGCATCGGCCTATCCACCCTTGGTGTCGCCGGACTCGCTGGTGGGGGAATTCTTTGGAACTTCCAGGGGAAGACCCTGGGTCTCAGCACAACCGTGACCGCTCTGGTGCTGCTGGCCATCAGTTTTGTTCTGCTGCGGCCCCTGCAGTCGGAGCCCGTTGAGGAAGCAACAGTTGATGCAGAGGCGACGGAAACCAACGGCTTGACCCTTCAGCTGCCTGAAGTGTCGTTGGTGGGGTTGCTTCTCGCCGCCACCGGGACGTTCGGTCTGGCGGCCTCGGGAATCGCCTGGAATTTCAAGGGCATTGCTCTGGGTTTAACCGGCACGATCACGTCGATCGCAGCTCTTGTTTTCAGCTTTCTGTTCCTCTGGCCCCTGCGATCCAAAAAGGCTGAGGTCACACCGATTCCAACAGAACCGGTGGTTACGGAAACCACTGAGGCTCCAGCCCTCACCACGTCCGAATCCATCCGCAAGCAATTGGCCGAGGAGCAGGAGCAAGCGCCGGAAATCACCCTGAGAACGTTCGCACCGGATCACCTCGTCCCGGGTCGCACCTTGCCCAATCGGTCTCGCAATGCCGGACCTTCCCTCGGACGCTACCGGTCGATGGTGGGAGATCTGTTCAGCAGCTGATTCATCACATTGCGCAGCTGTCGGTGCCAGGGCGTCACATCCACCGTTGATCGACCCCCTGTCTGCTGTTGCATTCCGGGATGGAGCTCGGCTTCATCCATCTTCCGGCGTAGACGCCGCACCACCGGAATCAACAGCACGGCGAACACCAGGGTGAACAGCAACAGGAATGGCAGGAGGCTCACCATCCAGATGGTGGCGACAGCCGTAACCACCCCTGTCATGACCAGCTGAATCCACCGGGGTCTGGCTCGTCCGGGTAGCTGTTTCATCAACGACCCGGCTGAGACGCCTTCAATGCCTGCAGTGCAAGCACCAGATGGGTGCGGAAGCTTCCAAGTGCCATCACTTGTTGGGGTGATCGCTGAGCACCGATGGATTCACCCTCCTGTGCGATGCGTTGCAGCAGGGAGCGGGTCTGCCCGGCCCAGCGTGCGAGCTCTGGCGTGAGGGTGTCAATCTCCTCAGCAGCTGAAGTCGAAGGGTCCTTTACAGCGGACTCGAGCCATTGATTCAACTGCCGATGGCTCAACGCATCGGGAATCGTCGGTGCGTCGTTTCGGATCATCAGCGATGGTTCAGGGATGACTCGACCCTATGGAGACGTGTCCTGCAAAACCAGTTCGGTCAGCAGGGGGATGACCGCACCGCTCAGGGGCTCTTGCTGAAGATGCGCTCGAGCTCCAGGCGGAAATCCTTCTGGCTCAACGGCTCAGCACCTCGCCTTCGACGATTGCGGCGCAGAAGTGAACCAATCCACCACAATTGCAGTCCGGCAAATAGAGAGCCGGTCACCACCAGGCCAACCGTGGCGCTGTTCCAATCCATGCAGCCGGCTCAATACCGCGATTGCGGCAGGGTGAAACCGGATTGCATATGCCCGAAATCCAGCATCACGTACGTGAGCCAGATCAACAGGGCTGCAATGCCTGCCCCTGCGGCAACTTTCGCCATGGAGCGACCGATCATCTCCAGAAGGCTGACCTCTTTCATCGGGCGGCAATGACGACTTCCTGATTCTGCCTTGACTGGCTGCCTCACCGAGGCAATGCGACCCTCAAACAAAGTCCGATCGATCCATGCCACTGATTCCACGCTGGCGATACATGACGCCCCAAGCCCGTCAGCAGACCCGACGAGTGGCCATCGGCGCTGGAATTCTGGTGTTGGTCATTCTGCTGAAGCTGCCTCTGCCATGGGTGCTGTTGGCGGGGGCTGGTTGGTGGCTATGGGGCCAGCTGCAGCGATAAAAAAAGACCCCGCCGAAGGCAGGTCTTGGCTCACCGGCGTGTGACCTTGTTTCCACGCCGGATGGCCTCCTCACATCTGAAATCTCGCGAACCCCAGGAGGTTGGGGAAGCGGGAGCGTGAAAGCAGGTCAACTGTCACAGTGACAGCTGACCGACCCCCTGGATCAGCCGATCCCCAGCAACCCAAAGCCGATCTGGCTGGCAATGCCCTGACCGGTGATCAGCTCGGTGAGCAGCCCAATCAAAAAGCCGAGCATGGCGACACGCCCGTTGAGCAGCTCTGCGCGGTTCATGCGCTCAGACTGAATCTGGGCCTCTGCAGCATCCTGATACCAATCGTCGCGGGACTTGGGAGCGGAGTCAGCCATGGTGCAACTCGAAAGTTACATAATGTTACGCCCTATTAACTGCTTCAGCAACAAACCGACTGGAGGAACTTGTGGACATGGTCAATCACCAGCTCCAGGTTCTGTTCCTCGCTTCGCCCCGATCGCTTGCGAGGGGTGAAGCTGTGATCCCCATCGGGAATCCACTGCAACCTGACGGCTGAACTCAAGCCATATCCGGGCACCTCCTCCACGCGGCCCATCGCATCGCGCTCACCTTGAACGATCAGGCAGGGAGCGGTCATCTCCACCAGATGCTGGGTCCGCAACTGTGCAGGCTTGCCCAGGGGGTGGAAGGGGTAGCCAAGACAAACTCCAGCTGCAACGGCTGAGATGTCGTGCAACTCGTCCAGAAGCAGGCTGGCGATCCGTCCCCCCATGGACTTGCCACCGATCACCAGGGGTTGCACTGGTTTGAGCTGATCAATGGCGTCCCGAAAAGCGCCTAAAAGAACATCTGGTCGATCCGGGGGCGACGTTCGTCCCTTCAGCCTCCGTTTGACCATGTAAGGGAAATCAAAACGATGAACCCTCCAGTCGCGATCGGACAAGCCGTTCGCGATGAACTCCATAAACGGAGACAAAGCTTCGACTCCGGCCCCGTGGGCCAACAGCAACGATCCCGCCGCATGGACGGGACCGGAACTGATGAACTCAACCGGCATCAGGACTTCAACGAGTTGCTGCAGCCTCGGTAATCGCTGGGGTTTTGGCAGCAAGGGCTTCCAGGGTCTCTTTGCTGTCAGCAGCGGGTGCCTCGAAGCGACGGGCAATCAATTCATCGATGGAGAACAGGCCAGGGCCGCAGGCGAGCACCGCAAGGGCGGCTGCAAAGTAGAGGCCCAGGAGCTCCAGCAGGTAGATGTTGAAACCGGCGGTCACGATGGCGTGGTAGATCGCAACCGTGATCGTTCCAGCAATGGCCATCGCGCCCATGCGGGTCAGCAGACCGGTGATCAGCAGCCAGCTGCCGATCACCTCCGAGAAAGCCGCCACGTAGGACAGCAGGATGGGGAAGGGCAGATGTAGAGGACGCACGAAGGCGTCAGCAAAATTTTCAATATTGGCAAGCTTTTCGTAACCGTGATGGATCAGCAGGGATCCGGTGAACACACGGAGAAGCAGGAGGCCCAGGTCGGCCGCGATGGCGCGGGTTAGGACGAGTCGGATCATCGGGGCCGAACATGAAACCGACAAAAGTTAATGAACTTTTGCGTCCAACCGCGCCGCTTGCGGGGGGCAGAGAGCTTTTTGAGTATTTTTACCTAAACGTCAGTCGACGTCGTCCAGCCTCTCGTTGTGCTCCTTCTGCATTTCGACCATCTCAGCGCAGGTCAGGGCCGGTGCGTACTCGAAATCGAGTCCGAACATGGACCGCCAGAACATGAAATGACGGAACAGGGCCTTGGCATCGGCGGCCTTGCAGATCACGCAAACCCGTCCGGACTCCGGCATGTGCAGCCGAGCCACCAGTTCGAAACCGTCGAACTTGTCCCCCGCAGCACCGGAATCCATGTATTCGATGAAAGCCGTGTAGCCCTCATCCTGCGTTTCAGTCGGGATCTGCCCGTTGCAGACGTAGTACTGCATGTTTTTTCAGATAAGGGTCGTGAACAGGTCCGGCTTAGTCGTCGTAAACCAGGCACTCAGGCTCATCGGGGTTCTGCTCACAGAACAATTCGAGCGGTGATGGATCGTGGCTGTCGTTGGGGAATTGCTTCTTGTGATCCAGCAACCACTGCAGCTCTTCGGTGAGATGGCGCACCTTTCCCTCGTTGTGCTCCGAGAGGGCTTTCAGGAATTCCTCCTGATCCTTCTGGATGTGTTCGTCGATGGTTTTCATGGTTGAGGGCAGGCCTGACGACCACTGCGTCGTAGCGGGGCAACCACCGCTGAATCAGTCGGTATTTCTACCTTTATTGCCGAAAGCACACATGCTCACCACCGAGCAGGCGATCAAGTCTCGTAACACATCAGTAGCCAGGTCATGGCAGAGCATCGAGAGTCGGTTTGACAAAACACAGCTCCTATGCCTCTCAATGAACGGGTCGTGCTGACGGGAGCAATTCTGTTCGGCCTCGGACTTGTGGCAGGAATCGCCATTGGTTCGGCCACGGCCGTGTCGGCCCTCACCCAGGGCGCACCTGATGCCCTGCAGAGCTGGTCCGGCGTCGTCGCAATGCCCTGACGGCAGTCAGATCAGAGCAAGAGGTCGCGGCTGATCCACCGACCGGCAGTTGTGGTCATCGTCATTGGTGGTCCGCAATTCGAGGTTGAAAAACAGTGCGGATGGCGTGGTGAGAAAAGGGCCGGCATGCCAGGTGCCGCGGTGCAGCTTGATCCCCTCCCCCGGAAGCAGCTTCACCAGCAACACCTGATCAGACGCAACCGCACCGTCTGCGCCAGGGGGGCCGGGAGGGGCAACGGCCAGCCACCACGGCTGAGCATCGGCTGACCCCAGACATTGACTCACGCGCTGGTGTGAGGTCATGGCCGCCAACACCGGAGGCCTACGACGGAGACGCATCAGGTAGAAGCGTGGATCCCCGTCAGGATCGAAATGAAGTTCGGCGTCCTGGGGGCCGAAGGGAGAAGGATCGTCCTGAGGCAGCAGAAGGCTGCCGCAGCTGGCAAAGCGCGGGTCGTCGGGACGGACCGGCTGAAGGGCAGTCGCTGAACCTCGATAACCAGAGTTAACGGGATCCGACACTGATGCTCCCGACGCTGATCAATTGCTCGAGACGCGCGCTGAGCTTCTGCTCGGTGCGATCAAAGTGATCGTGATGACCCGCCATGAAGGCAAGCTCCTCACTGGTGATCACCTGATGGGTGACCGCATCCAGGTAGATCTGGACTAAGGACATCACTACGGCGGCGCTAGAGATCAATCCTGGCAACAACGCACAGGATCCGGAGGCGTCCGCCAACACCGACAACGCCATGGAACGCTCTCAAATCCAGAGCCTGATCAAGCAATGCGCCAACGGGCTGTTCGACCTCGCCTGTGCCGTGAGCGGTCGCGTGAACTGGGATCTGGGACTGCCCGTGGGGGTGATCGATGCCAGGCGCAACACCCCGAAACTGATGGTCACTCCAGTGGGCACCATCAACTCGATGGTGCGGGCATCCGCCACCATCGGCCATCCTCTGATGCGGCAGTTCTTCGAGCGGATGGAGGCGGTGGGCGTGGATCAGGCGTTGAATGAGTCCATCGGAGGGGCCGACGCCGATGCCTTTGCCGAGGTCTGGCAGGCCTACAAGGAGGAGCGCCGCCAGGGCGACGCTCCGATGTGGAGCATGGAGGACGCCACCGACTTCGTCATGAAAACCCGAGAAGCCCACAGCGACCGGGAAGTGGCCTGCGTCGCGATTCTTCCGGGGGACCCCCATGAAATCGTCACCTTTTCCGTGCCGATCGCCTTCCTCACACAAGGGTGAACAATGCCCACGCTGATCGTTCTCACCGTGATCGCGGTGGTTGCCAACGCTCTATCGGCGTTTGCAGGTGGCGGGGCGGGCCTGGTGCAGTTGCCGGCATTGGTCTTGCTCGGACTGCCATTCGCATCAGCCCTCGCCACCCACAAGGTGGCCAGTGTTGCCCTGGGGATCGGCGCCGCAGGACGCCACTGGCGGGCCAGCAGCCTGAACCGGAATCTTTCAGCCCTGGTCCTGCTGGCTGGACTGCCCGGTGTCTGGCTCGGCGCCAACGCTGTTCTGTCCATCCCAGACAATGTCGCGACTGCAGCTCTGGGGTTGCTCACCGTTGGGCTTGGTCTGTATTCAGCGCGCCGGTCTGAGTTGGGCCGAACGGACAACACCACGCCTCTGACCCAAAGAACCGTTGTTATCGGAGCTGCGGTGCTGTTTGTGATCGGCCTGCTGAATGGATCGCTCACCTCGGGGACTGGACTGTTCGTGACCCTTTGGCTGGTCCGCTGGTTCGGGTTGAGCTACTCCCGAGCCGTCGCCCACACCCTGATCCTTGTTGGCCTGGGTTGGAACGGCAGTGGGGCGCTGGTTCTGGGATTCAGCGGCGAGATTCACTGGCCATGGCTGCCAGCGCTGATCGCAGGATCCCTGATCGGTGGCTACCTCGGAGCGCATCTGTCATTGGTCAGGGGAAGCGGGATGGTGAAACGAGCCTTTGAAGCTCTGGCCCTGCTGATGGGCGCATCACTGCTGATCCGTGCTTTCAGTCCGGTCTGAACTCTGCTGATCACCAGAAGCGAGGAATCGACCGGCGTATCGCGTGGCCATCACCACGGTTGCCGCTCCGTAGCCAATGAAGGTGACCGCTTGACCTGACGTGCCGGTCTCGTACACCTCTCCGGTGAGCAGCATCCAGTCCATGAGAGAGGCAACGGTGCCCCAGATCACCACCCAGACCGACACATAGGTGATTCCTCGCAGTGTCGTCTTCATGCTGGTCATTGCTGCTCCGGAGAGGCTAGAGAAGCAGCCCCATGGGTCAGACCCCGTTGTCGCGCTCTTTCCACGCCGCCCTGGTTCCACCCCTGGTGAAGAACCTCAGCAACCTCAGCCACCTGCTGAAACGGGCCGACGCCCATGCTCAGGACAACGGCTTCCCGACTGAGGTGTTGCTGACGAGTCGCCTCTACCCAGACATGTTCGATTGCACACGTCAGGTGCAGATCGCCACCGACATCTCCCGCCGGGGCGTGGCACGACTCTCGGGGTGCGAGGCCCCTGTGATGGACGACAACGAAACGACCGTGCAGCAACTGCTGGAGCGCATCAGCCGAAGCGTCCAATTCATGGAAAGCGTCGACCCGATGACCCTTGACGGAGCCGAACAGAGACAGATCCGACTCCCCATCCCAGCGAGCATGGGAGGTGGTGAGCGGGTGTTTGAAGGTGAGGACTTTCTGCGGTCCTTTGTGCTCCCGAATGCGTATTTCCACGTCAGCACCGCCTTCGCCATCCTTCGCCACAACGGAGTGCCGATCGGGAAATTCGATTACCTCCTGGGCGAGGAAGCTCCCTGACGAGCAGCTGCTCCCGTAGCCTCAGCCAGCTACGGACGAGGAGATGCCGAAGAAGCGCCGCAAGCTGAACAAGGAGATGGAAGCCGACATGGCGGCCGCGAAGCGAAAGATCGAACTGATCTCAGCGCTGATTAACGACATCCGCGACGAGGACATCCAGGGGGAATACCTGGAAGCTTTTGGGCAGGTTCGATCAGCGGTGGTGAATCTTGTGGCCAAGTACACCACCGATGGCTTCTGCGAGGAAACCGAAGGCCTTCTTGCTCTCTATAAAGGCCTGATCGATCAGTTCGAAGCGGACTACGAGCTCTGAAGACAGGGCTCTGGGGACCTCTGCAACAAGCCGACCAGAACATCGATCCAGGACAGACCGACATAATTTCTTTAACTAAGGGATAATTACCGATCCAGTTCAGAACCATGCCCCTACGGCACGACAAAGCTCAGGTTTCACCGTTTCGCCTGAAGATCACGCTGCTGATCGCCGGCTTCGGCCCCCTGATCGCCATCGGTTTCTGGCTGCAGTCCAAAGGATTTTTCAGCTGAGCATGGCCCTGCGCTCCCTCCCTGTCGTTCTGACCGCTGCGCTTCTTGCTGCTCCAGCTGCAGTGGCAGAAACGGTCCAGCTCACACTCCTTAATGGCGACACCATCAATGCCGAGCTGGTTCCCGAGGAAAGCACTGATGAGGTGAAGGTGCTGGTGCATCCCCAACTCGGACGTCTGGAGGTGAGCCAGGACGCCATCAAGCCTGTCGAGAAGCCCCCCGCCTGGACGTCGACGATTTCAGGAGGCATCAACGCCGGCAATAAAGATGGAGATGGAACCTTTACAGCCAACATCAGCGGCACCAGCAACTACAAAAGTGACACCGACAGGTTGAAGATCCAAGCTGGCTTGAACTACAGCAAAAACAACGACAAGGGAAAACCGACTGAAGTCAAAACCGATAAGGGAATGGCAAACATTCGCTATGACCGCTTCCTGAACAAGACAGTCACTCTTTACGCGAAAAGCGACTATCAATACAACGGCTTGAATGATACCGGCGTCAACGTGGTCGAAGGCTCAGTCGGTGTCGGCTTTCCTCTGATCAACACCGAAACAACAACATTCTCGCTCTCACTTGGACCTGCATTGCATTGGAACGAGGGAGGCAATGATTGCAGCAGCGACGAGTACTGCGGAAACACCTACGCAGGTGGCAGCTTCATCACCGCACTCAGCTGGGCTCCGAACAAATCGTTCAAGTTCAATATTGATAACACCCTGTCGGCCATGGCGGCTGATGAAATCAAGCCGACGAATATATTCAGTGCCGCGGTCAAGTTCTTTCCGTCCTTCGACAGCGGTTTGTTCACCTCCCTTAAGTTTGTATCCACATACAACAGCATGACTACACCCGAAAGCGATAACCGCATCACCGGCCAGGTGGGCTTCGAGTTCTAATCCATGATTCATCCACCCCTTGATACCAAAGCTCTCCGTAGGCTATTCACCAAACCCTATGGAGAGCCGGGTCCAACACCCGATCAATGGAGAGCGGTCTACGCCGAGGACGTTCACTTCATCGATCCAACCCAGGAACGGCAGGGTATTGAGGCTTACATCAAGGCGCAGGATGGATTGATTCAGCGGTGCGACGACGTCTTCCTCGAAACAAGCAATGTCTCCATCACTGGGGAGCTTGCCTTCGTGGAATGGCGAATGGGCCTCAAAATCAAGGGTGTGGAGTTCATCTACCCAGGGACCACTCGTCTTGTCTTTGGGGACGACGGCCGCATTGTCAAGCACCGGGACTACTTTGACTTTGTCGGTCCCACCTTTGGCCCGGTTCCAATTCTTGGGTCGCTGACGCGCTGGATTTACGAACGATTCGTATCTTGACTTGTCCCCCACATTCGTAACTGTTGGGTAATGATGTTGATGAACTTCATTACCCGATGGACCACGAGCTCGACAAGGTAATCGCCTGGATCGATGACAGGGATGCTGAAGCTGAGCAGTGGCTCAATGAGCAGGCGGCTGAGCGTTTTAACCTGCGCGCCGAATCAGAGATGAGCGACTACATCCAAACCATTCTCTCGTCGGACCTGCTGCCTGACTGAGGCGGCAAATCCACGACGGCACAACAACTTGCGTCGTTGCTGCCTGCAAGGGTCATCTCAACGGATGCGCTAACGGGCAAGTCGTCATCGCGCTGAACCATTCAAAGACGGCTCCATGCCTTGACGAAGGATTTGCTCAACTCCACCGCATCCATCCAGCCACCGGAGATCTCCTGAACCAGGTCAGGCACGCCATGAAGGTTCAATCCAATGGACAGTCCACACGGTCCCGTGGTGTGAAGAAAGTTGAGAAGGCCGTGCAGCCTCCCTTCAGCGGCTTCAACGTCTGATCAGCAGCAACCAGTCGCATGACCCTCGGAACACTCTTCCTGGAAGCGATGTCAACTGGTGTGATCACCAAAGGCGAAATGGCATGGATCACCGTGCATCAGAGTGAGTTCAACCGGACGGAAGAAGCGGTCGCTCTACGCCTGGGCCGGCTCATCGATGAAGGCAGCATTCAAATGGGATGCCGTATGCCAATGAAATGACGTTGGAGTCAGAAGCGACATTCACGGAACGAACGAGCCGAGCAAAACAAATTCCAGCAGGCTTTCGAAATGCGGTTGAACTTCATTCCCATTCATGTGTTTCGAGAGACGCCGGCTGTCACTTTTTTTGATGCAGGTGTCTCAGGAAGCAATGGCACCGATGTTGTGGCGCACCACAGTGCAGCAACCTCACCCCCTGATATCGACGGCTCAGAGCAGTACTACATCCACAAACATCAGATCGACCACAATCTGGTTCTGACCGGTGAACGGGTGTTCACTCTCTTGAATCCATCATGGGATCAGCCACACCACGTCATTCATCTTGTTCGCGCCATGGGGGCACTACAGATCCCCCTTGGAACGTATCACCGCTCCGTGTCCGAAGAGGACGGCAGCCTCGTGTTGAACCAATCCATACGGGATCCGGACTTCGACTACGCCACTGAATTCATCCCGGTCAAGCTCAGCGAGCATCGTGATCTGGTCGATGCAAAAAGCAATTCACCCTGGGTGTGGACCTGGCGCGATGGCCACATCTGTCGACATCACAGCATCAGCGGAGGGAACTGCGTTGCCGTCTGCGATGTCCAAGGCGCTTGACCAATCGCTCACGGGTACCGGGGTGACGCTGCTGCTCAACCATCACCAGCCGCCAGCCCAGCCAGGAGATGTCCATCAGGATCGACAGGACGATCAACAACGAAACCATCACGGATCAGAGGCAGAGACTGCTGGCCCAGAGCTCTTCGTCATTTCCAAGGTGATCACGCACGCATGTCGTGACGCATGAACCGTCGTCAAGCGAGCAGTGCGTGATGCACTCCATGCAGGCTTCGACGGCATCCCAACGGCGACGCTCCTCAGAATCCAAGGATTTAAGAGATCACTGACTGAGTTTTACGTCAGCAACTGCTGACTGTCTGCATTTCAGTGAAGAGGCATGAAGACCTCTTAGCGCTGGCCATCCTCATGCAGGCTGCATTCCAGCAAAGCGGCGTACAGCAACCGCTGCAGGGCCTGGAGATCCTGCTGCTCCCGCGGATCGGGACCACCAGGCCATCGCTCCAGGTAGTAAGCCACGGAACGGTGCAACAGACGAATGGCGTCGGCATCCAGATCGAACTGAAGCCTTGGAGCTGGATCAGTCATGGAGGAATTCTGACGCAGCCACACCTTGACGCAGCCACGGAATCAGAGTAGTACATGCGTACCTATCGTCGAGATGAGTCCTTGGACAAGTCAACGGATCTGCACTGGGCCACCCTCAACACGGGAACGTTGCGCCCAAGCCGGTCGGCCATGGTGTGCATCACCTGCCAACAATTCCGCCACGCCCTGAGTGAGGACGGAACCACGATTCCTGCCTGCACCCGGCACGAACGACTCTTACCCCAGGGCTCACATCTGAACCATCGCTGCCATCAGTGGATGCAACGTCTTGAACATGAGATTGGTTGGTGCCCAGAAGCTGCCTGACTCGAGCGCTGAAGAAACATCATCATCACTCTCCCAAGAAACGGTTTCTACATTTTCATCCGCTACTGACATCGGAAACAAAACCAAGTCTCGCCTGACGCCCTTGACCGATTTGTGACCGTGGTCATGTTGACCGTCGGAGTTGGCCGTACTCCTGGTCTGATTGGGGCAAGGCCCAACAAAAAGCCCCAACCTTGCGGTGGAGGCTTTCCGATTCAGTTGATCTGAATCGCTTGTTCTATTCCCGAGGGAACAGGTTGATTCCAGATCAACCGATGGCAGGAGCCTGCAGAGCCACAGGAGTGGACTCAACGGAAGCCAGGTCGAGGGGGAAGTTGTGAGCGTTACGCTCGTGCATCACTTCCATACCGAGGCCGGCACGGTTCACCATGTCAGCCCAGGTGTTCAGGACGCGGCCCTGACTATCCAGGATGGACTGGTTGAAGTTGAAGCCGTTCAGGTTGAAAGCCATGGTTGACACGCCCATGGACGTGAACCAGATGCCGACAACAGGCCAGGCGCCCAGGAAGAAGTGAAGGCTACGGCTGTTGTTGAAGGAGGCGTATTGGAAGATCAGGCGACCGAAGTAACCGTGGGCAGCCACGATGTTGTAGGTCTCTTCCTCTTGGCCGAACTTGTAGCCGTAGTTCTGGGACTCGGTCTCGGTGGTTTCACGCACCAGGGAGGAGGTCACCAGGGAGCCATGCATGGCGGAGAACAGGGAGCCACCGAACACACCTGCAACACCCAGCATGTGGAAGGGGTGCATCAGGATGTTGTGCTCAGCCTGGAACACCAGCATGAAGTTGAACGTGCCGGAGATGCCCAGGGGCATGCCATCGGAGAAGGAGCCCTGACCGAAGGGGTAGACCAGGAAAACAGCCATCGCAGCAGACAGCGGAGCGCTGTAGGCGACGCAGATCCAGGGGCGCATGCCCAGGCGGTAGGAGAGTTCCCACTGACGGCCCATGTAGGCGGAAATGCCGATCAGGAAGTGGAAGCACACCAGCTGATAAGGGCCGCCGTTGTACAGCCACTCATCGAGAGAAGCGGCTTCCCAGATGGGATAGAAGTGCAGGCCGATGGCGTTGCTGGAAGGAACAACAGCACCGGAGATGATGTTGTTGCCGTAGATCAGGGAGCCAGCGACAGGCTCGCGGATGCCGTCGATATCAACAGGGGGTGCTGCGATAAAGGCGATGGTGAAGCAGATGGTGGCCGCCAGAAGGCAGGGAATCATCAGCACACCGAACCAACCCACATAAATGCGGTTGTTCGTGTCTGTGACCCAGGAGCAGAACGCTTCCCAGTTGCTCTGGCGTCCGCTGCGAATAGCGGTGGACATAACAGAAAAGAAGACGGATAAACCTCACTCCAGACCAGGAGATCGGTCAATCAAGACTATGGAGAGGAGTGATGAATACCTGGTTTTTCAACATTCCGACTCAGGACTAAATACAACTTTATGAAGTGCTTCATGAAGCGTTCATGAAGTTGCTTGAAGCAACCAGCGGCGCGAATCCTGCAGGAACAGGTTCCAGTTGAGACGTTCCTCCTCCGCTGCTTTGGCCACCAGCAAGGGAGCCCGCTGCCGCAGCTCGGCGAGGTCAGGCTCGCTGACCCCTGCACTCAGAGCCAACCAATCGGCCATGGAGCGACCCACAACCCGAGTCAGGTAAGCGGCGCTCAAGGCCTGCATGGAGCCGGCCATCAACCAGCTGCCTCCATCCAACTTCGCCAGTCCCAGCAGGGTCTGCCCCGTCCACTCGACGACCCCCTGGGCAAGGGCAACGCGGGCCAACTGGCCAGCCGCCTCCTGGAGCAGCTCCACCTTCGCCGTGGAGCCCCAGATTGTGGCCATCTCACGAATCATCAGTCCATTGGCCACCGCGACGGCCAGGAGATCAACGCTGGCCAGGGGCGAGGCGAACACCGAGCCGGCCACGATCCACTGTGTACGGCCCTGCAGTTGCTGAAACCGGGCCCAGCGCAACTGCTCCAGTTCGGCCTGCCAGGACTGATGCAGTCTCCGAAGCAGACGCTGGCGGGTTTCAGAGGTCAGCCCAGCCTTCTGAAGCTCGCTTCGAATCGGAACAAGGGCACTCCGCAGGTTGGCCTCTTCCTTGTCCAGAACCACCATGCGCTGCAGCCAGCGATCATCGAGCTGCAGCGTCAGCTCGCTCCGAATCGCGTTGGGAGATTGCCCCTGCCCCGATCGCACCAGCAACCATGCCGGCTGCTCACAGGGCAGCTGCTGAAGCCAGAGGAGATCGGCCGCCATCAAGGGTGCCGACAAGCTGAACAGGATCAGGTCCTGATCCTCCAGACCTGTGGGCCAGACCCGTTCACCGGCATGGGACACCAGGGGATGAGCCAAGGACAGTTCCAGAGGCTTCGAACCGGCCAGGGCCCGCTGAAGAGACTCCAGCGAGGGACGACTCGCGGCGTCAACACACACCAACGCCAGCTTCAGCGGCCCATCTCTATCCAGGACCTGCTGCAACCTCAGGCGCCGCTGTTGCCCTCCCCCCGTGTTGTCACCTTCAAAAGCCTCAAACTGCTCCAGTACGGAACGACAGCGCTGAACCCATCCCTGAGCGGAGGTGGGCTCCTCGAAGCGGGGGGTCCTGGAGCGACGACCGATCCAGACAACCCCGGCACCCGCGGCCAGCAGACCCAGTCCTCCGCCGGGAACATGCAGGAGGTCGCTCACCAACCACTGACCCAGCAGCAAGCCGCCACCGGCCAGGACAAGCGATCCTGCCAGGGCGAGGCGAGGCGGCCAGAGGGGAGCCAGCGACAGCGGAAGTTTCAAAGCAACGCCGGGACTTCGAGTGGTTGTCTTAGCCCAGAGAGCGCTCAGAAACCAGAAAGACCGGTCAGAGCGTTGACTTCTCCATACCGTATGAATGTTGCTGCAAACGATGGATGGCCATCGCCCTGGAAAGCCAAGGAGGCGGCAGGTCCGGTGACCGGCGTTCCGATGTGCGGCGGGTGCTGATGGTGGCCCTCGGGCTGAACATCAGCATGTCGCTGTTGAAATTGCTTGTGGGTGTGCTCAGTGGCTCACTGGCGGTGATCGCTGATGCCATGCACAGCGCCACGGACGCACTCTCCAGCCTGACGGGGTTGATCACCAACAACCTCTCCGACCCACAACCGGATCGGGATCACCCCTACGGCCATCACAAATATGAGGCGATCGGGGCCCTGGGGATTGCCGGATTCATCCTGTTCACGGCGCTGGAAATCCTGCTGCGCTCCGGGGAACGGTTGTTGGAGGGACTCCCGCCGATCCGCGTCGGCGGGCAGGAGTTGATGCTGCTGGTGCTCGTGCTGGGCTTCAACCTCCTGCTGGCGGGCTATGAGCACCGGGAGGGCCGACGCCTGAAAAGCGCGTTGCTCAAGGCCGATGCCCAGCATGCCGCCAGCGACGTGTGGACCACCGTTGTGGTGTTGCTTGGCATGGCGGGCGCCCTGTGGCTGCAGGTCTCATGGCTGGACATCGCCCTGGCGATTCCGATGGCACTCCTCCTGATCCGGGTGTGCTGGCAGGTCCTGCGCCGCACCCTGCCCTGGCTGGTGGATCACATCGCCATCGCGCCCGAATCAATCCACCGGGAAGCCATGGCGGTGGCCGGGGTGATCAACTGTCACGACATCGCCAGTCGCGGGGTTCTGGGTCAGCAGGTGTTCATCGACATGCACATGGTGGTGGAAACCAACGACCTATCCACAGCCCATCGCATCACCGAACTGGTGGAGGAGCGACTCGATCGCGTCTTCGGACCGGTGCGCTGCACGATTCATCTGGAACCCAAGGATTATGTGGAGGACGGGATCACCTACACAGGCACCCATGGTTGATCCGGACAATCCACTGGACGGGCTGACCGGTCGACAACGGCAGGCACTCCAGAACCTGCTTAGCGACGTGCGCAGCTCCCTGGCCTGGTCATGGCAGCTCCCTGTCCTGATCCGACAGCGCTGCTGGCTTCGTCTGGAAATGATTCCGTTGGGAGATCTGCACCGCTGGCTACCTCCCGACGGTCGCGAAGACGCACCGGAACTGGCGCGTTACCGCGAACTGGTGGCGCAGGGATGGTCACCACAGCAGGCTCAGGAGCAGTGCTGGCAGGAATTTGGCGACGATGCATGCCGCACTGCACTGCAACGGTTCTGGGCCAGTCAACAGGAGCGACAACACGACTGGACCATGCAGCGCTATCTCGCGTTGATCAGTCGCTACAGGCAATCGATCGAATCAGGAATCACCACCATTCCGATGCTGGTGCTGCCCCGAGCTGGAGCAGCGACAGATCATCAGCTGCACTGGGTTTCGGACAGCACACCGCCGATGCGGCACACTTGCGCCTGATTCCAGGCCATGGGCCATGAGTGATTCCTACGGTGAACCCCAACAGCAAGGGGCTCAAGGCGACGATGTCCGCGGCCAGGGTGGACGAGGCGGTGCCCGTGGTGGCCGTGGTGGTGGCAACCGCGAAGGCGGCGGCTTCCGCATCCGCCTCAGCGAAAACGAAATGCGTTCCGCCCGGGCACTTCAGGAGGCCTTCAACCTTCGCTCCACCGTCGCCGTCCTGGGCTTTGCCCTGCGAACCCTGGGGCAGATGCTTGAAGACGGTCAGCTGGATGAGTTGATCGAACAGCAGCGCAATCAGGCCCCCCGTGGCCGCCGCGACGGCGGTGGTCGCGATGGTGGCGGTCGCGATGGTGGTGGACGAGGACGACGCTCGGATGATGATCGCCAGGCCGGTCGCGGTTCACGACCCGACCCCTTTGCACGTCCATCCAAGCCTCAGCCAGAGCCGGAGCCAACACCAGAGCCAGAGCCGGAATCCACCGCCGATGCTGCCCCCGCAGACCCCTCGGACGAAACTCCGATGGACCTTCCCAGCGAGGAGGAGTCCAAGGAAGCAGCCCCTGAGGCCTGATCCATGGGGAGACCGAGGGTTCTCTCTGGAGTGCAGCCGACCGGTGCCCTGCACCTCGGCAACTGGCTGGGAGCGATTCGCAACTGGGTTGATCTCCAGGAGAGCCACGACACCTTTGTCTGCGTCGTGGATCTTCACGCCATCACCGTTCCCCACGACCCGGCACAGCTTGCTGAAGACACCCTCAACACCGCGGCGCTGTATCTGGCCTGCGGCATGGATCCTGACCGCTGCTCCATCTTCATCCAAAGCCAGGTTGCTGCCCACAGCGAGCTCTGCTGGCTGCTGAATTGCGTGACTCCGCTCAACTGGCTTGAGCGGATGATCCAGTTCAAGGAAAAGGCTGTCAAACAGGGGGACAACGTGTCTGTTGGCCTCCTGGATTACCCCGTGTTGATGGCGGCAGACATCCTTCTCTACGACGCCGATCTCGTGCCGGTCGGGGAAGATCAGAAACAACACCTGGAACTGGCGCGCGACATCGCCCAGCAGAGGATTAACGCTCGCTTTGGAAGCGAGGACCAACCGGTGTTGAAGGTGCCCAAACCCCTCATCCTCATGGAGGGCGCCCGGGTGATGAGCCTTTCGGACGGTCGCAGCAAGATGAGCAAGAGCGACCCGAACGAGGGCAGCCGCATCACCCTGCTGGACCCGCCCGAACTCATCACAAAGAAGATCAAACGGGCGAAGACCGATCCAGAGAGAGGACTTGAATTCGGCAATCCCGATCGTCCTGAAACAGACAATCTCCTCGGCCTCTACGCCATCCTCAGCGGCAAGGGCCGCGACGCAGCAGCTCAGGAATGTGCCGAGATGGGATGGGGCCAGTTCAAACCTCTTCTGGCAGAGGCTGCCGTGGCCGCTCTGGAGCCGATTCAGACACGCCACAGAGAGCTGATGGCAGATCGCATGGAGCTCGATCGCGTGCTGGAGAAGGGACGCGATCAAGCGGAATCGGTGGCCACCGAAACCCTGGAAAGAGTGAGAAACGCCTTAGGCTTTGCCAAGCGCAGCTGATATCACACTGCCGAAGTAATCAGCCCAGCTGATCAGATCAGCTCCAACAAGCAACCATTCCCTCAAGCCCGGGATCCCCCCAAACAGCACCGGCGGCAGCGCGTCTCACGTGTCACAAGCCCTCGCACTGACGGCTTAGACACACTTTCATGAGATCGTCAAGGCCTCTAGGGTCCCTCTCGTATCCGACCCTGTCCTTCCATCAGTTTGGTCGCTCCTTCTTTTGACCTGAGTGCCTCAGCAGTTCCTTCACAGCACAGAGCGGTCAGCGTTGTTGTCTCTGTCCGCCCCTCTGTTTTGTGGGGTTCTTCTCTGTGCCGGGGCATCACCGGTTGCCACAGCCACCAATCTTGGCAACCGAAAGATTCCTGAATTGAAACGGGCACTCCTTGCGCATGATCAAGAGCAAGGCCCTTACCGGATGACTCCCGAACGTCGCGCTCTGCTCAACACCATCCGCTACGCCGAGGGCACCTGGACCAACGGTGAAGACAAGGGCTATCGCACCCTTTACGGCGGGGGCCGCTTTCAGGACCTGTCCCATCATCCGGAGAAGGTCGTGGTGAAGCGTTACTCCAGCGCTGCAGCTGGTGCGTATCAATTTCTACCCACAACCTGGAAAGGACTGGCCAAGGAACTGCGCCTCAACAGTTTCGAACCGAAGCATCAGGACCAGGCAGCACTGCATCTGGTCAAGCGACGCGGAGCACTGCAGGAAATCGACAGCCGCGGCCTGACGACGGCAGCCATGGCGCAACTGGCACCGGAGTGGGCTTCCTTCCCCACCCGCTCGGGTCGTTCGGCCTACGGCCAGCCCGTCAAAAGCCACCATGAACTGGCGAGCTTCTACGCCAGGAATCTGAGGCAACTCAGAGCCCAACGCGAAACCTGATCAGCTGCTGGCACGCCCGATCCTGGCGGCCAAGCCCCACACCTCCGTGACCAGGCCGTGCAATGGCGTCATTGCTTCCATGGAGACGGTCATCGGCTGTGACGAGGCCTTCATCAGGGCACGCGTCGCCGCAACGGCGCGTTGCCCTTCCAGAAGACGCTCTCGAAAGGCACACTGATTGTCGTGACTGAGAACAGAGGCAGGACAGTCCTGCAGCAGCTGCTCGCCACGCTGGAACCAGTGGTCAAAGTCATCCAGCAACGAGATCAGCAGCGACTCCATCAGAGCGCCGGCGTCTTGTTTGAGAGGAGCATCACCGGCTGTCATGACGTTCGACTGAACAACGGCCCATAAGATGACGGACCCTGACCGGAAACTGGTGAGCAGCGCGGCCGTCATGTCCTCAGCACCCGTCGTTCTGCCCAAAACCAGCGAAAATGAGCAGCTGCTGAAGATCCGCCACTCCATGAGCCATGTGATGGCCATGGCGGTGCAGCAGTTGTTTCCCAAGGCACGCGTCACCATCGGCCCCTGGACCGAAAACGGTTTCTATTACGACTTCGACAATCCCGATCCCTTCACGGAAGCCGATCTGAAGGCGATCAAAAAGTCGATGATCAAGATCATCAACAGGAAGCTCCCGCTGGAACGGGTGGAGGTGAGCCGCAGCGAAGCCGAGGCAAAGATCAAGACCCAGAACGAGCCCTACAAGCTCGAGATTCTCGAAGGACTGCAAGAGCCAATCACCCTTTACACCCTGGGTGAGGAGTGGTGGGACCTCTGCGCCGGCCCCCACGTGGAGCACACCGGTCAACTCAACGCCAAGGCATTCGAGCTGGAAAGCGTGGCAGGTGCCTACTGGCGCGGCGATGAAACCAAAGCCCAACTGCAGCGGATCTACGGCACCGCCTGGGAAACCCCCGAACAGCTGGCCGAGCACAAACGCCGCAAAGAAGAGGCGTTGCGCCGGGATCACCGCCGCATCGGCAAGGATCTCGACCTCTTTTCGATCGAGGACGAAGCCGGTGCCGGGCTGGTGTTCTGGCACCCCCGCGGCTCACGCATGCGTCTGCTGATCGAGGACTTCTGGCGCCAGGCCCACTTCGAAGGCGGTTACGAGCTGCTCTACACCCCCCACGTGGCGGACATCAGCCTCTGGAAAACCTCAGGCCACCTCGACTTCTACGCCGAAAGCATGTTCGGCCCGATGGAGGTGGACGAGCGGGAATACCAGCTCAAGCCAATGAACTGCCCGTTCCACGTGCTCACCTACGCCAGCAAACTGCGCAGCTATCGAGAGCTGCCGATCCGCTGGGCGGAGCTGGGAACGGTGTATCGCTACGAGCGCCCCGGCGTGATGCATGGCTTGATGCGGGTGCGCGGCTTCACCCAGGACGACGCCCACGTGTTCTGTCTTCCTGAACAGATCAGTGATGAGATCCTGCGCATCCTTGATCTCACCGAGCGCATCCTCTCCACCTTCGATTTCAACAACTACGAAATCAACCTCTCCACCCGACCGGAGAAATCAATCGGGGATGACGCCGTGTGGGACCTGGCCACCAAGGGCCTGATCGAAGCGCTGGAGCGCAAGGGCTGGGCTTACAAGATTGACGAGGGCGGCGGCGCTTTCTACGGCCCCAAGATCGATCTCAAGATCGAAGACGCCATCGGCCGGATGTGGCAGTGCTCCACCATACAGCTGGATTTCAACCTGCCGGAACGGTTCGAGCTCGACTTCATCGCCGCTGATGGCAGCAAGCAGCGGCCGATCATGATCCACCGCGCCATCTTCGGCTCGCTGGAACGGTTCTTCGGGATCATGACCGAGAACTACGCCGGCGATTACCCCTTCTGGCTGGCTCCTGAACAGGTGCGCCTGTTGCCGGTCACCGACGAGGTGCAGCCCTACGCGGAGCAGTTGCTGGACCAGCTCACCCAAGCAGGCGTTCGCGCCACCATCGACCGCAGCGGCGACCGTCTCGGCAAGTTGATCCGCACCGGCGAACAGATGAAGATTCCTGTGCTGGCCGTCATCGGTGCCAAAGAGGCCGAACAGAACGCCGTCAGCCTGCGCAGCCGCCGCGACGGTGATCTGGGGGTCACGGCTGTGGCAGATCTGCTCAATGCAGCCCAGACGGCCAATAGCCAGCGCGCCGCGGGCCTGGAGCTGAACCAATGACGGAATCCTCCATCACGTCCCTCGGCGATCTCGCCCGTTTACGCGGTGCGCCGGAGCTCACCGCCGAAACGGCCGACCGGCTCCGGGCCGAGCTTCACCAGGCCATGGCCAGCGCCAGTTGGTTCACCGCCGGCGTCATGGCTCCATCTGCTGCCCAAGCGCTTTCAGCCCTGCGGGCGCTGGAACGAAGCCAGGGATGGGATGCCATGAAACTGATGAGCAGCTGCGATGAAGACGGCCCTGTCTTCCTCAAAGCAAACCAACAAGGTGGATCGATCCGCATCCGCATCGAGCACGGCCTCGGTGAAGGGATTCTCATCAGCGGTCACGGCGATGACGAGAACACTCCCAGCACCACCTGGGGACCGCTGCCGTTGGATTTTTTCTGAACAGCCATCGGTCGTTGCCCTTCATCGGGATTGTTCGCAGCCTGAGTGGTAGCTCCATCCCTTGATCAATGCCCCGTCCGACTCTTCTCGCCGGCGACATGGGGGGGACGAAGACCCTTCTGGCTCTCTATGACCTGGAGGACAACAGGCTGACCAAGCGCCACCAGCAACGGTTTGTCTCGGCGGATTGGCCGTCGCTGGAGCCCATGCTTCATGCGTTCGTGGAGGAACGTCCCAAGGACGTTCATGCGCCAACCCATGGCTGCATCGCGGTGGCAGGACCGGTTCGCAACCGGCAGGCACGGATCACCAACCTTCCCTGGCAGCTGCAAGAAGAGGATCTGGCTGCTGCTGCAGAAATGCAGCAACTGGAGCTCGTGAATGATTTCGGCGTACTGATCTACGGCTTGCCTCACTTCGAGGACTATCAGCAGGTGGTGTTGCAGGACGGTCACCAGGATCAAGGTCCTCTGGCCATCCTTGGCGCCGGGACCGGCCTTGGCATGGCTCGGGGTGTCCAAACCAGCAGTGGGCTCATGGCTCTGTCGAGCGAGGGGGGCCATCGCGAATTCGCACCACGCAGCGACGAGGAGTGGCAACTGGCCTGCTGGCTGAAGGAAGACCTGGGAGTCGACCGCCTGTCGATCGAGCGGGTGGTGAGCGGCACAGGGCTTGGCCATATCGCCCACTGGATGTTGCAGCAACCAGGGGGCCAATCCCATCCCCTCCGATCTGTAGCTGAGGCCTGGCGGCGGAATATGGCAAGTGACCTGCCGGCGCATGTGTCCGTGGCGGCTGAAGAGGGAGACCCTCTGATGCGCCGCGCCCTTGACCTCTGGCTATCGGCCTACGGCTCGGCAACGGGCGATCTCGCCCTGCAGGAACTCTGCAGCGGTGGACTTTGGGTGGGAGGCGGCACAGCCTCCAAACAACTCAAGGGACTGCAATCCCCTCTGTTCCTTGAGGCGATGCGAGACAAAGGTCGGTTTGAAGAGTTCATCAGCGGTCTGAAGGTCACCGCTGTGATCGATCCGGAGGCCGGTCTGTTTAGCTCTGCCTGTCGAGCACGGATGTTGGCGGAGTCGGGTGGGACACTGGCCTGAGCAGACGATCAGGGATGGCGCAGCCGCGCATCGGTCAGAAAGTGGTGGTGGATGTGCCAGCGACCACCGCCAACCTCGGACCGGGCTTCGACTGCCTGGGTGCCGCCCTGGATCTCAACAACCGCTTTGCGATGCGGCGGATCGAAGGAAGCGGCGAGAGATTCGAATTGATCATCGAAGGCACGGAGGGCAGTCACCTGCGCGGCGGGCCTGACAACCTCGTCTATCGGGCTGCTCAACGGGTCTGGAAGGCCGCGAACATGGAGCCCGTCGCCTTGGAAGCACGGGTCCGTCTGGCGGTGCCGCCAGCGAGGGGGCTCGGCAGCAGCGCCACCGCCATCGTGGCCGGACTGATGGGAGCCAATGCCCTCGTGGGTGAACCCCTCAGCAAGGAGAAACTGCTGGAGCTGGCCATCGACATCGAGGGCCACCCAGACAACGTTGTGCCCTCGCTGCTGGGAGGGCTGTGCATGACGGCCAAGGCGGCCTCTCAGCGATGGAGGGTGGTGCGCTGCGAATGGATCAACAGCGTCAAGGCCGTGGTGGCCATTCCATCGATTCGCCTCAGCACCAGTGAAGCCCGTCGGGCGATGCCGAAGGCCATCCCAGTCAGCGATGCCGTAGTCAATCTGGGGGCACTCACCCTGTTGCTGCAGGGACTTCGAACCGGCAACGGTGATCTGATCGCCGATGGCATGCACGACCGCCTGCATGAGCCGTACCGCTGGCGCCTGATCAAGGGCGGAGACGTGGTCAAAGCCGCAGCAATGGAGGCAGGGGCCTGGGGATGCGCCATCAGCGGAGCGGGGCCGAGCATCATTGCCCTGTGCACAGAAGACAAAGGCCTGGCCGTGAGTCGGGCCATGGTCAAGGCCTGGGAAAGTGCCGGTGTGGCCAGCCGGGCTCCCGTGCTGAATTTGCAGACTTCAGGAAGTCACTGGCAGCCCGCCGAACCTGGGTAGTTGTACCCAGCTCACAGGGTCAGCCCTGTTAGCTTTGTTAAAGATTGCGGACGCTGAATGGACTCTGGGCTAGCGACGGACGCAATGGCGAGCTCAGCCTTCCCCTGGCTGTCGTTGATTGTCCTACTCCCAGCGTTCGGAGCACTGCTGATGCCCCTGATGCCAGGGGACGACAAGCGTCCTACCGCCTGGCCTCGCAACTTCGCCTTGGCCGTCCTGTTGGCGGACCTTCTGCTGATGCTTGTGGTGTTCAGCACCCGGTTTGACCCCGGTTTGAGCGGTCTGCAGCTGGTGGAACGGGTCAGCTGGCTTCCCTCCATCGGCCTGGAGTGGTCCCTAGGGGCGGATGGACTCTCCGCCCCTCTAGTGGTGCTCAGCGGATTGGTCACGTTCCTCTCCGTGGCCGCGAGCTGGTCCGTGCAACGCAAATGCAAGTTGTACTTCGCTCTTCTGCTGGTGCAGGCATCAGCCCAGGGGCTGGTGTTTCTTTCGCAGGATTTCCTGCTGTTCTTCCTGGCCTGGGAACTGGAGTTGGTGCCGGTTTATCTGTTGATCGCCATCTGGGGCGGACAGAACCGTCAGTACGCCGCTACCAAATTCATCCTCTACACCGCCCTGGCATCACTGCTGATCCTGATCAGTGGACTGGCGTTGGCACTCTCCGGTGATCAGTTCACTCTGAACCTCACGGAACTCGCCTCCCGCTCCCCGGGCGGAAGCTTCGGGCTGCTCTGCTACCTGGGATTCCTGGTGGGCTTCGGCGTGAAACTGCCGATGTTCCCCCTCCATACCTGGCTCCCGGATGCCCACGGCGAAGCCAATGCCCCTGTCTCCATGCTGCTGGCGGGTGTGTTGCTGAAGATGGGCGGTTATGCGCTGCTGCGTTTCAACGTGCAGATGCTGCCGGATGCCCATCTCACCCTGGCGCCGGCACTGGTCATCCTCGGCATCGTCAATATCGTCTACGGCGCCCTCAACGCCTTTGCCCAGGACAACGTCAAACGACGGATCGCCTGCAGTTCTGTCAGTCACATGGGTTTTGTGCTGCTCGGCATCGGAGCGGTGGATGCTCTGGGGATCAGCGGAGCGATGCTGCAAATGGTGAGCCACGGGCTCATCGCTGCTGCGATGTTCTTCTTCACCGGCGTCTTCTACGAGCGAACGAAAACGCTCTCGATTCCGAACATGGGTGGCCTGGCCAAGGCGCTGCCGATCACCTTTGCGTTCTTCCTGGCCAGCTCCCTCGCATCGCTGGCGCTGCCGGGCATGAGTGGGTTCATCAGTGAAATCACCGTGTTCCTCGGCATCACCAGTCAGGAGGGATTCACCTCGCTGTTCAGAGCCATCACCGTGCTTCTGGCCGCCATCGGCCTGGTGCTGACGCCGATCTACCTGCTCTCCATGTGCAGAAGGGTGTTTTTCGGTCCCAGGATCCCAGCCCTGGCCAGCGTTGAAGACATGCGACCCAGGGAACTGGTGATCGGCATGAGCCTGCTGGTGCCAACCCTGGTGATCGGCATCTGGCCAAGGATCGCCATGGACCTCTACGAGGCGTCCACCGACAGCCTGGCCAGTGACCTGGGCCAGCGGGCCCTGGTGGCCCTGATCGAACACCTACCCATCGGTTGAGATGAGCACCTCCACGTCCTCCCCCCTGCTGAAGGGCCATGGTCTGCCCTCCTATGAGCAGATCACACCGGAACTGGTTCGTCAGGACATTCCACTCCTGCTGAAGGAACTGGAACAGCAGTTCACGGATCTGGAGCAAGCGCTTCGCTCAAGACTGGACAGTGATTCCTTCCTCGGCTGGGAGGAGGTGATGCAGCCGATGCAGCGCATTGGCGAGCGGCTTCGCTGGAGTTGGGGCGTGATCTCCCACCTCAACGGCGTCTGCAATACGCCTGAGCTGCGGGACGCCCACGCCGCCCAGCAACCCGATGTCGTCCGCCTGGGCAATCGCCTTGGACAAAGCAAGGTGCTGCATCGGGCCCTCTGCCAGCTGCGCGACCAGCCCAGTGAGCCGCTCAACTCCACCCGCCAGCGCATTCTCGAGTCCGAACTGCTGTCCATGCAGCAACGCGGTGTCGGTCTCGACGGTGAGCATCAGACCGCCTTCAACCAGGCCAGCGAACGTCTGGCAGCCCTGTCCACCAGCTTCGGCAATCACGTGCTGGATGCCACCCAGCAATGGACGCTGAAGCTCACGGACCCCAAGCAGGTGAAAGGCCTTCCTCAGCGGGCTTTGGAATCACTGGCCGCAGCAGCTCGGGAGGCCGGTGACGCCGAAGCCAGTGCCGAAAAGGGACCATGGCTCGTGGGCCTGGACATGCCGAGATACATCCCGGTACTCACCCACGCCGATGACCGCTCACTGAGGGAAACCGTCTATCGAGCCCATGTGAGCCGGGCCAGCCAGGGAAACCTGGACAACGCACCGCTGATTGAGGAAATCCTCGGGCTACGCCGGGATCAGGCCCAACGACTTGGCTATGGCCACTGGGCCGAACTGAGCCTCGCCAGCAAGATGGCCGAGGACGTCTCAGCCGTGGAAGCGCTGCTGGAAGAGCTGCGTGCCGCGGCCTATCCGGCGGCCGAGAAGGAGCTGGAGGAGCTCAAGGCCTGTGCCCAACGACACGGGACTGCGGAAGCCGACGCTCTGGCCCCATGGGATGTCACCTACTGGTCAGAAAAACTGCGGCGCGAACGGTTTGATCTCGACCAGGAAGCCCTGCGGCCATGGTTCCCGCTGCCCCAGGTGCTCGATGGCCTGTTCGGCCTTTGCTCCCGCCTCTTCGATGTGGAGATCACGCCGGCCGATGGGGAGGCTCCGGTCTGGCATAAGGATGTGCGCTTCTTCCACGTGCGTCGGGGTGGTGAACCGATCGCTGCGTTCTACCTGGATCCCTACAGCCGTCCTGCCAGCAAACGCGGTGGAGCCTGGATGGACGAATGCCTCGGGCGTCACCGCAACAGCGACGGCAGTCTGGTGCTGCCGGTGGCCTACCTGATCTGCAATCAGACACCCCCCGTCGGCGAGGCCCCCAGCCTGATGAGCTTCGAAGAGGTGGAGACCCTGTTCCACGAATTCGGCCACGGTCTGCAACACATGCTCACCACCGTGGACGAACCGGAAGCGGCCGGGATCAGCAACGTGGAGTGGGATGCTGTGGAACTGCCCAGCCAGTTCATGGAGAACTGGTGCCTGGACCAGAACACCCTGATGGGCATGGCCCGCCACTGGCAGACCGGAGAGCCCCTGCCCCAGGCTGAAGTGGAGAAACTTCGCAGCAGCCGCACCTTCAACGCCGGCCTGGCCACCTTGCGGCAGGTGCACTTCGCCCTGACTGATCTGCGACTGCACAGCCAGTGGACGCCGCAACTGGGTCTGACGCCCGACCAGTTCCGGCGCGACATCGCCGGCACCACCACCGTGATGGCCCCGATCCCGGAAGATCGCTTCCTCTGCGCCTTCGGGCATATCTTCGCGGGGGGATATTCCGCCGGCTACTACTCCTACAAATGGGCCGAGGTGCTGAGTGCGGATGCCTATGCCGCCTTTGAGGAAGTGGGTCTCGACCAGGAGGATCAGGTGCGTGCCACCGGTGCCCGCTTCCGAGACACAGTCCTCAGCCTCGGTGGCAGCCGCGCTCCAACTGAGGTGTTCAAAGCCTTCCGCGGTCGCGTCGCCAGCAGCGAAGCGCTGATCCGTCATTCCGGCCTGCAGGCGGCCTGATTCAGGCTCCCAGATCCTGGGCGAGCCTCTGCAGCGCCTGCGGATGGGAAATGAGCTGCTGGTGGGTCCACACCGGCAACTCCGTTTGCGTTCCCGACGGCAGGACAGCCATCCAGCCGGGAGACACCATCAGATCCCAGCGGCAGAAATAACTCCGACATGTCACCGGTGCCAATCCACCCACCTGTCGATTCAGCTGGAGCAGCAGATCACTGGCGGGCTTCATGTCCGCCACGCCAGCCAACAGACGGCGGGGCACAGGCAGGGCTGCCAGGGTTCCGTTCTGAGGGCTGCCGACACTGAAAAAACGGGCTGTCCGTGCTGCCCCCCCCAACTCCTGAAGCCAGATCCGCCCGATCACACCTCCCATGGAGAACCCGAGCAGATCGATCGCTGTGTCGCGCCCGAACTGCTGCAGGATGTGCTGATCCAAACGACGGGCCAGCTCCCGCAGCGGAACCACCCCCAGGCCATGGGGCAGGTGCGGTGCCAGCAGAGGGCGATCCGGTTGATCGATCCGCTGAATCAGACGGTGGAACACGCGAGGGGTGTCCCACAGGCCATGCACCAGCACAAGGGGCCTCGTCATGGAGCTCCATGGCGAACGCGCTCAACGGCCACCACACCATCAAATCCAGGCACCGGAGCCGCGCACTTACTCAGGGTCAGACGCACCGGTACCGGTCCATAGAGCTGCTCAAGACGGTCCAGCACGCGATCACTGAAGTGCTCGATCGTGAGGCAGCGAATCTCCCTGGCCAGAGACTGCAGGGAACGAATCGCCAGGCTGTAATCGAGGCTGCTGGCCAGATCATCAGAGGCGGCGGCAGACGACAGGTCGCTCCAGAGGCTGATGTCGAGGCTGAACCACTGGCCGTCCCGACGCTCCTGCTCAAGAACCCCGACATGGGCCCAGAGGCGCAGCCCCCGCACGTGGATCACGTCGTTGGCGGTCACAGGGGCAGGTCGGTATGGGTGAAGCGGCGGGTGCCGTCCGCGAAATCGGCAGCGATGTGTCCGTCACCACGCAGCCGGTAGCGGTAGGTCACCAGACCATCGAGTCCCACCGGACCCCGCGGCGGCAGGGTCTGGGTGCTGATGCCCACCTCAGCTCCAAAGCCGTAACGGAAGCCGTCAGCGAAGCGCGTGGAGCAGTTGTGGTACACACCAGCACTGTCAACGGCAGCCAGGAACCGCTCCGCCGCCCGCTCATCAGCGGTGGCGATGGCTTCGGTGTGGCGTGATCCATGGCGCCGGATGTGCTCGAGCGCTGCATCCATCGAGGACACCACCCGCACCGAAAGGATCAGATCGAGGTATTCCGTTCTCCAGTCCGCGTCACTGGCAGCGTCGCTGACGCCGAGCTCGCGGCTTCGCTCATCCCCTCGCAAGCTGACGCCTGCCGACTGAAATGCCGGCACCGCGGACGCCAGGAAAGCCGGTGCAATCGATTCATGGACCAGCAGGGTCTCGATGGCATTGCAGGCGGCAGGGTACTGGGTCTTGCTGTCGATGGCGATGCGAACCGCCTGCTCCACCTCAGCAGCAGCATCCACGTAGAGATGACAAATGCCGTCCGCATGGCCCAGCACGGGAATGCGGGTGTTGTCCTGGATGAATCGCACCAGCTCGTTGCTGCCCCGCGGGATGATCAGATCCACCAGACCATCCAGCCGCAACAGCGCCAGGCTTTCCTGACGGGTGGTCAACAGCGTCAAGGCATCGGCGGACACAGCACTGCGATCCAGCCCCAGCTTGAGGGCATCCATCACCGCTTCATTGGTGCAACGGGCCTCGCTGCCCCCTTTCAGCATCGCGCCATTACCGGAACGGATGGCCAGGGAAGCGATTTGCACCACCGCATCTGGACGGGCCTCAAAGATCACACCTACCACTCCCAGGGGAACGGTGATGCGTTCCAGCACCAGGCCCTGATCCAGCTCCCGGTGCAGCTGGCGTCTCCCGAGAGGGTCCGGAAGGGTGGCCAGTTTGCGCACCCCATCGATGGCACCGGCCAGCTTGGCGGCGTCCAGCTTCAAGCGGGACATCAACGCGGGGGCCAGGCCTTCAGCGGCCGAGCGCTCGAGATCGTCCCGGTTGGCCGCCACGATCGTGTCAGCCCGCTCCGCCAGAGCATCGGCCATCGCCCGGAGAGCGTCAGCGCGCTGTTGATCGTCCGTCTGTCCCAGCTCCACCGCAGCCAAACGGACGGCGCCTGCCCTTTGCAGCAGCTCTGCCGAAGGCTCCGGGACAGTGGTCATGGAAGGAAACGACTCAGTCGTCGGCCATCATCCCGCCAAGGCGGAGCAGCGCCAGCCGCGCCGCCCCCAGGCGGCCGGCTCCATTGCCGAGAGCGCAAGCCTCAATCCGCAGTCCCTCCCGGGAAACCGCCTGCACCCGCTGCTCCACCTCCCGTCGGACTGCAGGGAGGAAATGGCAGGCGGCCCCGGCGAGGCCACCCCCCAGCAACACAAGCTGAGGAGTGAAGACGTACACCAGGGAGGACAGTCCCACCCCCAGGCGAGCCCCATAGCGCTCCCACACCTCCAGGGCCGCTGGCTCACCAGCTGCTGCAGCCTGGCTCAGGGCACGGGGATCGCGATCACTCAGGCGACGCAACGCCGCAATGCTCGCGAACTGTTCCAGGGATCCACGATTTCCGCTGTTGCATGCGGGACCATCCGGATCCACGCCGATCAACCCCGGTTCCGCCGCCGCACCGTTGTGGCCGGTGAAGAGCTGCCCACCCAGCAACACGCCGCCGCCGACACCGGTGCCGAGGGTCAACAGCACCACGTCGCTGAAGCCCCTGGCCGCTCCTCCCCAGGCCTCCCCCACCACAGCGCAATTGCCGTCATTGGCGAGGGTGACCCGTCGCTGCAGCCGCACCTCCAACCAGTCCGCCAGCGGGACGTCCTCCCAGCCCGGCAGGTTGATGCACACCCGCGCCACCCGAGCCGCAGCATCCATCGGCCCGGGAAGACCCACCCCCACCATTGGGGCTTCACCGCTGGGATCCAATCGCTCAACGGCATCGCAGAGCGCCATCGTCACGGCCCCTGGCACCGCAGGCTGGGGTGTGGCCACCTCGAGCTCAGCCAACAGAGCTCCGCGGTGATCGAAACGGGCCAGCTTGATGGCTGTTCCCCCGAGATCAATGCCGATCACCTGCCCGTTGGTCATGGCCTCAGAAGCGGAAGAACAGCTGCAGCTGGCTCTGCCAGGTGCCATTGGAATCCACGGATCCAGACAAGGCCGTGTTGGGGTTCACCTGGTAGGTCACCGTCGTCTGAGGGGGAACATCTGAGGTGTTGGGAGCCGCCAGCACCGAGAAATCAAAGCGATCGGTCACATCAACACCGATTTCAGTCACCAGCGTGAAGGTGGGAGCCACCCGGCCTGACGTTCGCTCGTTGTCATCCTTGATGTCCGGGGTGACATAGGTGGGGAACAAAGCGATCTGCATGCGCTGGCCCATGGCATCGGTCAACGTTCCGAGAACCGGCGAGAGCAGCGACTGCCCCAGCACCGTCGCCAGAGCGCCCCCCCCGGCTCCCGCCAGACCCGAAAGGGAGTTGCCACCAATCAGCGCCATCAGCTGCGGCTCCGACAACGGCGGTGCACTGCGCATATCCAGATTGCCGATCAAACGATCCGCCGGACCGGCGGCCTGCACAGTGATTTTCACCAGCCTCAGCTGACCGCCACCATCGCCAATGGTTCCCAGGCCATTGGTCTCGAAGACATTGGCAGTGCTGGCATTGCCGGCCGTTCCGGGTTGCACCGCATCCGAGACCCGGGTCTTCATCGCGATATCGACGAAAGGCACCAATCCCAGCGAGGGGGTGAACACCGCGACATTGGGGGCGCGCGCATCGAGGCGGAAGGTGGTGGAAAACAAGCTGACGCGGCCACGGTTGAGGCGAATCAGACCCCGCAGCTCCAGCGACGGATCCAATGGGCCGTTGACCAGCAACTGACCGCCACCTTGGAAACTGATCAAGGGCGGCATCCGAACCTGCAGATCAGGCCCCAGTCCAAGGCGGAAGTTGCGGAAACGAACCGCAGAAAGATTGGGCATCAGATTCTGGAATGCCGCCGGCAACTGGGCGGGAGCACCGGGGCCAAACAGCACCAGGGGATCCTGAAAATCCCAGCCTTCCTCCAGCAAAGCCGCGGTCGTGACCGGGGTTGAGGCATTCGCCTGGAACGGTTGAACCCCCTGCTTCGGGGATGCACCACCAGCCCTGCGTAGACGCGAGAGCAATCCTCCCCGGGGCTGAATCACCCCTTGTCTGAGATTCAGCTGGCCGCTGATCAACGGCTGGCTCAGGGCACCACGCAACGTGATCTCGCCATCAGCCGCCAGATCCACTCTCTCCTGCCGGAACGTCCCCTTGGTCAGACGAATGCTGAGTGGCGTCTCCTCCTCACGGGGGGTGAACAGACCGATGGCGCCCGCAGCCGAGACGCTCCCCCCAGACTCCAGCGTCGCCGCGAGCTGGCTGACCTCGACGCGGTTGAAATCGAACAACAGAGAGGCGTTGACGTTCTTGAAGGACTGCTCAGCCGCGGTGAAGGCACCATCACGCACCACCAGAAAACCGTTGGCCTGAGGCTGATCCAGGTATCCACTCAGAATCAGGCGAAGGTCACTGCTGCCCCGGGTCAACGTCAGGGCATCGCCGGCGGGGGCCGCCAGGAAGCTCAGGGCATCTCCATGGCTTTCGAGCTCAAGATCCAGCGCGTCACGCAAATTCAGCGGGATGCTGCCGCGCACCTGAAGGGCCTCGGCAGCACCATCACTGCGGAGCGCGAGATCGAGCTGAAGCCCATCCGAAGCCAACACAACGGCTTGTCGTTCAAGGCGAAGGGCCTGCTCACCGAAGCGCGCCTGTTCCAGGGCCAACTCCGTGGTCAGCAACGGGCCGCGGCCCGTCAGGTCGTAGGAGCCCGTGATACCGATGGCCCCTCGCAAAGCGGACGGAACCGGGGCGACCAGAGCCAGAAGCGAGAACGGCAGATGCAGAAGGCTGAAGCGTCCCTGGCCGCCCTGCAGGGGACCACTCAGCTGAGCCACAACGGGTTCGAGCTGAAGCATCCGATCCTGATTTTCACCATCCATCCACAGATGCGCCCGGGCCTCTGCCTCCAGCGAGAGCGATGCCAAATCCGGACCGGCAAGGTTGAGAACAGCGTCGAGGCGACCGCGAAGGTCACCTGGATCCACACGCGGCTGGGGGTGATCCCGGTCGTAGACCTCCAGCCACTGACGAGACCGCTGAAGAGCACGCAGATGCCCTTCCAGGCTTCCCCCGAAGGTGTCGATCACCAACGTGCCGAGATCCTCAGCGCGGCCCAGGGGGCCAGCGGTGGGGAGCTGGCCGCCACGCAGCTGCTGGGCCATCTGCACCAACCAGGGCACATCCAGTCCGGAGGCCTCGATCCGGCTGCGCAGGTTTCCGCCCACGCGTCCCTGGGCTGTCAGCTGAATCTCACCCTGCTGGGGCTGCAGCCGTCCGCGGGTCTGGAAACGACCCGCCGCAACACGTCCCTCCAGCTCGATCCGCTTCAAGGCAATCCCGCGAAGTTTTGGGTCATCCAGATGCAGATCACCGACCAGCTCCACAGGTTTCAACGCCAGAACGCCGTCGCCACTGAGACGTCCCTGCAATGGACCTGATGCGGATGCCGTGGGCAGCGACAGCTGAAGTCCGGCGATCGACAGCTGATCCGCTCTCCACCGCAACTGGCGCTCGGCGCCGGGCCGCACGGTCAAGCTGCCGCCGCCGCGACGGAGGTCCGCCTGCAATGGCCAACCGGAGGAAGCCAGTCGAGCCGTCAGGTCTCCATCAGTGGCTGGGGCCTGGGAGGCCAGACGCAGGTTGAACTCAGATCGGGTCGATCCGGTCAGTTGCCCCTGCCAACGCTCCGGCAACTGCAACGGTCCAACGCCGGGTCGGACAAGATCAAGCGCCACGGTGCTGTTCACATCACTCAGGGGACCCTGAAACCGTCCGCGGGCCGATAGACGGCCTTCCAAAGGAATGGACGTCAGAGCCGAAAGGCGGGCCAGGGGCAGTGACGTGAGGGCGAAACCCGCCTTCAGCTCTCCAAGCTGAGCTGCGCCGTTTTGAAAACGAATGGGCAGCTGCGCCTCCGCACGCAGCACCGGGCTGCTGAAACGATCGAGGGCCAGGACCCCGGAGGCCTTCGACCAGGACGCCCGAAGATCCCACTGCTGCAGAACAAGATTGCGATCCTGGGAAAGATCCAGCAACAGCTCAGGTGATGCCAGGGACCCGCTCGCCCGCAGCGCTCCGGACAGTTCAGACGTCTCGCCAAGGCTCTGCTTCAGAACCGGCCACCGTTGCCAGAACGAAGGAGCCAGGCTGAGTTCCCGACTGCGCAGATCGATCTGATCGCCGATCGTGCCGTCCAGCCGCAAGCGCAGACCAGCCGACGTGATTAGAGCGTTTTGAACCTGGATCTGACGGAACGCAGGATCAGTCCATGAAGTGCGCAGCTGGCCCTGCACACGCAAAGGTCCATCGAGCTCAGGCAGATCCACCAGTCCCGCAAGGCGCCAGCGGGGGTTGGACCAGGGGCCATCCAGTCGAAGTTGAGCGCGATCCTTGCGCTTCAGAGACGCCACGTTGATTCTCAGATCAACGGGTCCACTGACCTGCAGAAAACCCTTGGCGTCAGCCCGCCATTCCCCCAAGCGCCATCGACTGGGATCCAGGCTCAGCCGATCGTTGCGACAGCTGAATCCAACAGCGGATGAACGCAGGGGATCCGGCAGGGTTGTGTTCTGAAGCTCAAGATCCCTGACCTGCAGCTGCCCCTGGCAGCGAAAGCGATCGGGAGTCCATCGAATCGCCAGGTCCCCTCCAGCCTCTCCCGCTAGCTCCGTGGCATCCGGCCCGGGGAGAAAGGGCTCCAGTCGCGAGAGATCCAGGGATCGCACACGACTGCTGAGCACCAGTTCGGGGCGATCCCAGCGTCCCTTGACGTCCACCGCAAGGCTGCCGGCGCCGTCTGGCCAACGCAGCCGCGACATCGCTGTGAATCGCTTCTGAGCGATCTGCACCGACCCACGACTGGACAGCTGGATCTCCTCGCCAGAGGGAGTCAGGCGAATCCTGGCCGGTTGAACCAGCTCGAAGCGCAGGTCCAGATCCGGAGGTGCATCTCCGCCTTGAGGCACGTCCCCAAACCGCCAGTAACGACCATCGGCCTGGCGATCCAAAACCCCATCGAGGCCCTGCAGTTTCAGCCGCACCACCGGCTGCCATTGCCGCAGGCTGGCCAGGGGATCGAGATGAACACTGAGCCCCTGAAGCTTGATCGTGGAGCGATCGGAGCTGGTGGGAGCGATGGCCGTCTCACCAAGGGCCACACCCCATGGCCTCAAACCCTTGTAAGGGCCGATTTTGAGCGGGTGACCGAGAGCGGCGCCGATGCGTTGTTCGAGTGGCCCGCGAAACGAACCGAGCAAATCCTCAGCGGTGGAGTTCAGAGACTGAACCGCCAGAACGGTTCCGACACCAACGGCCGCACTTGAGATGAGGACCAGGGGTTTGGACAACCGCCGCGCTACTCGCATCAACTGCGACGATTGCCCCCAGAGCTCGCGCAATATAAGGAGCCCTTTTCCTGGAGACCACCCGCCATGGCCCTTGATCAGCTGCTGCTCACCGCGGCGCCCTGGCTGGGCTGGTCTGGCCTGGCACTGGGTGTGTTGACGATCGTGGCCTTTCTGGCGAACTGGGGACTGCGCTTTCGCTTGGTGGGGGTCAGCAGTTTCACCCTGCTTCTGGCCGTCAGCTGCTGGGCCTTTGCTGTGAGTTACACCCCGCCGGTGGTGGTTGAAGGCGCCATCCGGGCCCCTGTGGTGTTCGACAACGGCAATGACCTGGTGGTGGCCCAGGTCCCGCCGGACCTTGATTCGAGCACCGTCGAAGCCACGCTTCAGCAACTGGCGGGCAATCTGCGGGGTTCCGGGCGCGGAAGCAATGTGGTCACCGTTCGGCTGCGGGCCCTCAAGCCCATCAACGATGGTCTGAGTCAGCCAGTGATTCTGGGGGAAACAGAACGGGACTTCCGCCGCTCTGCCTCCTGAAGCCACCATCCGTATGCCACCTTTGCGCGATCTGCCACAATCGTTCCGGCGGGAACAGCAGGAGCTGGATGAGGCAGGAATCGACGACTGGCTGCAGCTGCGGGATCTTGACGACGCTCAGCTGAGTCGCCTTGCCCGCAGCGGCCGCGCCTCCCCCCGCAACCTCAAACGGCTGAGAGCCATTGCAGGCTTGGTCTGTGACCTCAACCTGGCCCCGCCAGACGCGGCGCTGTTGATGCATGCCGGCATTGCCTCAAAGGCAGCGCTGGCCACCTCCACACCTGAACGGGTCGTCCAGCAGACGGGGCGCCTGGAACGCAGCCTTGGCACCGGCCGGCCAGCGGTGGTGGACCTGGCCACGGCCCGCCGTTGGATTCAACGGGCCAGGCAACCGGGGAACTGACCCCTTCATCAGGCCTGGGCCTCCTGCGCCTGTTTATGACCGGAGGACAGAGAATGACCCGATGAACGTTGGTCGAATCGTCGCCTCGTTGCTCGTCTGTGGTCTTGGATGGGCCGGATCACTTGTGGCGGCGGCGGATTCAGAGCTGCTCAACGACGTCAAGCGCAATCCACAACTGGCCCAAGCCATGTGCAGCCGCTTTCAGGACCTGAACGCCAAGGGAACATCCGCTTATTCCAAGAAAGTCACCCGAGACATCGCCAACGAACAAAAACTCTCCAGGCAGGATGCCGAAGTGTTGGTGACCTACGTGGTGGGCATGCACTGCCCCGATGTCCGCTGAGTCGTCTCTGATCAGCTCGCACGTCGTCGAACGCGACGGGGAGCTCCTCCTGCGGGATGGCGTGCGGTTGATGGCGCGTCTCTGGTTCCCCCGCGGCGACGGTCCCTGGCCGGCCCTGTTGATGCGACAACCTTATGGACGTCGGCTGGCCTCAACTGTGACCCTGGCTCACCCCAGCTGGTGGGCTCGGCAGGGGTACGTGGTGATCGTGCAGGACGTGAGGGGCCAGGGGGATTCCGAGGGAACCTTTCATGGCTTCTCCCAGGAAGCGGATGACACGGCCCAGACCCATGACTGGGTCCGATCGTTGCCGGAGTGCAATGGACGGATCGGTTGCTACGGCTTCTCCTACCAAGGGATGACGCAGCTTCTGGCCCCCGCTGACGCAACACCGCCGGACTGCCTCGCACCGGCGATGGCGGGCCTGGACGAACGACTGCACTGGAGCAGCGAGGGCCATGCCCATTGGTGGCACCTGAACCTGGGCTGGGGCCTGCAATTGGCGGCCCAGCAGGCACGCCGCCGCAGGGATCGCAGCGCCTGGGAAGCGATCCGTCGAGCTTTGGAGGACGGCAGCTACCTCCGGGACGGCCCCGAACTGCTGAAGCGGCATGACCCCGACGGAATGGCCTGCCACTGGCTGGCGCAGGATCCAGCCGATCGCTCCGCCTGGCGACGCCATGACCCACCGCAATCCTGGCTGCGTCAACCGATGCTGCTGCTGGGGGGCTGGTGGGATCCCCATCTGATGGGAATCCTGGATCTCTACAGGCGTTCTGAAGACGCCGGGGGGATGCCTGAACTGCACATCGGACCGGCCAGTCATCTGCAGTGGTGGCCGGGAGCGCAGACGTTGTTGCTGCGGTTCTTCGATCAACATCTGAAGCATGGCCAAACCGGGCCTGGCCAGCAACAGTTCTGGGATCTCGGTCGCCAGGAATGGAGAACCCCACCCCAGCCCGAGCCTCTGCGCTGGAGTCTTCAAGGGGATGGCCTGGCTTGCCTCGATCCCGCCAGCGGTCGGCTGGATTCAAATGATGCCGGCTGCGGTGAGCAGCGGCTTGTTCACGACCCCTGGCGTCCTGTGCCAGCCATCGGTGGTCATCTCAGCCCCTCCGCCGGGCCCGCCGATCGGCGGTCGTTGGATGAGCGAGCCGATGTGGCCACCTTCACCTCAGCACCGCTGGAACAATCTGTGGAGCTTTCGGGTCAGCCACAGCTGCTGATTCAGGCGGGAGCGGACCAACCCGGCTTCGATCTCTGTGTGGTTCTGTCTCGCCTGCCGCAGGGCAGTGCTGCCGTGGAGCAACTCAGCTGCGGCGTGATCCGCGTTCTGGGGACCGAGGCTGAACACGTAGCCGAGAGACGGGTCCTGCTCCAACCACTGCTGGCCACATGTTCTGCCGGAGATCGGCTTCGCCTTTCGCTCGCCGCAGCCGCCTGGCCGGCCATTGGTGTGAATCCAGGCACCCCTGAGCATCCCTCTGGGGCACCAAGTGCCTGCCACCGTGTGGTCACGATGACACTGGAGCTTGCTGGCTCTGTCCTGAGCCTGAACCCGTTCAACTCCGGCAGACTGAATTCCGATTGATCGATCGCGCCGTGAAGCTTTCCGCTGCCCTGCTGGCCCTGTCCCTGACCGCCCCCATCGGACTGAGCACCACGGCAGCGACACCCGCCCAGGCTCAAGCCGCCACAACGCAACTGAGTCCGGCCCAGGCCACGAAGGTGTCGCAACAACTGCTCGAGGCCCTTCGTCAGCGTCAGGCCTCCGTGCTGCACCAAACCCTGACGGACAGTGTCCGCAGCAGCATCACGATTGAACAGGTGCAGAAGCGCCTGGATCAACGCACCGCCATCAGCAACAGCAGAGTGGTCGGGGTGTCTCCCGGCTATCGCACCACCACTGTCGATGCCGTGGTGACCACGGCAACAGGCGAAGAAACCCTGCTGATCGTGCTGGACGATGACGGCAAACTGCTGGCCTGGAAATGGACCGATCAGGTTCAAGCCATCGAAACCACAGCCCTTGCTTTCGTCAAAGACCTGACCGAAGGCCGCTGGTTGATGGCCCGCAGCAAGCTTTCGCTTGACCTGCAGCAGGACCTGGCTCCAGCCGACTTGCAGCGCAAGTGGACCAAGCTGAACAAGGTCTCCGGCGGTTTCCGCAAGATCAAGGATGCCGTGATCGCCAGTCAGGGCGGGGACCAACAACTGGTGCTTGTGGCGGTGGAATTCGGTAAAGCCACCTCCAACCTGTTTGTGATCTTTGACGATCGTGGACGGATCATCAACGTCGACATCTCCCGCGACTTCGTCTGATTCGGCAGCGGGATCAACGAAAAATTCCGCTTAACATCGCGCCCACTTCACAGCTCTTCCATGGGTGGCGCGGCAGTCCTCGACTGGATGGTTCAGGACGGCGAACGTCTCGCGAATTGTCGGCATGACCATCCACTCGCGATCCTCGGCCCGCAACCGAGTGACGCCGGCTGGACGGTTCGGGTGTGGATGCCGGAAGCCCATCGCGTGACCCTGCTGGAGGGGGCTCAGGAAAAGGAGCTGACCGCCCCGAATCACCCCTGGATCTTCGAAACAACCCTGAACCACGATCCTGGCAGCGGCTACCGGGTGCGGGTTGAGCGCGGTGGCATCACCCACGAACAGCACGATCCCTGGGCATTCCGAGGAGAGTGGATGGGCGAGATGGATCGCCATCTCTTCTCCCAGGGCAATCACCACCACATCTGGCAGCGGATGGGCGCCCACCTCGTGGAACGGGATGGGGTCTCCGGCGTCATGTTCTGCGTCTGGGCCCCCCACGCCCTCAGCGTTTCGGTCCTGGGAGATCTCAACTCCTGGGACGGGCGTCACCATCCCATGCAGCTGCGAACCGGGGGCATCTGGGAATTGTTCGTTCCAGGGCTGACGGAGGGCAAGCTCTACAAATACGAAATCCGCAGCCAGGACGGCCACTGCTACCAGAAATCAGATCCCTACGGCTTCCAGCACGAGGTGCGCCCCGACAACAGTTCGGTGGTCGCTCGCCTTGGTGGATTCGAGTGGTCGGATAGCTCCTGGATGCAGCAACGCGACAGCAGCAATCCGCTGGAGCAGCCGATCTCGGTCTACGAAATGCATCTGGGCAGCTGGATCCACGCCAGCGCCGAGGAACCCTGGATTCAGCCCAACGGCACCCCCCGAGCCCCGGTTCCTGCTGCCGACATGAAGCCCGGTGCCAGGCTGCTCACCTACGCCGAGTTGGCGGATCGCCTGATTCCTTACGTCAAGGAACGGGGATTCACCCACATCGAATTGATGCCGATCACCGAGCATCCCTTCGATGGATCCTGGGGCTATCAGGTCACCGGTTGGTACGCACCCACCAGCCGCTACGGCACCCCTGATGAATTCCGGGCGTTCGTTGACCGCTGCCATGCCGAAGGCATCGGCGTCATCATGGACTGGGTCCCCGGCCACTTTCCCAAGGATGCCCACGGCCTGGCGTTCTTCGATGGCACACACCTCTACGAACACGGTGATCCGCGTATCGGTGAGCACAAAGAGTGGGGAACGCTGATCTTCAATTACAGCCGCAACGAGGTTCGTAACTTCCTGGTTGCCAACCTGGTGTTCTGGTTCGAGCAGTTCCACATCGACGGTATTCGTGTTGATGCCGTGGCTTCAATGCTCTACCGGGACTATCTGCGTCCGGATGGTGAATGGCTGGCCAATGACCATGGCGGCAGGGAAAACACCGAAGCCGTTCATTTCCTGCAGCAAGCCAACCATGTGCTGTTTCAGCACTTCCCCGGTGCGTTGTCGATCGCGGAGGAATCCACCACATGGCCGATGGTGACCCAACCGACGGAAAACGGCGGCCTGGGTTTCAACCTGAAATGGAACATGGGTTGGATGCACGACATGCTCGATTACTTCGAGCTGGACCCCTGGTTCCGTCAGTTCCACCAGAACAACATCACCTTCTCCATCTGGTACACGTACACCGAAAACTTCATGCTGGCGCTCAGCCACGACGAAGTGGTGCATGGCAAGAGTCATCTCCTCCACAAGATGCCTGGTGATGACTGGCAGAAATACGCCAACACCCGGGCACTGCTCGCCTATATGTGGACCCACCCCGGCAAGAAAACCATCTTCATGGGGATGGAATTCGGTCAGCGGGCTGAATGGAACGTCTGGGGTGATCTGCAGTGGGATCTTCTCAACTACGAACCCCACAAAGGCATTCAACTGCTGGTGGATGACCTCAACACGCTCTACAAATCTGAGCCGGCCCTCTGGCGCGATGACTTCGACCAGTACGGATTCCAGTGGATTGATTGCAACGACAACCGTCATTCCGTGATCAGTTTCATGCGGCGGGAAAGCAGCAGTGGCACCTGGCTTGTGGTGGTGGCCAATTTCACGCCCCAGAGCCATTCCCACTACCGGGTTGGTGTTCCTCTGGCGGGCTTCTACGAGGAGATCTTCAACACCGATTCAGCCCGTTACGGCGGCAGCAACCTCGGAAACATGGGCGGCAAGCCAACGGACGAATGGAGCATCCATGGCTACGAGAACTCCCTGGATCTCTGCCTGCCTCCCCTCAGCCTCATGGTGTTCCGCCACGACCCCAAGCGCAGCCTCCAGCAAGCATCGGCATCAGCCTGTGACAAAGCAGATGACGAAACTGCTGACACCAACTAGTCACCCTCGGAACTCAGGTAGGTTTCCGGCTTACCTGATTCCGGCTTGATGAGCGACACTCTGCCCCTGCTTCTGCGTGCAGCCCGCGGTGAGGTGGTGGAGCGTCCTCCCGTATGGATGATGCGTCAGGCGGGGCGTTACATGAAGATCTACCGGGATCTTCGCGACAAGTACCCCAGCTTCCGCGAACGCTCCGAGAACCCCGATCTCTCCTATGAGATCTCCATGCAGCCGTTTCACGCCTTCAAGCCCGATGGTGTGATCCTCTTCTCCGACATCCTCACGCCCTTGCCGGGGATGGGGATTGATTTCGACATCATTGAGAGCAAGGGACCCCAGATCGGTGATCCGATCCGCTCCATGGAGCAAGTCAATGCCCTGCGACCGCTGAATCCAAGAGAATCGATGCCCTTTGTCGGGGACGTGCTCGGTCGTCTCCGCCAGAGCGTCGGCAACGAGGCCGCCGTGCTCGGTTTCGTCGGCGCCCCCTGGACCCTGGCTGCCTATGTAGTGGAAGGCAAAAGCAGCAAGAACTACGCGGTGATCAAGGCCATGGCCTTCCAGGAACCCGAGCTGCTGCACAAACTGCTCGATCACTTCGCTGAGTCGATCGCCAACTACCTGCGCTATCAGATCGACTCCGGCGCCCAGGTGGTCCAGATGTTCGACTCCTGGGCCGGACAACTCAGTCCTGCCGATTACGACACCTTCGCCGCTCCATATCAGAAAAAGGTGGTGGACCTGGTCAAGCAGAGCCATCCCGACACCCCCTTCATCCTCTACATCTCCGGCAGTGCCGGAGTGCTCGAACGGATGGCCACCACAGGGGTGGACATCATTTCGCTGGATTGGACCGTGGACATGGGAGAAGCCCTGGCCCGCCTGCCGGAGCACATCGGTGTGCAGGGGAACGTCGATCCCGGTCTTCTGTTCGGCACCCCTGAGGCCATTGAGGCCCGCATCGACGACTGTGTGCGCAAGGCCCGTGGTCGGAAGCACATCCTCAACCTGGGCCACGGCATTCTGCCGGGAACACCTGAGGAGAACGGCGCTGCCTTCTTCCGCTCGGGCAAGAGCGTGATGGACCGCATCGGGGCCGTCGCTTGACGCGGATCCTGATCACCGGCGCCAGCGGCTGCGTCGGTCAATACATCTGCCAATGGCTGCTGCAGCACTCCGATGCGGAGTTGCTGCTCTGGTTACGGGATCCGTCCAAACTCACGGCGGTTCCTGCAGACCATCCCCGGATCCAGCTGTTGGTGGGTGACCTGCGGGACACCGACCGCTTTGTGGCGGAACTGGCAACGGTGAACCGGGTGATTCATACCGCGACCGCCTGGGGAGATCCAGACCGGGCGGAGCAGGTGAATGTGGTAGCGGTGAAGCGACTGTTGCAACTGCTCAATCCCCTGGTGGTGGAGCAGATCATCTACTTCTCAACCGCCAGCATCCTGGATCGTGACCTGAGGCCATTGCCGGAGGCTCTGGCCTACGGCACCGAATACATCCAAACCAAAGCACGCTGCCTGGAACAGCTTGAGCAGCATCCACTGGCCGCCAAGATCATTGCGGTTTTCCCAACCCTGGTGTTCGGTGGGCGTGTCGACGGCACCAGCCCTTTCCCCACGAGCTATCTCACCGAGGGCCTGGCGGAAGCGAGTCGTTGGCTCTGGTTGGCGCGCTGGCTTCGGGCCGATGCCAGCTTCCACTTCATCCATGCGGAGGACATTGCCCGGATCTGCGGTCAGTTCGTCACACGCCCCCATGAGCCGAACCGTGAGCCAGGCCAGGGGGCCCTGCGACGGGTGGTGATGGGGCAGCAGTCGATCAGCGTCGACGACGCCGTGGCAACACTCTGTCGTTGGCGCGGTGTGGCCAGAACTCCTGGGATCCCGCTGTGGCCCTGGCTGATCGAAACCCTGATCAGGATCCTCCCGATCGAGGTGAATGCCTGGGACCGATTCAGCATCCGCCAACGCCATTTCATCCATGAACCGGTCAGCGCCCCCGAGCGTTTCAACGGGGACAGTCATGCCCCGACCTTGGAAACAGTTCTTAGCGATTCCGGCCTACCCAACCGCGGCAGCCCCAGAACCCAGCGTAAAGTCACATCAACGACCTAATTCACTCATGCGGTCCGTCCTTCGCACCTTTGCAGCTGCCTGCTGCGCCCTCCTGATCCTGATCGGCCTGAACGTCGGTACTGCCCAGGCTGCCACCGTTGAAGTCAAACTCGGCACCGACGCCGGCATGCTGGCCTTCGAGCCCTCCACCGTGACGATCAAGTCCGGTGACACCGTCAAGTTCATTAACAACAAGCTGGCCCCCCACAACGCTGTGTTCGAGGGTCACGACGAGTACAGCCACGGCGACCTGGCCTTCAACCCTGGCGAAGCCTGGGAAGAGACCTTCACCGAAGCTGGCACCTTTGACTATTACTGCGAGCCCCACCGCGGTGCTGGCATGGTCGGCAAAGTGATCGTCGAGTGATCAGCTGACCACTGTTCAACCTTGAGGGTTGAGTGTTGTTGAACCCCGGATCGTGTTTCAAACATGGTTCGGGGTTCTTTCATTCCACGGATGTGATCGATAGCTTGGAACAACCAACCAAGCTTCAAGGTGAGATTCGCCGGTCTGTTACTGCTGTTGCTTGCCTTGATCGGGCCGGTGCTGCTTCCCACTCCAGCTCAGGCGCTCGATAGCGCCTCCTTCGAGCAGGGGGAGCAGATCTTCAGCAGCAACTGTGCGGCCTGCCACATGGGTGGTGGCAATGTGATCCGGGCCAATCGCAGCCTGAAGATCCGTGATCTCAATGCCCATCTCGAGGAGTATCAGCAGGATCCTCTCGAGGCGATTGAGCACCAGATCGAAGCTGGTAAGAACGCCATGCCGTCCTACGAGGGCAAACTCAGCGAAGCCGAAATCATCGCCGTGGCCACCTACGTGGAACAGCAGGCCGAACTGGGCTGGTGAAGTGATGAGCCGCGAAGCTCTCGGGGATTTTCTGCGGGCGATCGAGCGTCATCGGCCGCTGCGACGCGAGGCATCAGCCTGTCGCAACGAAGCTGAATTGATGGCTCTGGCCCACAGCCTCGGCTTTTCCATCACCGAACAAGATCTGTCCCAGGATCATCAGGACACCAGCATGGGCCACTGGTTCGCAACCAGCCGGATCCGTCGCTCATTTCATTCACCATCTCCCTGATGGCCGTTGTCATCCTGCTCAGTGATTTCTTGGACGGCACGAGCATGGCTCTTGCCGAAGAAACCGATGCGCCTGACCTGAATGCATTCATGACGGCCAATCAGGGCCAGCTGTGGGCCAGTGTTCTGCACCGACGCCAGCAGAAACAGCTCACGGCGGTGAGGCGAGGGCCTGGAACCATCTATTTCGCAAGGGATACAGCTGCAGCCGCAGCGGTGGAGGCTTATCTCAGCTGCGACACGGGGTCAGCGGCAGAGCAGGCGGCCCATACCGCCATGCGGAATGCCGGCGTTGAAATCGCTCCCCATGTTGGGACCGACGACGAGCGCCAGACGTTGCTTGATGGCCAGCTGCGGGGATTGACACCTCAGGCAAGGGCGCAGGGGTTTGGCGAATGAGCATTGCCGAGAACTCCCTGGGCCTCAGCACTGTTGCTGACTTGATCGACTGGACGACGTCCTACCTCCACTTCAAACATGTGCTGGAGCAGGTCCCCCTTCAACCAGAGGAAGCTCAGAACTATCTGGAGGCCTTCACCCCTTTTCGGGAACGATTCGCAAAGGAGATGAACAAACAGGCCATCCTCGAGGCTCGATTGCCGAAGGAAATGCGCGACAAGATTGCGGCAGACAAGCCAAATCTGGTGCGGATCCGCGAGCTACTGGGCTGATCGCGCGGCCGACAGCACGGCCAGGTAGAGGTCTTCGTCGATCTCGCGGATGTCGTATTCGCTGGGCTTCATGCCGTGATGGTGTTCATGCACCACCATCCAGCAGCTGCGCTCCAGCTCTCCACCAGCGCTGGCCGACAGCTCCAGGCCTTTCTCCACCAGGGTTTGCACGAGCTGCGGATCAGACATACCGGATCAAAGATTCGGCGGACTCTAAAAAGCCGATCCGGTTTGCCGCCCCATGGCGCGTGCTCCCAACCGAAGGATTCGGGTTCCCCCCTCCGGCCTTGGAGCCATCGCCATACGGTGACTTCAGTTTGAACCGCATCACCGATGCAACCCACGGCGGAACAGTTCACCGAACAGGCCTGGGCCGCCATCGTCGTGGCTCAGCAACTCGCCCAAGCCTCCAGGCATCAGCAGCTGGAAACGGAGCATCTGCTGCTGGCGCTGCTTCGCCAGAACGGCCTGGCCGGGCGAATCCTCAACAGATCTGGGGTCGACACCACCAACTTCGAGGCCAGTGTTGACGGCCATCTTCAACGACTGCCCAGCCTTGGATCCGCACCGGAATCGGTGTTTCTCGGCCGATCCCTGAACAAGGCCCTCGACCAGGCCGAACAGCAGCGGGATCGATTCGGCGACAGCTACATCGCCATTGAGCATCTGCTGCTGGCCCTGGCGGAGGATGATCGCTGCGGCCGGCAACTGTTCAGTCAGGCCGGGGTGACCACCAAAACGCTCAACGAGGCCATCACAGCGGTGCGCGGCAACCAGACGGTGACAGACCAGAACCCAGAGGGCACCTACGAATCCCTCGAGAAATATGGCCGTGATCTCACCGCAGCAGCCCGTGACGGTCAGTTGGACCCGGTGATCGGTCGGGATGAAGAAATCCGCCGCACCATCCAGATTCTCAGCCGCCGCACCAAGAACAACCCCGTTCTGATCGGAGAACCCGGTGTCGGCAAAACTGCGATCGTGGAAGGGCTGGCGCAGCGCATCGTCAACGGCGACGTTCCCCAGGCTCTGCAGAACCGACAGCTGATTGCCCTGGATATGGGCGCACTGATCGCCGGGGCCAAATACCGCGGTGAATTCGAGGAACGACTCAAAGCGGTGCTGAAGGAGGTCACCTCCTCCGATGGACAGATTGTGCTGTTCATCGATGAGATCCACACCGTGGTGGGTGCTGGCGCCAGCGGTGGCGCCATGGATGCCAGCAATCTGCTCAAACCGATGCTGGCCCGGGGTGAACTGCGCTGCATCGGCGCCACCACCCTCGATGAACACCGGCAGCACATCGAAAAAGACCCTGCCCTGGAGCGCCGCTTCCAGCAGGTGCTGGTGGATCAGCCCACGGTGGTGGACACGATTTCAATCCTGCGGGGCCTGAAGGAGCGCTATGAGGTGCACCACGGCGTGCGCATCGCTGACAGTGCCCTAGTGGCCGCCGCCATGCTCAGCAGCCGCTACATCACCGATCGCTTCCTGCCGGATAAGGCCATCGATCTGGTGGATGAATCTGCCGCGCGGCTGAAAATGGAGATCACCTCCAAACCGGAACAGATCGACGAGATCGATCGCAAGATTCTGCAGCTGGAGATGGAAAAGCTTTCCCTTGGCCGCGAGTCCGACAGTGCCAGCCAGGAGCGGTTGCAACGGATCGAACGGGAGCTGGCGGAGCTCGGGGAGCAGCAGAGCAGCCTCAATGCCCAGTGGCAGCAGGAGAAAGGAGCCATCGATGAGCTGTCATCTCTGAAAGAGGAGATCGAACGGGTGCAACTCCAGGTGGAGCAGGCCAAACGCAACTACGACCTCAACAAGGCGGCTGAACTCGAATACGGCACCCTGGCCACGCTGCAGCGGCAACTGCAGGACAAGGAAAGCCAGTTGGAACACGAGGACGGGACAGACAAAACCCTGTTGCGGGAGGAGGTCACCGAGGACGACATCGCCGAGGTGATCGCCAAGTGGACCGGCATCCCCGTGGCCCGTCTTGTGCAGAGCGAGATGGAGAAACTGCTGCAGCTGGAGGACGACCTGCACCGACGGGTGATCGGCCAGAACCAGGCGGTCACCGCTGTGGCCGATGCCATCCAGCGCTCTCGGGCTGGCCTCAGTGATCCCAATCGACCAATCGCCAGCTTTCTGTTCCTTGGCCCGACGGGTGTGGGCAAGACCGAACTGTCCAAAGCGCTGGCCAGTCGCCTCTTCGACAGCGACGACGCCATGGTGCGCATCGACATGTCGGAATACATGGAGAAACACACCGTCAGCCGACTGATCGGAGCCCCTCCGGGCTACGTGGGTTATGAGGCCGGCGGCCAGCTCACCGAAGCCGTGCGTCGACGGCCCTACGCCGTGATTCTGTTCGACGAGGTGGAAAAAGCCCACCCCGATGTGTTCAACGTGATGCTCCAGATCCTCGATGACGGCCGCGTCACCGACGGCCAGGGACGCACCGTGGATTTCACGAATACGGTGCTAATTCTTACCAGCAACATTGGCAGCCAGTCGATCCTGGAGCTCGCCGGTGATCCCGATCGGCATGGGGAGATGGAGCAACGCGTCAATGAAGCGCTCAAGGCCAAATTCCGTCCGGAATTTCTCAACAGACTCGACGATCAGATCATCTTCCGCAGCCTTGAGAAAGAGGAATTGCGCCGAATCGTGTCACTCCAGGTGGAGCGTCTGAGCGGGCGACTGGAACAACGCAAGTTGGAGCTTCGACTCAGCGAGGCCGCTGCCGACTGGCTGGCCACCATCGGTTTTGATCCTGTGTATGGAGCAAGACCCTTGAAGCGAGCCATCCAGCGTGAACTGGAAACACCTATCGCCAAAGCGATCCTGGCTGGACAGCTCAGTGAGGGAAAGACCGTGGATGTTGATGTTGATGGAGAAAAACTCTCAATCCGTTGAGCTGGCCTGCAGGGTTGTAACAAGCAAAAGAATCCCAACAGCAATCGCTTGTCCAAAGATGGCCAGGACCACCCCCGACATCCCATGGCTGAACAAGCCGATAGAAATGGCTGGGTTGTAAATCCCTGATTGAGTCAAGCCGCCGATGAGAGCGAGGAAACCCAGTCCTCCTCCGATGACAAGACCGGAGAGAGGTTGAGCGAAAGGACAGATCCGCCCTTCATCACTCCAACGGAGGATCAAGGCATACAGAGCCAGGCTGAAGACAACTTCTGGAATCAATCCATCCAAGACAAATGCGCTGCTGGTGCCGCTTGCAGGCGTGAGCGCGAAACCGATTAGTGCGCCGATGATCTGAGCCACGATGTAACTTCCAGCCTCAGTCAAGGACTCAGTCGAACGAAACGCCGTCCTGCCAAAACGCTGCTGCGTCAGAAGAACGGTCACTGCAGGGTTGAAATGGGCACCGCTGAAACGCCCAATGACATGGATGAGCAAGGCAAGGCAAAGACCGATGCCCATCGACTGCTCAAATCCATTCATGTCAGCAGTACCGACTCGACTGATGGTGAAGGCAAGCAGGGCAGTGCCCAGGGCCTCAAGACCACTGCGCTGAACCAAAGGAAGCATCGTGAGCCTGGGGAGTTAGCGCACCGCCTCAAACCAGGGCGGCACAGAGCGAACCTGCGCAGCATTGCGCGAATTTTCGCGAGCTTCAACCGCCCAGCAACAGCTGCGTCCGGAATCACGCTCCTTCAGCAAGGCGTTGGCCCAATCCCAGACAAGGGCCGCTGTCGACTCCATCCCAACGTTCTCCATCACCCGCAGATCGAGCGCTCCCTGCCCATGCAACCGTCGCCAGTCCTCCAGAAGAGGGTCGTCGGAATTCACAAGAAACGTGTGGTCAAACTGCTCGCGCAGTTGCTGCTCCAACGGCCGCAGACTGGAGAAATCGACTACAAAGCCACACGCATCCAGCTCCGTTGCGGCAAACCACAAGGTGAAACTGCGGCTGTACCCATGCACGAAGCGGCAGTGGCCGGAATGACGCCACTGCCGATGGCAGCAGGGGTAATTCTCGAACTGTTTGCTGCAGGTGAAACGCGTGGGAGCTTCGGGCACGGCTGGCGACAGGGCGGAATCAGTCAGAACGCTGCGGGAGGATCAAGGGAGAAACCAAGGCCTGATGCAGCCCCTCAGCCCAGCCTTCATCGACCAACTCCGTTTTAACGAAGCGGGGTTGATCCCAGCGATCGCCCAAGACTGGCTGGATGGGGCTGTCCTGATGGTGGCCTGGATGAATCGGGACTCGATTCAACAAACCTTGAGCAGCGGCGAGGCTCATTACTGGAGTCGATCACGGCAGGAGCTCTGGCATAAAGGCGCCACCAGTGGTCACACCCAATTGGTTCGGTCCATCCGCTACGACTGCGATGCCGATGTGCTGCTGCTGACCATCGAACAGAGCGGCGAGATCGCCTGCCACACGGGTGCCCGCAGTTGCTTTTTCGAGCAAAACGATCAAAGGTCGAAGGGAGGCTCCCAGGCTCTCCCCCCACCTGCCGATGCCTGCACCGAGCTGTTCCGCGTGATCGAGGGAAGGCGAGACACTCCGGAGGAAGGGAGCTACACCAACAAACTGCTGGAGGGCGGCGACAACAGGATCCTCAAGAAAATCGGTGAGGAGAGTGCTGAATTCGTGATGGCCTGCAAGGACGACAATCCCGAGGAGATCGCCGGAGAGGCCGCCGACATCCTGTTTCACATGCAGGTGGCCCTAGCGCACCACGGGGTGAGCTGGCGTCAGGTGCAGGAGGTGCTGGCCGCCAGGCGAGGGGCACCCCGCCGCCATTGATTCAGGGAAGACAGGGACTATCACTGCTGATCACCACCTCATCTCCCAGCTGAAGCGTGCCCAGCAATGTCTTCAAGGTGTCCTGTTTCACATTGATGCAACCACCGGTCAGCGCCTGACCGACACGACGCTCATCGTTGGTGCCATGGATCGCGAAGCTGTACCAGCGGAACTTGCCGTCATAGGTGTTGAACTGAAACGGTTGATCTGTGGGAGGAACCGGCGCCAGGCTGATGTATCCGCTGCCGTATTCGCCGGACTGGCCATCACCCTTGAAATCGATGGCACTCATGTTGCGGAACAGTGAGTCCTGCAGCTCCGCTTCGCTTTTGCCGGATCGTTCCACCAGGTCCTCCTCCATCGCGAAATCGCTGTCACTGAGGATGGCGTTGACGCGAAACCTGCCCAGCGGAGTCCACCCATCCTGAAAGCGGGTCCCTGCACAGGCGAGCCCGAGGCGGCCGAAGCCGATGGGAAAGTGCAGCGTCGTCTCACCAACCTCCAGAGTTCCCTCACTGGCCGAAGGATTCTCCGCATCCAGCTGAATACGAACCAATCGACTGGCCTCTGTCGTCTGTCCAGTCGCGTCCCCCTGATCGTTTCCGCTGGCGCAGCTGGTGACGGTCACCAGCACGACCAGCGACATCAGCGAACGGATCGAGAACACGGCAATCGGATCACTGACGCCAGCTTGTCGACATCACGCTCGCCGCGCACGGTCCTTCGAGGGTTCGATGGCTCAGGGATGTTGCTTGGGATCGCCAAAGGCAGTGTCCTTTCGGCGCAGCCAATTCAGCGTCTCGCGATCTCGATCGGAGAGCTGAAGCACGGGCACCTTGCCCTGGTGAACCGCCATGGCATCTCCAGGATCAGGACTGTGCCCCCAGAGCCCGAAGGCATGGCCCAACTCGTGCAACGCCGTGGCTTGCAACGCAGTCGCCCGAAGTTCCGGTGAAACAAGCACCGCCACCTCGGGCTCAAATCGCCACACGCCCTGCCTCCGAACCTTCACGAGCTGTAGTCGACTGCGACCGTTGCTGGCGCGCCAGCCACTGGCCGTTCGTCGCCTGGGAGGTCGTTGCCGCAATAGCCGTACATGGGCCTGTTCCGGAGTGTTGACGAGAACCACCGGCAAATGGTTTGACCAGGTGTCCAGTGCCGCCGTGACTGCCGTGAGCCAACGCTTCTGCCAACGATCAGGCGGATCACCCACAACTGGCTCAACCCAGACGCACCACTGCTGAAGTGAAGCCGGCCCCATCGAGGTGGTTGCCAAGGAGAGGCCGTACCCGGGTGCCTGAGACAGTGTGGAGCGGATCAATGGAGCCGTCTCCAGCAGCCGACTCTCCTGAGCTGGAGGACACGGCTCCACGGGCATCAAGCGGCGGGTAGCCCCACGCCCCGCGCCATCAGAGTTGCCAGGAAGGGGATGCTGGCGAACCCGACCAGTTCGATGTTGATGATCCAGGCCAGGCGGCTGGCCAGAGCCTCACTGACCTTCGGCAGCTCACCCTTTCGCAGGGGAATCGCCCAGAGGATGTAAGTGATTGTCGGGTAGAGGGACAGGCCGCCGACGGACAGATACAGACCGACCTTCCACCAGAACAGAGGGTTCTGCGTGTAGAACTCGGAACCCTGTCCGAAATGAAGCACCCGCAGAATGCCGCTGACCAGCAAAGCCAGCGCTGCGATGCCATAAACGATGTCGGTGATGACCATCGCTGTGGCTTCACCGCGATCAGGGTTGGCCTTGATCAGCTTGCGCTCCAGCACCAGGGCACCGAAGCAGAACATGAAACTCACGTAGTGCACGTAGGCGGCGCCTGCGTTTTTGGCGATATCGGCAGTGAGGGCCACAGCCAGGTGCATGGGATTCGACCGGAAAACGCCGCGACCCTAACCGGCCTGATGACAAAGGCATAAAAGATTGGCTTCAACAAACAGAAGAAAAGGTATAAACATTGCCGAATCATTAATTCCGCAGTCTTTATTACACCCGGAAAAGAAGAACACAAGCGTTCTAGGTTCAATTCAGCGACTAAGACCAGATGGTGAGCTCTCTGAGTGCCTTTCTTGGTGAAATCGGCCGCCACCAGTTACTGACCCCAGAGCAGGAACTCATGCTGGGGCGGAAGGTTCAGGCAATGGTTGCCATCACGGAACCCTGCACTCTTGCCGGAGGACAAGGTGATGCTTGCACATACAGCGACGAAGAAAAAGCGGTGATTCGGCGTGGAGAGCGGGCGAAAAATCAAATGATCACCGCCAATCTTCGGCTGGTTGTCAATCTCGCCAAGCGCTACCAGGGAAAGGGGCTGGATCTCCTGGATCTCATCCAGGAAGGGACCCTTGGCCTGACCCGTGCCGTGGAGAAGTACGACCCCACCCGAGGCCACCGCTTTTCGACCTACGCCTACTGGTGGATTCGTCAGGGACTCAACCGTGCTCTGTCCACCCAGAGCCGCACGATTCGCATCCCCGTCAACGTCAACGAAAAACTGACCAAGTTGCGGGCTGCCAAAGCGCGCTTGATGCAACGCAACGGTCTGACACCGACCGCGGAGCAACTGGCGGAACTCATGGAGATCCCGCTCTCCGAAGTCGAGGATCTGCTGGCCTGTGAATTGCGCAGCGTCACCGTGAGTCTTCAAGGGGTGGTGAAGTCAAAATCGGATCCCTCCGAACTGGTGGACGTTCTCCCAAGCGATGAACTGCCTCCGATGGAGCGGGCTGAAATCGCCGAACGATCCGCATCGGTGTGGACCTTGCTCGGCAAAGCCAATCTCACGCCCAAGGAGCGCACCGTGGTGACCCTGCGCTTCGGCCTCGACGGCACCAACGAGTGGCGCACCCTGGCCGAGGTGGCACGGCACATGAATTGCTCGCGTGAATATTGCCGTCAGGTTGTGCAGCGTGCCCTGCGCAAACTGCGTAAAACAGGTATTCAGAGTGGTCTGGTGGAATCGACACTCTGAACCGCCAACCTGCGAGGACCGTTGATGGCGCAATCCACTGAACGAGCATCCCAGGCCACCATTGATGCCACGGTCATCGACAGCGAACTGGTCGATGAAAATCTGCTGAAGCGGCTGCTGGTTCGTGCCGGGCGAACCTTGGCAACCCCTGCCCTGGAAGCACTGGAGCTGCTGCTGGATCCGAGCACGCCGTCACCAGTCCGTCTGACGATGCTGGCAGCCCTCAGTTACCTCTTGATGCCGGCCGACCTCATCCCGGACATCCTCCCGGTGGCCGGATTCAGTGATGACCTCGTCGCCTTGACGGCCGTGATCGGGGCCTGGCGAAATCACCTCACCCCTGCCATCCAGGCCCGGGCCCAGCGCAGACTGGATCAGTGGTTCCCACTGACACGCTGAGCATCGACCGATGGCTGCCTGGACCCCTGAACTGGAAGCAGATCTGAGTCAACTGCTGAAGGACTGGCTCAAGCAGCAAGGTCGCACCCAGGCAGACCTTCGCCGCAGCCTCAAGGCCGTCTCCACCCGGATGCCAGCGCTGCTGGAGGTTTTGGAGCGGGAACATCGGCTCAACGGCCTGTCCGGACTGGTGGCTCGGCTCTGCCGTGTTGAAGACGAGTGGCACGGCAGCGCTGATCATGCGGATGAAGCGACAAACCAAAGCGATCCCTTCGGCCAATTGGATCTCCTGCTCCAGGAAATTCGCCAGGACTGCCCCAGCTGAGACACTTCAGCGGCAAAGTGGTGATCAACAGCGAGGACCCAATGACCACGGCAACGTTGACCGCTGTCTGCATGCTGCTCCTGAGCGTCACCACAGCACTCGCTCCTGCTGCCAGAGCGCAATCGGAAGGCTGGATGCTGGGTCCCGGCAGCAAAACCGGCAAAGACAGCAAGGTGGTTCCCACCAATTGCGTGACGACAGCCGACGGCGCCATCACCTGAGACACCAAGGTCGAGACACCGTCCAGCAACACACCGGCCCGGCCTTACTACAACCCCTTCAACGACTAATTAAGCCGTGAATCGTTCCCGCAGGTCGCAAACGTCCTTTCTGACCGTCGTCGACTCCGGAGAACGGGAAGTTGCCCGGTTACTCACCCTGATCACCGGCGTCGTGATCCTGGCGGCGCTGGTTCAGCTGGTCACATCGCTTGGCTCCAAGCTTCTGACCGGATCGGAGGCCACCTGGCTCGGCGATGACCTGATCAAGGTGCTCGGTGATCTGCTGACGGTGCTTATTGCACTGGAAGTGCTCCAGAACATCACCAGTTATCTGCGCCGTCATGTGGTGCAGATTGAATTGGTCCTTGTCACGGCTCTCACGGCCGTGGCCCGCAAAGTGATTGTTCTGCCATCCGGCGCGGAAGACAAACCCCAATTACTGGTGGGCCTGGGAATTGCTGTGGTGTCCCTTTCAGCGGCTTACTGGCTGGTTAAACGGGCCAATGCAGGGCCAGCCAGAGTGTCCCTGGAGATGGATCCGTCCGTTCCACCCGATGACGACGATGCGGAGGACAGAACCAATGGTCACCCAAGCTGAGATCGATCTCTTCTGTGGGGTTCTCGCAACGGATGCGCGCACTGCCCCGCAGTAGTAAGACCCACTCGAATGACTCCTGACTCATCCATTCCCCAGGGGGGGTTGATGCGTCGTTGGAGTTGATCACGGTCAACCGCCAACGATCTCCTTCAAGCAGGGTGCGCTCAGATTCGCTTCCGGAAGCGGGAAGATCCTCACGCAGGAGGTTGTTGTCATCGACGGCAGGGATGTCCGGTTCCCCCCAGCGACGTGCAATCTCAAATCCCCAGGTTCTGGCGAGGGCCACAACTTCGTTGTGACTCGTGCAGGCAGCCAGCGATTGCCTGCGGTGATCATCACCATCAAGGCTCTGAACCAACTGCTGAAGCTGGTCCACCTTGTGCAGGAAGCGACTGAGATCCTGCTCTGTCATTCCCATCGCAACTCGGCATGCAGTGATCCTGGCAACAGACAGAGGGACTCTCAGACGCCGAAAGTCAGGAAGCCCTGATCTTTCCGCTCATGCCAACAGCGACCAAGGTTCTGACCATCGGAGATCTGGAAGCGGGCTTTGCGACGTACTGCCAAGCGCTGCGTCGGCTGGTAGCCGATGGTCGTGAGATGGACTCCATCCGTCGCACGATCTGCTGGGATTATCTGAATCGCCTGCACACCTCTCTGCCCCAGAGCTACCGCTCCCCTGAAGAGCTGGTGGCGCGTTACAAAAGGGCTTCGCTTGCTGCTGCTGCAAACTGAGCGGCAGTTGAACCATCCTTTGTGAACCGATTGATCGCCACCGCTGCAGCGGTCCTGATCCTGTTCACATCATTCATCAACAGCGCTCTTGCCGGTGAGATCCCCGGCGAGGGCGCTGTTTTGTTTGGCCAGCACTGCGCAGGCTGCCATGTGAACGGCGGCAATATCATTCGCCGTGGCAAGAACCTCAAGCTGGCCACCCTGCAACGCCAAGGACTGGATTCCACAGAGGCCATCGCCAACATTGCCCGGAATGGCATCGGCCAGATGAGCGGCTACAGCGACAAGCTCGGTGAAGGTGGTGATCAATTGGTGGCAGCCTGGATTCTCGAGCAGGCTCAGAATGCCTGGACCCAGGGATAGACCTCAAGCGCCGTCCAGATTCCCTGTTTCCAATAAATGTCGTCCTCCACAAGCTGACGGACGGTGCCCATCGTGTCGGCTTCGAAAATACCGAACACATGTGTGCTCCCTTCCGTTGGCCCCAGGGTGATCAGCACACCCTCGTCCTTAAGTGATTGCAGTCGCGACAAGTGTTCCTGCCGAAATGGCACACGTTTTTCAAGCGCATCGGCGCTGTATGTCCCCCACAGAACAAAACGAGCCATGGCAATTGGTGACGTCAGAGAGAATTTTTCCGAGAAAAGGATGGCACGAGGGGATGACCAAACGCTATGTTGTGTACGTTGATCACTTTCAAAACCAATGCTCACTGGGAGCGACCTTCTCAACAAAGTCAAAGAGCTGGGTGATGTCAGCAAGTCAGATCTGGTTCGCGCCTGTGGCTACGTCTCCAATAAAAAGGACGGCGGTGATCGTCTGAACTTCACTGCCTTCTACGAATCACTTCTGGAAGCCAAAGGTGTCAGCCTTGGCACCACCGGCATCGGTGGCGTCGGCAAAGGCGGCCGCAAGCTGAGCTACATCGCCACAGTTCAAGGGAATGGAAATCTGCTGATCGGCAAGGCCTACACAGCTCTTTTGGACCTCAAACCCGGCGATGAGTTCGAAATCAAACTGGGTCGCAAACAGATCCGTTTGATGCCTGTCGGTGGCTCTGAAGAAGACGAAGAGTGATCCTTCGCGGCACTTACAGAATCGGTTTGAGACCAGCCCAAAAGTCATGAAACCCCACGGCCCTGGCTTGTCCAGGGCTTTTTTTCATGAGAACGCAACGCTGTCATTCTCTGGTTCGGATCAATCAGCGGCGCTGCGAAGCTCCTTGCAGAAGCGACCGGCTTCCTCAGCAACTTGCCCCTCGCCAGCAGCCGCCATCCGCTTGACCAGCGCACTGCCAACAATGGCGCCGTCCGCCCCCCAGCTGCGCACCTGGCACACCTGATCAGCACCAGAGATGCCGAAACCGACAGCCACTGGAGCAGCAGAGGATTGCTTCAGCTTTTTGACAAGCCCCTCCACTCTGTTTTCCATCTGGGCCCGTTCTCCGGTGACACCCGTCACGCTGACCAGATAAGTGAAACCACGACTGCGTTGACCAATCCGCACCATGCGATCAGCAGGGGTCGTGGGTGCAACGAGGAGAACCAGATCCAGTCCCTGTCGTACCGCCAGAGGCGACAGCCGTTCTGCCTCCTCCAACGGCAGGTCCGGAACCACAAGCCCAGCGGCTCCGGCCGCTGCAGCGCGTTCACAGAACACCTCCATGCCCACATTCAGCAATGGGTTGGAGTACGTAAAAAGAATCACAGGAATGGTGAGGCGCCCCTTCAAAGAGCTCAGCATCTCCAACACGTTCCCCGGCGTTGTTCCGGCAGCAAGGGCTCTTGATGCAGCGGCCTGAATGACGGGACCATCCGCCAGAGGATCGCTGTAAGGCATGCCCAACTCCACCATGTCGGCCCCAGCCGCCTGCAGGCTCAGCAGGACCTCAGAGGTTGTTACCAGATCTGGGTCGCCAGCCATCAGAAATGGCATCAGGGCCAGACGCTTCTCCTGCTTGAGCTGCTCAAAACGCTGAGCGATGGGTGACAACTTCTGGCTCGACATCGCGACGCGACCGATCGGACTGCAACCCGGTGAGCCTATGAGCCAGAGGTCGCTTCAGATTCATCCATGCTGATCTTCTCAAGCAGAGCCTGTTGTTGCTCCGGAGACAACGCGTCGAACTTTTTCTGGAGGTCATCAGCCTCCTGTTCGTCGTACACCTCCCTGTACCGCCGGCGCTGCTCCATGTAAGTCATCTGGCCGGTGACAACGCGGAACAGATAAGACCCCGTCCACACCACCACGATCAACACCAGCAAAGACTGGGCCGCGATTCCGGCCGAAAATCCCTTCAAGCCGAGGGCATCAAAGCCGACATAGCCCGCTCCACCAAGCAGCAGAACGATCAAACCGATCAGAAGAACCTTGCCCCGGGTCAACTCAGTTCTCTCCCTGGCCGCTGAGTCGGAAATTCAGAAATGGAGCGAACACCACCATCCCCGGGAAGAAGAGGAACACCAGGCCATAGACGCCAAGCCGCTCCACCTTGCCCATCCGCGTCCAGCGGCTGTTCATCCAGAAGAACAGCGCCAGAGGCACCACCATCAGATAAAGCCCGCCAAGAAGGACGTAGGCGAGGATCACCAGGAGGGTGTCCTGCGGGATCGAGGAAACCAGGGACTGCAGGTCCAAGATCGAAAATCGAATGGTGGAAATCTAGGATGCTCCTCAAGGGGGCATGGCGGAATCGGTAGACGCACGCGACTTAAAATCGCTTGGGCTGAAAGGCCTGTGGGGGTTCAAGTCCCCCTGCCCCCATCCCGCCGACCTGAGACGTGGTCAGGCCGCCAGCAGCTCACTCAGACGGGTGCGGAACTCACCTTTGGGCATGCCGCCCTTGAGTTCTCCGTGGATGCTGAATTCACCGTCCGGATCATTCACCAGCAGATAGGTGGGCCAGCCCATCCCCTCCTTGTTGGGGTACTGCTTCAGCAGGATCTTGCGATATTTCCTGTAGGCCTCCGTGTCCTGAAGCATCACTGAGACGAAGTCGGCGCCGAGTTCCTCAGCCACCTTGGCGTCGTAGTGGCTCATCTTGTGGCAGGTGCCGCAATCCTCGGAACTGAACTTGATCACGTGCATGGCTGAAGCCTCCAGGGCAGCGTCTCCCCAGCATGGAAGGGAACCAGTCCGTTCACCAGCTGGGGCACGTGAACAGCAATCTTTTCAAGGGTGACCGTGTCGTTGTTCACCGGCAGGCCGTAGAAGGCCGGGCCGTTCAGGGAAGCGAACGCTTCGAGGTGATGCATCGCCTCTTCCTCTGCAAAAACCTGGGCATAGCTCTCCAGCGCATGGGGAGCATTGAAGATGCCAGCACAACCGCAGGAGGTCTCCTTGCCGGCTCTGGGATGCGGGGCGGAATCAGTGCCGAGGAAAAAGCGCGGATCTCCGCTGGTGGCCGCCCGCCGCAGGGCAAGGCGATGCTGCTCCCGTTTGACCACGGGCAGGCAGTAGAAGTCGCTGCGCAAACCACCGAGGAACATGGCGTTCCGGTTGATCTGCAGGTGATGGGGGGTGATCGTGGCCGCCAGATTGCGATCTGCAGAGCCCACGTAATCGACGGCCTCTTCAGTGGTGATGTGCTCGAACACCACCTTGAGCTCGGGATGACGGGTCCGCAAAGACCTCAGATGCCGCTCGATGAACACCGCTTCCCGGTCGAACACATCGATATCGGCATCCGTCACTTCCCCATGGATCAGTAAAGGCATGCCGATGGACTCCATTCGGCTCAGAACACGTGTGATCTGAGCCAGGTCGGTCACACCCGCAGCGGAATTGGTGGTGGCGTTGGCGGGGTACAGCTTGGCTGCGGTGTAAATCCCCTCCTGGAAGCCCCTCTCCAGATCATCCGGATCTGTGTTGTCGGTGAGATAAGCGGTCATCAACGGCGTGAAGGCCATCCCCTCAGGACAGGCCGAAAGGATCCGTTCGCGGTAGCGGCGCGCCGCATCCACCGATGTGACAGGCGGCCGCAGGTTGGGCATCACGATGGCCCGACGAAAACAACGGGCTGTGTGCGCCACAACCTTCTCCAGCATCTCCTCATCCCTGAGGTGGACATGCCAGTCGTCCGGAGCGGTGATCGTGAGCTGGTCAGCCATGGCCGGGAAGACCGTCCACCGCCAGGCGCAGAGCCGACAGGCGATCAGAGGTGAGATGACTCTCCGGCAGGCGGTCCAGAAGCTTCAGCTTGCGGAGACGGTTCTCGGTGCTGCCGGAAACGCCCACCATGAACACATCGCGCCCCACTTCCATCGCCTCCTTCACAGCATTCTCCAGCGCGATCGCAGCGGTCACCCCCAGATGGGACACCTCAGAGAGGTCAAACACCACGGCCTGGCAGTTCCCGATTGCGTTGTGCTCCCGGGAGATCGCCTTGGCGACACCGAAGATCATCGGACCAGCCAACTGGAACAGCAGCACCATGCCGGAGGCTCGATCCAGCAGCTGCTGCTCCTCCTCATTGAGCTCCACATCGTCATCGGTGGTGCTGATGGTCTTCACCTTTCTCGACTGAAGCGTGCTCATCCGATCAATGGTGAGCACGTTGGCCACGAACACCCCGATTCCCACGGCCGTGATCAGATCCACCAGCACGGTCAGAGCGATTACGCCATAGGTGATCACCGCTGCTTTCACCGACAGGTGATGAGCCCGCTGGAGAAAATCCCAGTCGATGATGTCAATACCCACCTTCACAGCGATACCAGCGAGCACCGCCAGGGGGATGCGTGAGGCCAACGGTGCTGCCAGAAGCACCACCAGCATCAGCACCATGGCCCGGACAATGCCCGATAGCGCTGTTCGTCCGCCGGACTGAATGTTCACCACCGTGCCCATGGTGGCTCCAGCACCGGGCATCGCCCCAAACAGGCCGGACACCACATTGGCCAGCCCCTGACCGATCAACTCTTTGTTGGAGTTGTGTTCGGTGCGGGTCAGGCTGTCGGCCACCACGGAGGTCAGCAGCGCATCAATGCAGCCGAGCATGCCCAGCACAGCGGCATCGATCACCATCAGACGAAGCTGATCGCTGGAGAAGGTCGGCAGCTGAAAGGTGGGGAAGGCGGCGGAAAACTCAGGAATCGTGCGAAGCCCGAACCCGCTGAACAGGGTCAGAGCCAACAGCGTGCCCACCACAAGAGCCAGCAACTGCGGCGGGCACACTTTTTTCACCGCTGAAGGCGTGAACCACAGAATGGCCAGGGTGATCACAGCCAGCAGGAGCTCCATGGGCTGGATTCCCTGCATCAAGGCAGGAATCGCCTCAAGCGTTCCTATCACCCCTCCCTTGGGAGTGGCTTGTCCCAGAAACGGCCCCAGCTGCAACAACACCAGGATGATGCCGATGCCGGACATGAAGCCCGAGATCACCGTGTAGGGCATCATCGTTACGTAACGCCCCAGTCGGAACAGGCCAAACAGGATCTGGAAAATCCCGGCCAGAACGCCGACGCTGAAGGCCATCGCCAAGGCCTGCTCCGGGCTGTCGGCTGTGGCGGTGAAACTGATGATCACCGAGGTGAACACCACGGTCATCGGGCCTGTGGGCTCCGAAATCAGCGTGGGGGTTCCACCAAACAGAGATGCCACCAGTCCGATGATCACCGCACCCCAGAGACCAGCGGCAGCACCGGCACCGGAGGCGATTCCGAAGGCCAACGCCATCGGCAGAGCAATCACGGCAGCTGTGAGTCCGCCGAACACATCCCCCTTCAGGTTTGTGGCGTTGATGCGGTTCAGCACGATCCGGCTCATCGTCAAGGGTTGCGACCTTAGGCGGCTTCTCAGCGTAGCAGAATCCTGGGAGAAGACGACCTCGCTTTGATGCCTGAGCTGCCTCCTTTTCTCTTCTACAGCCTCGAGGTGATCGGAGGGATCCTGCTGCTGTTTCTTGGAGGAGACCAGTTCGTCAAAGGGTCGGTGACAATCGCCACCTTGTGCCGGATCCCGCAGCTTGTGATCGGCCTCACCGTTGTTGCCTTCGGCACAAGCGCCCCGGAGCTGTTTGTCAGTGTCAGCTCAATCCTGCAGAACGCAGACGATCTTGCCGTTGGCAACGTCGTAGGGAGCAACATTTTCAACATTCTGGTCGTCTTGGGCTGTTCGGCCCTGGTCTTTCCTCTGCGCGTCGAGAACCGACTTGTGCGTCGCGACGTGCCGGTTCTGTTGGCCATTTCTTCTGCAGCCTGGGGGATGGCTTCCGCCGGTCGGATGACATGGCAAGCGGGCGTGGCCTTGCTGATCGGCTTGATCATCAACACCGTCTGGGAAATCCGAACTGCCCGGGAAGACCACCAAGAGACTGATGGAACATCAGATCTTGAACGGACACGCTCAGGGTTCAACCGGCGTTTGACGATCGCGCTGCTTCAGCTCGCCGTCGGCATCACTTTGCTGGTTCTGGGCTCGAAAACGCTGGTCAGCGGAGCCAGCTCCGCAGCGGCATTTCTGAATGTGCCCACTGCTGTGATCGGATTGACGATCGTCGCCACGGGCACATCCACGCCGGAACTGATCACCTCGGTCGTGGCAACCCTGAAGGGGAAGACCGACCTCGCCGTCGGCAATGTCGTTGGTAGTTGTCTGCTCAATCTTTTGATGGTTCTGGGAGGCTGCGCGGCTATCAGCGGTGAAGCCGGGCTTCAAGTCACGGGGGAACTGATTTCCGAAGATTTGCCGGTCATGATGATCGCCACCCTGGTCTGTTTGCCGATTTTCTGGTCACGGCGCAGCATCTCCAGGATTGAAGGGGGGATTCTGCTGACCGCTTACATCCTTTACTTAACTGACAACGTCCTGCCGAGGACAGCTCTTGCGTCATGGCAGGACGAATTCCGTCTGGCAACGCTCTGCGTGGCCATGCCAATCCTCGTGATCGTGGTCGTCACGCAAGTGCTGATTCACATGCGCTTCACAGGGTCGGAACAATCCTGATCGTCATCCACAACACATGGAAGCGTGAGGCGTGAGACGGATGGAGTTGTGTTTCCTCATGAGGGGATGACCGTCTGATTTTCTCTGTTCATCCTTGGGTCGCGTGCCGCTCGGCTTGCCGATGCTCGAGCTTCTTCCCCCTCTCAACGACAAGAACCTCCCCTGGCTCGACGTCATCCATCCGATCGTCGTGCATTTCGTCATCTCGATGGCGCTGATCACCGTCGTCTTCGATCTGATCGGAGTGCTCACCAGGAAGAAGAACCTGTTTGAGGTCAGCTTCTGGAATCTGATCGTCGCCACCGTGGCGATCTTCGTGGCCATCATCTTTGGCCAGGTGGAGGCCGGGCTCGCCAACCCCTACGGAGCCTCGCGAGATATCCTCAATTACCACAGCACCATTGGTTGGTCCCTGGCCGGCGTGTTGGCACTGCTCACCGGCTGGCGCTACGTCGCCCGTCAGAAAGACCCCAACATTCTTCCGAAGGGGTTCCTGGCCATCGACTTCGTCTTGGCCGGTCTGGTCTTCGCCCAGGTGTATCTGGGCGACAAGCTCGTCTGGGTCTACGGCCTGCACACGGTTCCGGTGGTGGAAGCGATCCGTGAAGGGGTGCTGTCATGAGCCTGATTGCCGCGATTGCATCGCCGATCAACGACATCGCCGACTCCCTGGGAGCCAACGATCTTCCCTACGCGATTCCCCTGCACCCCAACCTGGTGCATCTCACCATCGGCCTGTTCGCGATCGGGATCGCCTTCGACTTCGCTGGTGCGTTCTACCCCTTGGAGAAACGGCTCTTCCGCTTTCTCGCCCTGCCTGTGACCCGCAGCGGTTTCCATGATGTGGGCTGGTACAACCTGGTGGCCTGCAGCGGGATCACCTTCTTCACGGTGGCCGCAGGCTTCTACGAAATGCTGTTGGCGGTGCCGCTGCCGGGCATCCGCAGCATCCTCGGCCAGACCGCCATCGACACCATGCTCTGGCATGCCATTGGTGGGGTTGCCATTCTGCTGGTGATCGTCGCCATGACCGTCTGGCGCGGCTACCAACGCTTCGTCTGGCGCAAGGACATGGGCCGCCAGGTGACCTGGCTGTACCTGCTTTGCGGTGCCTCGATGCTGATGGTGATGGGCCTGCATGGAAGCCTGGGCGCCTGGCTCGCCAGCGATTTCGGTGTTCACATCACCGCCGACCAACTGCTGGCCGCCGGTGCCGATCTCAATGAGGTGCTGCCATGACCACCACTGCTCCCAAGAACAGCCCGAACATCGGCGCCATTGTGATCATCACGATCGCAGTAGCAATCAATCTGGTGATCGCCAAATTGATGGCGACATGGTCCTACAGCTGGTTCCCGCCGCAGGCCTCTTCGGCGGCGCCCTACGTCGACGATCTGTTCGCATTGGAAACCGGCATCGGCTCCTTCATCTTCTTCGGCTGCACCGGAGTGATGGGTTGGGTGCTGTTGTTCAACCGCGCTGGTAAGTACGACGAAAGCGATGGTGCGCCGATTGAAGGCAACACCAAACTGGAAATCATCTGGACGATCATCCCGCTGGTGACGGTCTTCGTGATCGCCGCTTACACGATGAACGTCAACATGAAGCTTCAGAACCTCGGTCCGAAGCACAAATACACCATCGGCACTGATCCAACAGCACTGATGGAGGCCGATCCCATCGCAGACGTGGGTCCGATCGATGTGATTGCGCGCCAATGGAGCTGGGAATTTGTTTACCCGAACGGCGTGCGCAGCTCAGAGCTGCATCTGCCGGTTGATCAACGGGTCAATTTCCGATTGATCTCGGAGGACGTTCTGCACAGTTTCTTCGTGCCTGCCTTCCGACTGAAGCAGGACATTATCCCCGGCAGCATCATTTCCTACAGCCTCACGCCCACCAAAGAAGGGCGATTCCGTTTGCGAGACGCCATGTTCAGCGGTGCCTACTTCTCACAGAACCAGACCGACGTCATCGTCGAATCCGATGAGGCCTACGCCAACTGGCTGAAGACAACCGCCAAGCAACCGCTGCAGCCCGGCCTCGATCCCGGCAGACCGCTCTACGACCGCCGCATCGCCCGCGGCGATAAAGGATGGGCCACGGTGCCGCCTGCACCGCCCCCGATGGTGAACGACCCCGGCGATCCCTCCATCCCCCACGACGCCTGAGCCATGACCACCACCAACTACGACCCCCGCATCCTCAAGGCGCCCCATCCCGTACCGGGTGCGCCGGATAACTGGAAGCGCTTTTTCAGCTTCAACACCGATGCCAAGGTGATCGGGATTCAGTACATCGCCACCTCACTGTTCTTCCTGCTGGTGGGAGGTCTGCTGGCGATGATTGTGCGCGGTGAGCTGATCACACCGCCGGCCGATCTGGTGGATCCGAGCGTCTACAACGGTCTTTACACGATGCATGGAACAGTGATGCTGTTCCTGTTTCTGTTCCCGATCCTCAACGGTTTCAACAACCTGTTGATCCCCACGATGATCGGCGCGCCGGACATGGCGTTCCCAAAACTCAACGCCGCCGCCTTCTGGTTGGTGCCTGTTTTCGCCGTGGTGCTGATGGGCAGCTTCTTTGCACCCGGCGGACCAGCCTCCTCTGGATGGTGGTCTTATCCGCCGATGAGCCTGCAGAACCCACTGGGGCACTTCATCAACGGCGAGTTTCTCTGGATCCTGGCGGTGGCTCTGTCGGGGATCTCCTCGATCATGGGCGCCGTCAATTTCGTGACGACGATCATCCGGATGCGGGCCCCCGGCATGGGCTTTTTCAAGATGCCGGTGTTCGTCTGGACCGCCTGGGCCGCCCAGACGATTCAGCTTGTCGGCCTGCCTGCACTCACCGGTGGTGCCGTGATGCTGCTGTTTGACCTCAGCTTCGGCACCAGCTTTTTCCGACCTGAAGGTGGCGGTGATCCGGTGCTGTTTCAGCACTTCTTCTGGTTCTATTCCCACCCTGCCGTGTACGTGCTGGTGCTGCCGGTGTTCGGCATCTTTTCTGAGCTGTTCCCGGTGTATGCCCGCAAGCCACTCTTCGGCTACCGCTTTGTGGCCATCGCCTCCTTCGGCATCACCTTCCTCAGCCTGATTGTGTGGGCACACCACATGTTCTACACAGGCACACCGAACTGGATGCGCCACATCTTCATGTTCACCACGATGTTGATCGCCGTTCCAACAGGAGTGAAGGTGTTCGCCTGGTTGGGCACCCTGTGGCAGGGAAACCTGAGGCTGAACACACCGATGCTGTTCTGCCTTGGTGGCCTGTTCAACTTCATCTTTGCCGGCATCACCGGCGTGATGCTGGCGACAGTGCCCATCGACATCCATGTGGGCAACACCGCTTTCGTCGTGGCCCATTTCCACTACGTGATCTTCAACACGATCGGCTTTGGGGTGTTCGCCGGCATCTACCACTGGTTCCCGAAATTCACCGGCAGGATGTACTACGAGGGCCTGGGCAAAGTGCACTTTGCGCTCACCTTCATCGGCGCCACCCTCAACTGGCTTCCGATTCACTGGGCCGGCCTGCTCGGGATGCCCCGTCGTGTGGCCTCCTACGACCCGGAATTCGCCATCTGGAATGTGCTGGGCAGCATCGGCGCCTTCATGCTCGGCGTCGCCTCGATCCCCTTCATTCTCAACATGGTGAGCTCCTGGTCCCGGGGCCCGAAGGCTCCACCCAATCCCTGGCGGGCCATCGGCCTGGAGTGGCTGCTGCCCTCCCCACCACCGGCTGAGAACTTCGAGGACGACATCCCCACCGTGATCAGTGAGCCTTACGGCTACGGCCTGGGCCACCCCCTCGTCGAGGACGAGGAGTTCTACGTCCGCCGTTCCCAGGAGGCCTGAACCGATGACCAGCGTCAATCCCGACATTCAGCTCAATCACACCCCTGGCCATGTGAAGCACGACGGTCACAACATGACCGGCTTCGTGATCTTCCTCTGCTCCGAGAGCGTCATCTTCCTGGCCTTCTTCGCTGGCTACGCCGTGCTCAAGCTCACGGCTCCCCAATGGCTACCGGATGGCGTTGAGGGGTTGGAGGTGCGCATGCCCCTGATCAACAGCGTGGTCTTGGTGAGCTCCAGTTTTGTGGCCTACTTCGCCGAGCGCTATCTGCACAAGGGCAACCTCTGGGGCTTCCGGGCGGTGTGGCTATTGACCATGGCGATGGGGTCCTACTTCGTCTACGGGCAGTACGTCGAATGGTCGGAACTCACTTTCAGCCTCAGCAGCGGTGTGTTCGGCGGGATGTTCTACCTGCTCACCGGCTTTCACGGCCTGCACGTGATCACCGGCATCCTGATGATGGGCCTGATGCTGGCCCGATCGTTCCGTCCCGGAAATTACGACAAGGGCGAGATGGGCGTTGCTTCAGTAAGCCTGTTCTGGCACTTCGTCGATGTGATCTGGATCCTTCTTTTCCTCCTTATCTACGTCTGGCAGTAATCCAATGATTATCGACGACCGCCACTACGACGTCATCGTCATCGGCAGCGGCGCCGGTGGCGGCACCCTGGCTGGTGCTCTGAGCCGCAAGGGCAAAACCGTGCTGGTGCTGGAGCGCGGCGGCGCCATGGCTCTTGAGGATCAGAACGTCGCTGACGTGGATCTGTTCCGCAAGGACCGCTATCACCCCAAAAACGAACGCTGGTTCGGACCGGACGGCGATCCCTTCGCCCCCCAGACCACCTACGCCCGCGGCGGCAACACCAAGATCTGGGGCGCGGTGCTGGAGCGCATGCGTGAAAAGGACTTCACCGAAGTCCCCCTGCAGGAGGGTGTGTCACCCGCCTGGCCGTTCGACTACGCCGAACTTGCCCCTTACTACGAACAGGCTGAACAGCTCTACCGGGTGCATGGCAAGGCCGGAGTCGACCCCACCGAACCCAGCTGTCAAGGCGAGTATGTGGCCAAACCCAAAGCGGTGGAGCCATTCCTGGAACCGCTTCGCGCCGCTCTGCAACGCCAGGGATGCCGCCCTTACGACATCCCCATCAGCTGGTCGGACGACAAGGACGACCCGAGCGGCGATGCCCAGCTGTTCGGTCTCGAGGCCGGGGATCCAGATCGGCTCACCCTGCGCGACAACGCCAAGGTGCAGCGACTCCATGTGAGCCCCAGCGGCCGCGAGGTGAAAGCTGTGGAAGCGGAGCTTGAGGGAGACACCTGGTTGTTCCGCGCCGATGTGGTGGTGTTGGCGGCCGGTGCTGTGAACACTCCAGTGATGCTGTTGCGCTCGGCAACCTCCCACCACCCCAAGGGCATCGGCAACGGCTCCGATCAGGTGGGCCGCAATCTGATGAATCTGCAGCTCACCTCGATCCTGCAGCTGGCCACCGAACGCAACAGCGGTCGCTATGGACGCTCCCTGGGCATCAACGACTACTACTGGGGAGACAAGAACGTCAGCTTTCCCCTGGGTCACATCCAGACCGCCGGTGGCGTGCTGCAGGACGCGTTGTTCGCCGAGTCGCCGCCTGTTCTCTCCCTGGTGAGCAAGATGATTCCAGACTTCGGCCTCGAGCGTCTGGCATCACGCTCCGTGGCCTGGTGGGCGATGACGGAGGTGATGCCGGATCCCCACAACAAGATCTGGCTGCACAACGACCAGATCCGCATCAACTACATCCACAACAACCGCGAAGCTCACGATCGACTCGTCTACCGCTGGATCGACACCTTGAAAGAGGTGGAGAAGGACCCGATCACCAAAGTGGTGCTCCAGGCCCCCACCCATGCCCGCGGCGCAGCACCCCTGAGTGTGGTGGGCTATGGCTGCGGCAGTTGTCGAATGGGCGACGACCCCGCCAATGCCGTGGTCGATGCTCATGGAAAGTGCCATGAACTGGACAACCTCTACATCGCGGACGCCAGCGTCTTCCCCAGCTGCCCCAGCGTGGGACCTGGACTCAGCGTGATCGCGTTGGCCCTGAGGCTGGCGGACCAGCTCAGCTGATCAATCGCCGAGCAGATAGGCCCGCAGCGAGCCGATCGGCCCCTGCTGTGGGGCCTGCTGCACCAAGCGCCCTGCCAACAGGGCACCACCGATCACTTCGTTGGGGACCAACCGCGACATCAGGCGCGCCTCCAGCTCACTGTTGATCTCATCGCTTGGATACAAGCTGATCACAGCCATCACCTCGCGATCATCCATGAAGCGGTGAACGAGCACGGTGATCTGACTGTCACTAAGAAAACTGCGGCCGTCGCGACCGAACAGGTGCTGCACGGCATGAAACAGCTCATGTCGAGCCACCTCATCAATGGAGCGTCCTTTGGAACGGATGCGCTCGGTGCAGAGCGCAATCTCGGAGCGCTGGGGGTCGTAGCTGCCCATCCCCGCCTGCTGACCCGCGCACCACTGGCCTCCCTGAACCGTTCCCACCCCCAACCAAGCCGCGAGAAGCAACAAGACGGGAATGGGCATCAAGAATCAACGCATCCTTAACTTGACCATAACCAGTGCGTCTCACAGGTCCTGTGATGGATACGACGGATCTCAAGATTTTTCAGGTTCTCGAATCAACCCATCGTCACGAATTCCTCGGACACCGAGGGGTGAAGGGCCATGGTTCGATCGAAGTCCGCTTTGGTGGCCCCCATCCCAACGGCGATGGCCGCCATCTGAATGATTTCAGCGGCGTGCTCCCCCACCATGTGACAACCCAGTACCCGATCCGTCGACGCTTCCACCACAAGCTTCAGCAGACAACGGGCACCGGAGGCGGGCAAAGCGCGCGACATCGAGCGGAAGCGGGCCCGATGAATCACCACAGCATCCACACCATGGCGGGCAACGGCCGCCTCCTCGGACAGTCCCACCGTGGCCAGCTCGGGATCACTGAACACGGCACTGGCCACAAGGTCATGGTTCACCTGTCGCGGCTGGCCGCCGAAGGTGGAGTCGGCAAAGGCACGGCCTTCATCGATCGCCACGGGTGTGAGGTTCACCCGGTCGGTGACATCACCGACCGCATGAATGTGCGGAACCGATGTGCATGAGTCGGCATCAACCCGGATCCGACCGTTCTCCACCACCACGCCAGCAGCCTCGAGCCCCAGTCCCTCCAGCCAGGGACGCCGCCCCGTGGCCATCAACACCCCACCGCAGGGCAGCTCCAGACCATCCGACAACAGAACCTTCAGCTCTCCGGGCTGACCACGCACCGCCGTGACGCTGCGTTCCAGCACGACGTGAATGCCTTGGTCCCGCAGCCCCTCCAGCACGGCATCCGCCAGCTCCCGGTCAAATCCCCTGAGCAGGCCTGAGCCCCGCACCACCTGGGTGACCTCCACCCCGAGGCCACGGAGGATGCAGGCGAATTCACAGGCGATGAAGCCCGCTCCTACCACCACAACGTCCCGCGGCAAAGTCTCCAGATTGAACATGTCGTCACTGATCCAGGTGTGTTCCACCCCGGGGATGTCGGGGCGCACAGGGCGTCCTCCGACGGCCACCAGAACGCGGCTGGCGGACAACTCCCGTTGGATCGGGCCGTCCCTCTCAGTTGCGATGCCGATGGTCTGGTCCGAGAGAAACCGGCCCCAGCCGTCGATGCGTTCAACGCCCGCCTTCTCCAGAAAATTGAGATGCAGGTGATTGAGCCGATCCACCTCGGCCCGCACCCGGCGAAATAACTCCGTAACGCTGCTTTCAACCGCACCAATCGTGAGGCCATAGGCCGGCGCATCCTTCAGCTGATGCCGTGCCTGGGCGCCGTAGACCAGCAGTTTTTTCGGGACACACCCCCGGATCACACAGGTGCCGCCGACGCGGTCTCCCTCAACAATGGCCACTTTCGCGCCATGGCGGGCCGCCCGCTTGGCAGCGGCCAGACCGCCAGACCCAGCACCAAGAACAAGTAGATCAAGCGTTGAATCGATGGCCATGGCGGCATTGGCAGGAGGTCAATTCTCCTGATGCAAGGGATGCCTGTCGACGTGCCGCCAGACACATGGCAAAAGGTAAAGGCAGCGTTATGGTCAGAGCAAGATTGGCTCAAGGGCACGTGAAGAAGCGTGGGCCTGTGAGTACTGCCAACGCTTAACCATGAAAAAGAAGCAACGCTCCAAGCCGCAACCGCCCGACCTCGACCAGCAGGTCCTTCAGCGTCGGGACATTGTGATGATGCTCACCTCCGACGACATGACACTGCGGCTCAAGCAACTGGCTCAGCAGGGTCGCCAGGACGACTGTCTGGCGCTGATGCAGGAACTGGGTGACTGGCAGTCCTATGGACGAGGCGATCTGTCTCCGATCCTCCATGCCCCTTACATCGGCTCCATCTGAAGCGCTCTCCTGGTCTGACCTGGAGGATCTGACGGTTGACCACACTGGAGGCATCCAGGGAGCGACCAATGCCCAGGCAACGCTTCGCCTGTTCGGGAGCGAGGAGAGTGCCGTTCGCGTCACCCTGTATCGCGATCACCATGCCTGGTGCCCCTACTGCCAGAAGGTGTGGTTGTGGTTGGAGTTCAAACGGATTCCCTATCGCATCCGCAAGGTGACGATGCGCTGCTACGGCAGCAAAGAACCCTGGTTTCTGCGTCTCGTCCCCAGTGGGATGCTTCCAGCCCTCGACCTCGACGGCCGGCTGATCACCGAAAGCGATGAAATCCTCCTGCTGCTGGAGGCGACCTTCGGGCCCCTTGGGCAACCCATGACGACCCTTGAGGTGCGTTCACAGCGGCAGCTGGAACGCCTGCTGTTCCGGGCCTGGTGTCTGTGGCTGTGCACCCCTGGCCTCAGCCCGGGAGAAGACAGGCGCGCTATGGAGCAATTCCGACGGATTGCCGGACAGTTCGAACAAGCCCTGCGTCAATCCCCTGGTCCCTTTCTCGATCCCGCTGCACCCGGAACCGCTGATCTGGTGTTCGTGCCCTATGTGGAACGCATGAATGCCTCACTGGCCTATTACAAGGGATATCGACTGCGCCAAGAGCACCCGGCCATCGACGCCTGGTTCCAGGCTCTCGAACAACTGGCCACCTATCGAGGCACCCAGAGCGATCACCACACCCATGCCCATGACCTCCCCCCGCAGATGGGGGGCTGCTGGTCCAACAACTCCGATGCGGCACGGACCATGGCCGATCAGATCGATCGCGGGGATGGGCTTGGTGTCGATGAAGCCCGCTGGGACTCCGACCACTGCATCGACGCGGCGGCCATCGCCCTGGGACGGGTGCTGCGTCACCGCAAGCCCTTGATGGAAAGCAATCCGCTGGGCCCTAGCGGTTTTGACCAACCCCTCCGCTGTGCCCTGACCCATCTGATGGGCCAAGGCACCCCATCCCCCGCCCGCGGCAGTGCCCTCGCTCTGCGCTACCTGCGCGATCGCATCTCAGTGCCTCGGGACATGCCCCTGCCGGCCGCTCGACTGCTTCGTCAGGCGCTTGAACGGACCGCTGCCATGGATGGACCGGATCAACCCCCACCGCTGCCGACCCGGGACCGGTTCGACCAGGATCCAGCCCCATTTGTGGGTCGGTCATAGTGAATGGGCATCCACCTTCGGTGTGACCCTCGATCTGCCTGGTTACCAAGCGATTCCAGAAGCCGGACGCAAAACCGAGCTGATTGAGATCCCTGTGGCCAGCCTCCAGCCGACCCAATGGTGCATCGGTCTGGCGGAGGTGTGGGCCCGGCAGGAGGATTTCGCCAAAGAAACCCGCCAGGAGCGGCTCGATTACCTCAAGGGCAAACCCGTGCCTTTGGTCCGCAGCGCCAGCGGTGAGGTCTGGATGGTGGATCGCCACCACCGTCTGCGGGCTCTGCTGGGGTTGGATCCCCAATCCACAGCTTGGGGATACGTCATCGCTGAGCTGCCCACCAGGGAACGCAGCGACGTGCTGCGGTTCCTCGAGCAGCAGGGTTGGTTGTACCTGGTCGACGGCCGGGGCATGGGGCCACGTCAATCGATCGACTTGCCCCGCACCCTGCTCGACCTGGAGGATGACCCCTATCGCAGCCTGGTGTGGAAGCTGAAGAAGGAGGGCTTCATCAAACCTCAGCCTCAGATTCCGTACCACGAATTTCGCTGGGGTGCCTGGCTGCGGCGACGCCCCTTGCCGCCCTTCAGCTCCCGGCAGCTCAATCCGGCGCTGGCACCGGCCCGGCGCCTGGTCTGTTCCCAGGCGGCCAGCGCCATGGCGGGCTGGAAAGGCGATAAAAAAGCTTGCCGCTGATCAGCGCTTCCGCCTGGAATCGATCTGAAGCAGGTCCTGGACCTTCTGCACCTGACCCGCCAGCTGGGGATCGCTGGCCAGCTTCTTCTCCACCTGTTCAATGGCGTACATCACAGTGGTGTGGTCCTTGCCGCCGAAGGTGTCACCGATGCGCGGCAAACTCAGATCCGTGCCCTTCCGCATCAGATACATCCCCACCTGACGGGCCTGGCTGACGGCACGGCGGCGGGTGCTGCTGAGCATCTCCTCAGCGGTGACATCAAACACCTCCGACACCTTGTCGATCACCTGTTGGGGTGTGACCTCAACACCTTGTCCTGTCGGATCGAGCATCGGCGCCACCGACTCCACCGTCATCGGCAGACCGGTGATCGAAGCGAAGGCCACCGCACGGGTCAGGGCCCCCTCAAGCTCCCGTATGTTCGAGGTGAAGCGCCCCGCCAGGTAGTGGATCAGATCCCGTGGCAGGGCCATGCGCTCCTGCTCCGCCTTCTTCTGAAGGATCGCCATGCGGGTCTCGAGATCGGGGGCCTGGATATCAGCGATCAGTCCCATCTGGAACCGGGAGATCAGGCGCTGCTGCAAGCGGGGAATCTGACTGGGGGGCCGGTCACTGGCGATCACCACCTGTTTGCCGGCTTCATGCAGGGCGTTGAAGGTGTGAAAGAACTCCTCCTGGGTGTATTCCTTGCCTTCAATGAACTGGATGTCATCCACCAGCAGCAGATCTGCAGCGCGGTAGCGGTCCCGGAAGGCCTTCATGCCGTCCTTGCGGATGCTGTCGATCAGGTCATTGGTGAAGGTTTCGGTGGAGACGTAGGAGACCCGGGCTGAAGAGTCGATCTCCAGCCGGTAGTGGCCGATGGCCTGCATCAGGTGGGTCTTCCCCAGGCCGACACCACCACAGATGAACAGGGGGTTGAATTCACGGCCGGGGGCTTCTGCCACCGCCAGGGCAGCCGCATGGGCCATACGGCTGTTCGGACCGACCACGAAGCGGCCGAACACATAACGGGGGTTCAGCCCCGGCAACACCCTGCGCGGTGACCGCGCCGGTGCTGATTCCCTGGGGGCCGCCGACTCGCCTGGGGCCGAGGCGGGCTCCGGGGGTTCAGCGTGCTCGCCCGTGGAGGCTGACGACACGACGGCGGACTCGGCCAGAACCACCACCTGCACGGGACCACCGCAGGCCTCGCTGGCCAACTGGGTGATCGAGGGCAGCAACTGCTCCCTCAGCCTGACGCCGGCGAAGGGATTCGGAGCCAGGAGGCGCAGCTCCCCATTGGAAAAATCGCTGCAGGCCGTGGGCCGGATGAAGGTCTCGAAGGTGGGCTTGCTCAGCTTGCCCTGCAGCCCCTCACGCACCTTGCTCCAGAGCTCCTCGCCCGTCAGCACCACAACGTCATCATCTGAATGCCGAATCTACGCACGTTGCTCGGAACAGTCCGCTTTAAATGAATCAGCAGACACCATGCATTGATGCCGCCTTCGCTGCGTCTGATCGGGTTCACCCTGATCGCCACCGGCCTGAGCTCCTGCAGCCTGCTCAGAAATCTGAGCGGAGGATCGGAAGCACCCAAGGTGGCACCACCGCCTGTGGTGCACGATCAGCCGCGTTCCGCCCCCCTGCAGCCCGGTCAGAACGTGATCGTCAAAGCCGTCGAGCGGGTCGGGCCTTCGGTGGTGCGGATCGACACGGAGAAAAACATCAACAACCCGATGGGTCAGCTGTTCGGCCTTGGCCCTTCCACCCAGCGACAGCAGGGCCAGGGATCGGGATTCATCACCCGAGCCAACGGCCTGATCTTCACCAACGAGCATGTGGTGCGCGGAGCGGATCGGGTCAATGTGACCCTGCCCGACGGGCGCCGTTTCCAAGGCACGGTCCTGGGCGGCGATCCACTGACGGATGTGGCCGTCGTGAAGGTGGTGGCTGAAAATCTGCCGGTGGCGAGCCTCGGCAATTCCGACCAGCTGCGGCCAGGGGAATGGGCCATCGCCATCGGGAATCCCTTCGGCCTGAACAACACCGTCACCGCCGGCATCATCAGTGCCGTCGATCGGACCGATGCAAACATCGGCGAAGGGCAGCGGGTGCCCTACATCCAGACAGACGCCGCCGTCAATCCCGGCAACAGCGGGGGACCCCTGATCAGCGCCGCCGGTGAGGTGATCGGCATGAACACGGCCATCCGCAAGGCCCCAGGGGCTGGGCTGAGCTTCGCGGTGCCCATCAACCTCGCCAAACGGATCGCTCAGCAGATCGTCAGCACCGGGCAGGCCTCCCATCCCTTCATCGGTGTGCAGCTGCGCAGCCTCACGCCTCAACTGGCGCGGGAGATCAACGCCACCAGCACCCGCTGCACCGTGCCCGTTGTGAACGGTGTTCTGGTGGTGGATGTGGTCCCCGACACCCCGGCTGAAGCCGCAGGGATCCGCCAATGCGATCTGATCCGGGCCGTGAATGGAACCACCGTGGAGAACCCTTCGGAAGTGCAACTGGCCGTGGACCGGGGCAGCGTGGGACAACCGATGCAGATCACGATCGAACGCAACGGACTGGAGCAAAGCCTGGAGGTTCTGCCCAAGGAACTGCCGCGGCGGCGTTGAGGTGGTCCCATCTGCCGCCCTGGTGCTGATGGCCCGCTGGCCAGCGCCAGGGCGCTGCAAACGGCGGCTGGCGGCAGACCTGCACTCGGAGCTGGGGCTCAACAACGGCGATGAACGCAGTGCCCGCCTGCAAGCCCGCCTCACGGATCACACCTTCGCGGTGGCCCGAGCCCTGCATCGACAGGCAGATGTCACCCCTGTGTTGGCCGTCAGCGGACTGGGTCCCGGCCATGCCAGGCGGTGGGGACGGCAACAGGGCATTGACACAGTCCGCCTGCAGGGCGAGGGCAACCTCGGAACGCGGATCAGACGACAACTGCTGCCCCTGCGTCGTCACCGCATGCCTGTACTTGTGGTGGGCAGCGACCTGCCTGACGTCCATCAACGTGACCTGCTGATGGCATTGGAGAACCTTCAAAGCCATGACCTCGTGCTGGGGCCCGCCGCTGATGGGGGCTACTGGTTGATCGCTCTGTCAGCGGACCTGATGCAGACCCCAGCGCGATGGCCGCTGGCCGGCATCCCCTGGGGCAGCGACGACGTGTGTCGCTCCACGCTGGAATACGCCCATCATTTCAACCTCTCCGTGGCCCTGCTGCATCAGCAGCAGGATCTCGATCACCTGCGTGACCTCAACCGATGGCAGGGCTGTCGATCCTGATCCCAACGCTGAACGAAGGGCGTCGGCTTCCATTGCTGCTGGCCGATCTGGCCCGCTGGCCCCATGGGCTCCAGGTGATTGTCATCGATGGAGGCAGCCAGGATCAAACGACAGCTGTGGCCGACCTGGCCGGCGTCAAGACACTGACCAGCCCTGAACGGGGGCGGGGGCAGCAACTGATCCATGGGATGGCCGCTGCCCGCCATGACTGGACCCTGGTGCTCCATGCCGACAGCCGCCTGCCGCACCGCTGGTGCAGCGCTGTCCAACGGGTGATCGATCACCCCCATGCAGCCAGCGATGCCTGGTACTTCGACTTCCGGGTGGAAGCCCGGGGGCCGATGCTGTGGCTGCTGGAGCGCTGCGTCGCCCTGCGCAGTGGACTGGGTCAGCGGCCCTACGGCGACCAGGGACTGCTGATCCACCGCACGCTCTACACAGCCAGCTGTGGTTACCGGCCGATCCCGTTGATGGAGGATCTGGACCTGGTGGAGCGGATTGCACGCACCCACAGGTTGAGACGACTTGGCTGCCCATTGGTCACCAGCAACCGCCGCTGGCAGGAGCAGGGGGTGATCAGCAGGGCCTGGCACAACTGGATGCTGCGACGCCGTTGGTACCAAGGCATTGCCGCTGATCAACTGGCTGGTGACTACAACCCCTGAGCGTAACTGCGATCAACTGGCGTACCAGAACGCACAGCGATGCTGCTGCGGCTCCAGCTCCCAGCCCTGGCGTTGGTAGAAATTCACCACACCTGGATCAGCGAACAGGCTCACCCGTTCGGTGCCCATGGCCTCCAGAGCCTCCAGCACATAAACCATCAGCTGACTGCCCAGGCCACTGCCCTGGTAAAGCGGATGGACAGCCACATCCCAGACCGTGGCTTCAAACACACCGTCACCGGTGCAACGGGCAAAACCCACCAGGCGAGGAATGCGGGGATCATGCCGCCACAGGCCGACGGTGAGCAGGCTGTTGGCCAGGGCTTTGCGCACCCGGCGCACCGGCCGCCGACTCCAACCCACCGCTTCCAGCAACTGCTCCAGCTCCACCAGGTCAAAGGGGTGCCGTTGGCTGAACACCAGGGTGAGTTGATCGTTGGCACAGGAACAGAGACGTGCCTCCTCGCCGTACTGCTCGAGCAGCGGCGCTGCGGGAAGGTCGAGGGGGGAGGTCATCACAGGCGCGCCAATCCCTTTTCCTGCAGATCCGCCAGCTGGGCATAGAGCCCACCTTTGGCCCTCAGCTCCCCGTGGGTGCCCTGTTCGATCAGGTGGCCACGGCGCAACACCAGAATCCGATCCGAGGCCTCCACCGTCGCCAGGCGGTGGGCGATCACCACAGCCGTGCGTTTCTGCAGCAGGCGGTCAAGATCACGCTGCAGGGTGGCCTCGGTGGAGGGATCCATGAAAGCGGTGGCCTCATCCATCACCAGCACCGTGGGGTTGCGGATAGCGACCCGGGCGACCGCCAGCAACTGGCGTTCGCCCGAGGACAGATTTCCACCCCGTTCCCGCAACTCCGTCTCCAAACCGCTGGGCAGACGCTGCAACAGGTCGTTCAGGCCCAGATCACGGCAGATCCCAGCCAGCTGCTGGTCGCTGATGTCGGCATTGAGCCGCAGGTTGTCGGCCACATTGCCGCTGAACAGGAAGGTGTCCTGCAGCACAACCCCCAGCTGACGGCGCAGATCAGCAATGGGGATGGAGCGGATGTCGCGTCCGTCCAGAAGAATCCGGCCCTGCTGAGGTTCGTACAACCGGCAGAGCAGACGGATCACGGTGGTTTTGCCGGATCCCGTCGGCCCGACCAAGGCCACGTGCTCGCCGGGAGCGATCCGGAAGGAGAGATTGCTCAGGATGGGCTCATCCGGCCGGTAGCTGAAGCTGACGTTTTCAAAGATCACCTCCCCCTGCCCGGCGGTGGTAAGCGGAGTGGCCTCAGGATCTTCGACGATCTCCAGGGGCTGCTCCATCAGTTCACCGATGCGCTCCACCGCCGTCAGACCACCCTGGATCTGGGTGAAGCGTTCCGCCAGCTGCCGCAATGGATCAAACAAACGCTGCGAATAGAGGATGAAGGTGGTGAGGATTCCAAGGCCCATGGACCCCGATGTCACCATCCATCCACCCAGAGCCAGCACCAGGGCCACGGCTCCCAGGGACACCCATTCGAGAAAGGCGGAGATGCTGCTGTCGAAGAAAATGGTGCCGTTCACCGCACGCCGATAGGCGGAACCCGTGCGCTGAAAGCGCTCGCCGTTCACCGCCTCGCGCCGGAACATCTGGACCACATCCAGGCCCTGAAGGTTTTCCTGAAAGTCGGCGTTCAGCTGGGACAGCTCCTCACGAACCCGGTAATTGGCCTTGCGGTAGCGACCCTGCAACCAAATCACCATCAAGGTGACGGGAATCTGCGTGCAGAGCAGCAACAACCCGAGCCGCCATTCGATCAGAAGCATTGAACCGGCAATCACCAGCAGGCTGACCAGATCACCCAGAATCCCGAACGCTCCACTGCCGAAGAGCTCAGAGAGGGCATCGACATCACTGGTGAGCCGGGTCAGCAATTTGCCCACGGGCATACGGTCATGGAACCGCAAGGACAGCGCCAGGGCATGACGGAACAGGTCTTCTCGGATCCGTGCCGTGAGCCGCTGGCCCACGACCTGGAAGTTGAACAACTGCACCCGTTGCAACCCGAAACGCAGCAGCACCGAACCCAGCATCAGCAACACAATCAAGCGAATGGCTGCGCTGGTGCTTAGCCCCTCAAGCCAGGGAAGGCTCGATTCATTGCGCAGCACACTGATGGCCAGGCCCACCAGCAGGGGCTGAATCGCTCCGGCGAAGGCCACTGGCACCAACAGCACCAGGGTCAGCAGCAGACGGCGACGGTCGTGGACGAGGTAACGGCCGAGCCGACGCACCCGTTTCCAGTCACTGATAGCGCTCATGCAGCGGCACCAGCTGCGTTGGACACTGTGCGCACCGCTTCAACGATGCTGCTCAGAGATCCATCATCCAGCCGCATCGAAAGAGGGTGACCCACCAGGCGGGCCGTGGTGTGGAACAGATCCTCGATGGCCACCAATCCGTTCTCCCGCAGGGTGCGCCCGGTCGCCACCAGATCAACAATGGCCTCGGACATCCCCGTGATGGGGCCAAGCTCGACGGAGCCGTTCAGATGCACCAGCTCCACCGGTAGGTCGAGCTGGTCGAAATATTCGCGGGCGCAGTGGGTGAACTTGCTCGCCACCCGGCAGTGGGGAGGAAGATCCGCCGCCCGTTCGTAGCCACTGCTGGCCTTGACGGCCACGGCCATCCGGCAGCCACCGAAGCCCAGATCCACCAGCTGGGCCACCGGCAGTTGGTGCTCCTTCAACACGTCGTAGCCGACAACCCCCAACTGGGCCTGGCCGTAGGCCACATAGGTGGGCACATCACCGTTGCGCACCAGCAGCGCCCGGGCTCGACCGCAGGGGGTGGGCAGCATCAGCTGACGGTTGTCCTTGTCCAGCACAGCTGAGAAATCCAGGCCTGCCGCCGCGAACCGAGCCACGGAATCCTTGAGCAGCGCTCCTTTGGCCAACGCGACGGTGATCATGGGTCCAGCGTTGACCGTGTAACCAGGCAGGACTTTAACGATGCAATCCTCCCTCCATGCCCTGCCGGTGCTGCAGGACAACGTCATTTGGATCTGGGTGCGGGGCGCCGAGGCCGTTGTGGTGGATCCCGCAGTGGCAGAACCCGTCATCGACTGGCTGCAACAACGGCAATTGCAGCTGAGTGCCGTGCTGCAGACCCATCACCACGCCGACCACATCGGTGGAACCCCCGGCCTGCTGCAGCGATGGCCCAACGCGGCGGTGGTGGCCGCTGCAGCCGATCGTTCACGCATTCCCTTTCAAACGGTCTCCGTCAGCGACGGCGATCAGATCAGCGTGCTCGGCCGATCACTCGCGGTGCTGGACGTGGCCGCCCATACCGCCGCCCACATCGCCTTTGTGATTCCCGAGCGGGAGGATCTGGATCTCGGCCCGGTGTTGTTCTGCGGCGACACGCTGTTTTCCGGTGGTTGCGGCCGTCTGTTTGAAGGGACCCCGGCTGATATGCATCGAGCCCTTGGCCGGCTGGCGCAACTTCCTGAATCCACCCAGGTCTGCTGCGCCCACGAGTACACGGAAGGGAACCTGCTCTGGGCCACCCAGCAGGAACCCAAGGACGCAGCCATTCGCCAGCGTTACGAGACCGTGGTGGCCCTGCGGCGCCGTGGCGAATTGAGCCTGCCCAGCAGCATCGGCGAGGAACGGCGCAGCAACCTGTTCATGCGGGCGGAGTCGGTCGAGCAGCTGGGACGCCTGCGGCGCCACAAGGATCAGTGGCGCGCAGCCTGATTCCCTGCGGGAAGAGAATCACGTCGGCGCCTGGTTGAAAGGCCAATCGACAGCGGGTACCGCGGGGCAGATCCAGGCTGAGGGGAGCATTCACGCGGAGATCGCAGGTTCCCTGCTGCACGCGGTACTGCCAGGCCTGCCCGAGGAACTCCCGTCCCATTACGCAGGCCTTCCCCTGGGGATCATCGTGAAGCTGAATCACGGCTGGGTCCACCAACAGAAGTTCGGCATCGGCTCCCGGGTCTGCCGGTGGCTGAGCACCGGCGTTTTCAAGAGAACCGATCAGACAGTGCATCGGTCCATCGAGGGGCAGAAGATTCCCTTGAAGAACAAACCGACCAACAAACGGTGAGGCAGGGGAGTCAACGAGATCCCTGGGGGTCGCGCACTGGTGCAGTTCCCCATCCCGCATCACCGCCACACGGTCACAGATGGCCAGGGCCTCTCCGGGATCGTGGGTCACGATCAGCCCTGTGGCTCCGCACACCTGCAGAACAGAACTGAGTTCACTGCGCAGCCGCAGCCGCACTTCCACATCGAGGTTGGAGAAAGGCTCATCCAGCAGCACCAGCTTCGGAGCCGGTGCCAGAGCCCGGGCAAGGGCCAGGCGTTGCTTCTGGCCGCCCGAGAGTTGATGGGGGTATCGCTGATCCAGCCCCTTCAGACCCAGCAACTCCAGCAGCCAGGCTGCGCGGCTGTCGTCCTGGCCGGGGCGCAGCCCGAAACAGGCGTTCTGCCAGGCCGTGAGGTGGGGGAAAAGGGCATAGTCCTGAAAGACCATGCCGATTCCCCGTCGCTCGGGCGGCAACCAATGCCCGTTCCCCGCCACGGGTCGTTGCTGCAGGTGCACGGAGCCTTGCAACGGACTCTCAAAGCCAGCGATCAGTCGCAGCAGGGTGGTCTTCCCACAGCCGGAGGGTCCGAGCAGACCGACCAGCTCACCCGCAGCGAGCTCGAGATCAATCCCCCGCAACGTCCAGGGTCCAGCAGAGCCGTCGTAGCGATGCCAGAGGTCACGCACTGAAACGGTGGCCAGGGACTGCGACAACAGCGAAACGCGATGATCGTTTCCATTCTGCGATTCGGCCATGACTGCTCAAGCCGTAACGACCACAGCAGCTCCCGCCCCCGTCGGGCCGTACAACCAGGCGGTGCTGGCCGGTGGTTGGCTGTACTGCTCGGGCCAGATTCCATTGGATCCGGAAACGGGAGCCATGGTTGGTGACGGGGATGTGGCCAGCGAAACGCGTCAGGTGCTGAAGAACCTCAACGCCGTGCTGGAGGCCGCCGGTGCCACGGCACAGCACGTGGTGCGGACGACGGTGTTTCTGGCTGATCTGGGGGACTTCCAGACCGTCAACGGGATCTATGCGGAGATGTTCGGGGCGGGCACAAGTCCAGCCCGAGCCTGTGTGCAGGTGGCGGCACTGCCCAAGGGTGCACGGGTCGAGATCGACTGCGTCGCCTGGTTTGGTGATGATTTGAAGACCGTGTGATCTGATCCACATCACGGACCGGAAGCCCGGACGTAGATGACATCAAAACGTCCGACGACCATTCGGCCTTGACCATGGAATGGCTAGCCCTCAGGGAACAGGCTGCGCGACCGTTGCTGGAGAGCGGCTGGACGCTGCTCTACTCCGGTCTGACCCCATCAAGGGCAAGCGCCACCCTGCTGGATCCGAGTGAAAGCCAGCAGATCAGCCTGCAGATCCCGACAGGGGAAACCGCTCAAGACTGGGAGCTATGGCTGGAAGCCTGCAACCGGCAGCTGAGCGTCCCGCTCCGGCAGTGGCTGGAGTCCCAGGGCATTGAGAAGTCCACCCTCAGCCGCCTGACAGGGAATCATCCCAGTGGCCAGGACGCACTCAAGCTCAGCAACATGCTGCAGGTCGCCCGCTTGTTGCAGCGTTCGATCGAAGCCATCGAGACCCTGGCGGAGGCCAACGGGTCGCAGCTGGTGCTCCACCTTGCCGGACTGGGACCGAACAGCTGAGAGGAGGCTTCCCCTCGCCGATTTAGGTTATTGGACATCAGGGGGATGATCCGATGACCCAGGCGAAGCTCACCATCGGTGAATTGGAAGCGGGCTACCCGCTCTATTGCAAAGCCCTCAGACGATTGCTCCAACAAGGCAAGACGACCAAAGACATCGAACGCACGGTCTGTTGGGGACATCTGGAAACGCTCAACCGATGCCTGCCAACGCGCTACAAAGCACCGTCCTACCTGCTGGCTCTCATTCGTCGGGATCTGGAAAAAATCAAAGAAGGAAAAGTTCCTATTTGAATCTCTCTGCGTTCAAACAGGAACGTCCAATCAAATTCACAGAAATCCCCCAAAGAGAGAAGAGAGAATATCAATTCATGCTCAGACACGATGCGAATGATATTCAGAAAAGAGAAGAAAAGACATCAGCTAAAGACAGCAATCTTTTCAATATTGCTCATCAGCATGACGTCAGCAAGCCTGGAGTGGCTGGATTCCACCAGCCTGTTGAGGGCTCAAGACAACTTCGCCAGCAACCCAGCCGAGCCAGCTCGACGGCCCTAATGGTGCGTCAATCCTGAAACGCCGCATCACCATCAACGGTCAACTCTGACAACAGATCTGCATCGGGGCTGTGATCAGGCTGATGAAGAGACTCGAGCGACTGAGAACAAAGCTGTCCGTCCGCAACCTCGCGCTCTGCAGGGCTGTGGCTCTGTAGCCACAACATCATCCAGTAATGATACTCATCACGACGAGACATAAGAACAACAAAAAAACTTCTGCGGCGATGAAAATGCAGACATCGACGTCCATGTTCTAGCTACAACACTCCAGCGGAATCGTGTGTAATTATACGGATTTGCGACCTATCCCATTCAAAAGACAAGAATGCAAGCATTTACAGACATTTGAACCGGCTGTTTGAGCCGAGTGTCTGAGCAACAACTGAATCCAATCCCGTAGACCGGGGAAGATCAATTGATTTATGATGAAACAAGAACAGGCCAGCAGCAGCATGGAGTTCTCAATCGTGATTCTTAGCAAACATGCTTCGACCTATCCGGACATTGCTTGGTCAGACTGGAAAGATGAAAACAGAAAAAAGATGAACAGCGAGGGCGACAATTGGTCAGCAGCAACGTTGAAGGGAGCCAACATCTGGGATTGCCTCGACAGCAACAAAATTGACCGGATGCATCTCGTTCAGTGGAAGAAGTCTGGTGACGATCTGCACAGCGTCAGCCTGCCAGACCATCCCCATCCATCGGAGCAGCCCACCCATTGACCTGAAGGCGATGAACGGAATGGATACCAAGGAGAACTAGCCGTCCATCAGCCAGTCGTCATCCACGTCATCATCCAAGTCATCGCTCTCGATCATTCGGGGCACAACGCGATCAGCCTGAGGAGGCAGTGGTAGCGGGGGCGGTGCGGCAGGACCTGTGAATGTGTTCACTGGAATCTTCTGACTTCCCCATCCCGATTGATAGGGGATAACCAGCAGGCGAATCGGCTCACCAGCGAAAGTCCGCAAAGGACACATGAACATCAAGATGCTCAACGTCAAACCTGCGCGAATATTTAATGCAAAAAAACAAGACGTCATATTATCGAAACACCAACTATGATCGGATATTAATTTAGCCATGGCCTTCGGTCATTGCATGCATGACCGATGAACACGATGCGCTGGTCAGGCATCTGCGCAGCAATCCCAATGACCAAAGCATCTCTGAACGCATCGCCAAGCTGGAGACATCAATCCCGGCTGACCTCAATCAGGATGCGCCGCTGCTGAAGGGGGTATGGGATCTGCGTTGGAGCAGTTCAAGTCAGCCTTGGCTGCGTCAGGCACCATGGCTTGAAAATCTCCAGGCGCTGGACCCAGAGCGAAACAAAGGTTGTAATTTGCTGCGTCTTCGTGGTCCCCTTGGAGGGATTGGTGCTGTCAGTGTTCAAGCCGAGCTCAACCTGATCAGCTCAAAACGGATCGAAGTGAAATTCTGCAGAGGAGGTTGGCTCGGCCCGTCACGACCAGGGCAACGGCAAGTGAAATTAATGCGTAATGTTCAGCAGAACTTTCCGGCTTGGCTCGACATTACTGTGTTGAGCCAAGAATTACGGATTTGTAGAGGCAATGCAGGAACCATTTTTGCATTGCTTCGTCGAAATGATCTGCTGACCGAAGAACTCCTCGATTAAGCAGATCAATTTCTACCGACAATCACGGGAGGCGTCGTTCCGCCTGAGAAGGAGGGAACCACCTGGGTTTTACCATCCCATTTATCGAGAAACAGCTTATACAGAACACTGTCATTAAGCGACCGATTCAATGTTTCGAACTTGATCGCCTCTTGTTCGGCAATCTGAACTTCTGTCTTGGCCCGAAGGAGTTGCTGTTGAGCAATCTGTTTCTGTTCAATTGCCGCTCTGTACTCCTCGGCAATCTGCAAGCCAGTGATATCAAGGCCTCTCACAGCCACATAATCAAATTTACTAAGCTCCTGCGATACACTGTCCTGAACCAGAGAAGAAATACTGTTCCAATCCGTAGCGATTGTGTCCAGCTCGTATTTCGAGAAAACAGATTTGAGTGATTTCAACAATGACGGCTGAATGACCCTGGCATAAATGGCGGAATCATCCGTAGCAATCGTGCTGTAAATGCGTGGAGCCTCAGATTGCTTAACGGCATACTTCACAGTTGCGGTTGCCTCAATCACCTGAAGGTCTTTCGTGAGCGTCGAGAATTTCTCCGGGACAACCTGGGTTCTGACGCTGAAGGAGTGCGTGCTTTGAATGAAGGGAATTTTGAAGTTCAGGCCAGGCTGACGGGGCTGCTCCGAGACCTTGCCAAGCGTTGTGACGACACCAACCTCCCCTGCGGGCACAACAAACAAGCTGGACAGAACGGCGATACCCCCAACAAAGATCGACGAAACAACAACGACTGTTTTCCAAACCTGTTCGGGATTTTGATACGAGCGCATCGACACAGTCTTAGACAGATTTCTACGGTAGAAGAAGCGCAGCCAGAAACGAAGATTTACATAATCAAATAATAATATGACAAATCGAAGCAAGAATTCAGAAGATTACCGCAAGGATCCTGATTTGCATCAATGTCGTGATTTAACGGTGCTGCTATCGATGTAAATTCCATGCATTTTCTTATCCATGCAGTCATAGAAGATCTGTGAAAACTCAAGATCAACGCTCGCGCACAAGGCATGTGCTCGATCAGCCACTTGCTCGAACTTCTTCATTGACAGGAACACTTGCTTATCGCTGGAGGAGAGCGCAGGTGCTGCTGCCAGCAAAAGGCCCGAGAAGGAATATGCAAGCAATTTCATGGAAAACTCTCTTATTTTTGATCAGCCTGCACCAAAGAGGCACCACCGATTAGATTTCGTCACGGATTGTTTCGGGCCAATTATGAACAGAAAATAATTACTTATTCGAGAAATGATAACCTTTGGCACGTGCTTGGTTCGTGATGCATAAAGTCTTCGCCCAATCGGGTGAAAAGAATGAATGCTTCAAAAAAGTCTCCAGCCTGCGTTCTACGTTGGAGCGTGCAAAAGGTTAGTCAGAATCACTATGCCGTCTCTGCCACGTTGGATGGACGTGAGTATGACTTTGTAGGCAACTTCAAGTCGATCACAGATGCGAACAGAGCTGGTCGTCGGTATGCATCAGACCTTCTGCACAATTCAGTTTCTGGAGGACGTCTATCGCTCCGGTCTCGATTGTCGCAAAAGCCAGTTCATAAGTAACAGACTTTCCCTATGCCACCGGCCCTACCTCACCGGTGGTGAACATTGCCTCCAACCCGCACTAAGCATTTTCTCCCAAACGTCGATAGCCTCGTGTTTCATCATCCGTCGACGTGATTCAGGAATCGGGTAATCAGGCGGGCGCCAGTGAAAGGTGCGCAATGTCACCCACTGTCCATCTGCTGTTGGATCTTCGGGCTTGAACTCAACGACCTTCTGCTCGTTGACATTCACAAGCCATGCATGGCCGCGTGGTCTGAAGCTGTGGCGAGAAACGCGTTGCACTGAAATTTTGTCTGCAGACAGACAAGAGCCATGGCTGTTAGCACGGCGGATAGCCGCACCTGGCGAAGAAACTCGACATAGCAACCGGTGGCATTGATCGGTTTGAACCACCAACAACCGACGGCCTAGAACCAACTGCGCCAATGAGTATTTATTATTTAATTGGATTTGAGTCTCTTTCGAGAATTTAGGTAAAGTACTTAGGCCCAAAATACAGTTTTCGTTCTATTGGTAGAGAAGTTCCTCAAGGAGGTCTCATGAAGGGTTTTCTGAAATGGTTCGGAGACGCCCTAGCTCATGCAATGGGCGCGATTGATGCAGAAGAAAAAAACCATATACCTCCTACAATTGGTATGACTCCCTACAGAGATAAGCCGACGAAAGGAACCCATGATTATTGGGACTATGCTTAGTCCTTAAGGATTAAGCTCTTTAAAAAGGGGCTGATTTCGATCAGCCTCCCACTTGCCTTCTACCTAATACCTGGTCGGCAGGCTTCTTAATCATGCAATCCAATAGCTCCTGAGCGTTTGCTTCATCCTGTTGATCAGGATCGATCGAACAACTTCTGCAGTGCATTCCGTTCGCCCTAAAGGGTGTTTGCTCGCATCGGCTTGCCGAGCGGCTTGGGCTGCCTTGGACGGTTTAGGAAAACCTTGCTGAGCCACCAAAGCTGCAGGCCCAGAAACAACACGGCCACCAGACCCAGCTCAAACGCTCCTTGCATCAGTAGTGCTTCTTCCGGTTCTCGATCGCGTCACGCTTGAAGCACTCCAACTCTTCTGGCGTATGGAGTGAGAGCTTCTGTGGCTTGCCCGTAAACCGTTGAAGGAGCTTTAGAAGGTGTTTCATGCAAACAGTTTGGCGCGGATCTAGTGCTGCTTACCAGCGGCAACCCCCAACCGGGTCCACAACTGTGCTTGATCTGGCGTCGTAACCCTTGAAGCCATTTCTGTTCAGCCATGTGGAGTAGATTTTTCCCGATGAGCAGAATTGTGAGCAGAAACGGCCTGAGATATGACAACCCAGGTAGTACGCGGGGAGCAGAAGAGCACAAAAAAAGCGGTCATATGACCGCTAAAAACCCTGTCTAAAACAGTATTTTAAAGAATGGAGCCAAGGAGACTCGAACTCCTGACCCCCTGCATGCCATGCAGGTGCTCTACCAGCTGAGCTATGGCCCCATGAACGCCGGTGATGCCCTCAGGCTCGTGCCGCCGTCGTATCCAAGCCTACACCGAAGGGGCAGTCACACCTGTCGCCACACCGCCACCAACTGGCCCTGCACCTCCACCTGTTCCGCCGGCAGCTCGATCGGGTCGTAGGCAGGGTTGGCCGCTTCCAGCACAACCGCTGCCCCTTTGCGGTGGAAATGCTTCAAGGTTGTCCCGCTGCCGGCCACCAGGGCACTGACGACGGTGCCGTTGCGCAGCCGCTGGGGATCAGGAACAGGCTCCATCAACACCACATCGCCATCAGCGATGTGGGCATCCACCATCGAATCGCCGTTCACCGTCAGCGCAAACAGTCCTTGGGTTTCCAGAACCGGCGCCAGGTCCAGGTGCTCCTGAACATCATCAAACGCCGTCACCAGACCGCCGGCCGCCACGGCACCCAGCACGGGGATGCCAGCAGCTGCAGCCATATCCCCCAGCAACTGCAGGGTCCGGGCCTGACCTTCCTGCCAGGTGATCCATCCCTTCTGCTGCAGATGGCGCAACCGGCTCTGAATCGGCGCGGGGGACCGCAACCCCATCGCCTGCATCATCTGGCGGATGGATGGGCTATGGCGATGGGTGCCGATGTAGTCCGCAAGCCAGTCGTAAAGCTCCTGCTGAGCAGAGGTCAACGGCTCCGGGGACGAGCTGGTCACGGAAGATCGCGCAGGAACAATACATTTGTACCGGCGGTAACCATTCCGCGCAAGACCCCGCAGTCGCATTCAGCAGTCGCATGTGGCAAAACCTGCCAAAACACAGCGACAAGCCGGAAAAGACCGGCGGTGAAGGCTGGCTGGTCAACCCGCAGCAGCAGAAGCTGGTGCAGTTCCAACCCGATTCAGCGACGGCCCACGCTCAATGGGTCGCCATACGGACGTTCCGCATCAACCCCGATCGTCCACCAGCACTGATCACCGGGCGACGGATGCTGCGGCACAACGCCATTGAGGCCTGGCAGACCATGCTCAAAATAGGATGGTCACGATGTCTTCCACCAAGACAATGATCAGGGTTGTTGTTGTTCGCGTAATGCCGCCATCTTGTCAACGCTGGAGCCAATGTTCTCCACCACAAAGCTGTCCATGCCGTTATCTCTGAGCCTGTACAGATAGCCATTCAGCCAGGCGGTTTCACGATTGTTGGTTTCATGGCCGCGGTCCACAAAACCCTGCGTCTGGCGGAACACATGCAAAAGAATCTCCAGAACATCCTGCGGGGAGAGTCGTTCAGCATCAATGAATGGAAACGCTTCCCTCACATCCATAAAAGAGATCTCGAGTGGTTTCTCCAACGTCTCAGACACAGCAATCCATCTCGTGACCAGAAGTTTAGGCCTGGGATGTCTTCAAGGGGCCAACAGAGGCGCGGCGTTGGTCGCTAGAACCATCACGACGCTTCTGAATCATCAGTCGACGATGCAATCCCAGGATCTGGATCGGATCATTGAAATGGCCTGGGAGGACAGAACCACCTTCGAAGCCATCCACTACCAGTTCGGGCTATCAGAGCAGGAGGTGATTGCCCTGATGCGAACCCACATGAAGCCCTCCTCGTTCAAGATGTGGCGCAAAAGGGTGACAGGGCGCAAAACAAAACATGGCTCCACCTCCGAATCAAACCGATTCAGAGCCAAGTGCCACCGCTGAACAGCGTGCCTCTACAAGCCACCCATCAACGCTGCCAGCAGTGCTTGCTGCGCATGAAGACGGTTTTCAGCCTGATCGAAAATGCGACTGTCGGAACCTTCCATCACCCCGGGGCTGATCTCTTCACCGCGGTGGGCGGGCAGGCAATGCAGCACAACCGCCCCACTGCCTGCTTCTTTCATTAAGTCCTCGTCAACACAGAAACCAGCGAAGGCCTGCTCCCGTTCCGCTTGTTCCTGCTCCTGGCCCATGGACGCCCACACGTCGGTGTATACGGCCTGGGCACCCCGCACGGCATCACGCGGATCGTGAATGACCTCAATCGAGGCACCGTGCTGCGCCAGGGACCGGGCCTGCTCCAACACCCCGGATAAGGGCTCGAAACCCTGGGGGCAACCGATCCGCACATTCACCCCCAGCAGAGCCCCGCAGAGCATCAGGGAATGGGCCACGTTGTTCCCATCACCGATGTAGGCCAGGGTCTGGCCGGGTAGTTCGCCATGGGCTTCCCGCATCGTGAGGAAGTCGGCCAGGGCCTGGCAGGGGTGCTCGAGATCGGTGAGGGCATTGATCACCGGCACGGTGGCCCAGTGGGCGTAGTCCACCAACTCCTGCTGGGCAAAGGTGCGAACGGCCAGAACATCGCAGTAGCGACTGAGCACCCGCGCGGTGTCCTCCAGCGGCTCGCCGCGGCCCAACTGCGTCACCTGGGGATTGAGGTCCACCGTCTGGCCACCCAGACGGGCCATCGCCACCTGGAAGCTCACGCGGGTGCGCGTGGAAGCCTTGGTGAAAATCAGTCCTAGGACCCGATTGCCGAGGTCGATGCGACGGTCACCACGCTTCAGTTGAGCAGCCAGATCAAGAAGGGCTGATGTTCCCTCCGCCGAGCAATCAGCGGAGGAGAGGTAGTCACGGCCGCTGAGGGAGGAAAGAGCAGCAGCAACACCTGCAGCAGCAGTAGCCATCGTGACAATTCAAAGGACAGTTATCAGGGATGAACGCAGTCAGCGTCAAGCACTGACGGTCTCAGGCAGCACACTCGCCTCGAGCATCTGCTTGAGGTCATCCCCCTCAATCACCTCTTTTTCGAGGATTTTCTGGGAGATGGTCTCCAGCAGCGCCATGTTCTGGCGCAGGATCGCCAGGGCATCGTCATGGGCGCGATCCACGAGTCCACGCACTTCCTTGTCGATCGCCTGAGCCGTGGTATCACTGACGGAGCGGCGGGGATTGTTGCCACCGCCCAGGAAGCGTCCGCCCCCTTGTTTGTCGTAGGCCAGAGGTCCCAGGGTGTCGCTCATGCCATAGGTCCCCACCATCTGCTCGGCGAGGTCCGTGGCCCGCTGCAGGTCGTTGGCGGCACCGGTGGTGATCTTGCCGAACACGATCTCCTCGGCGGAACGTCCCCCCAGCAGGGTGGCGATCTGGCCCTGCAGTTCCTCCTTGGAGTTGAGGAACCGCTCTTCGGTGGGCAACTGCAGGGTGTAACCGAGGGCGCTCATCCCCCGGGGCACGATCGAAATCTTGGCCACCTTGCTTCCGCCTGGCATCAGGTGACCGACGATCGCGTGACCCACTTCGTGGTAGGCCACCACTTTCTTCTCGTCGTCCTGCAGCACGCGGCTCTTCTTCTCAAGGCCCGCCACCACCCGCTCGATGGCTTCCCCCAGATCCTGTTGCTCAACCTTGGTTCTGTAAGCACGGGCGGCGAGCAGGGCAGCTTCGTTCACCAGGTTGGCCAGATCGGCGCCGGCAAAGCCGCTGGTGGCCTGCGCCACGCTGTCCAGATCCACAGCATCAGCAAGTTTCACCTTCTTGGCGTAGATCTCGAGGATGGTCTTACGGCCGGACAGATCCGGGCGATCCACCAACACCTGGCGGTCAAATCGGCCCGGGCGCAGCAGCGCTGCATCCAGCACTTCGGGCTGGTTGGTGGCCGCCAACACGATCACTGGCTTGTCCTGGGCTGTGAAGCCATCCATCTCAGTGAGCAGCTGGTTCAGGGTCTGCTCCCGCTCGTCGTTGCCGCCAACCACGCCCATGGAACCGGAACGGCTCTTGCCGATGGCGTCGAGCTCGTCGATGAAAATGATGCAGGGGGCTTTCTTTTTGGCCTCTTCGAACAGATCCCGCACACGGGCTGCACCGGCGCCGACGAACAGCTCAACGAACTCCGAGCCGGAGATGATGAAGAAGGGAACACCGGCTTCGCCGGCGACGGCCTTGGAGAGCAGGGTCTTGCCGGTACCGGGAGGCCCCACCAGCAGCACACCCTTGGGAATGCGTGCACCGATTTCGGCGTAACGCTCAGGGGTTTTGAGGAAATCGACGATCTCGGTGAGTTCCTGCTTCGCCTCGTCCACACCAGCGACATCAGCGAAGGTGACGCGGGATTCCTCATCCGGCACGTAGACCTTGGCCTTGCTCTTGGTGAAGCTCAAGGCACCCTGAGCGCCGCCCCCCATCGACCGACGGGCGAAGAATTGCAGCACCAGGATGAAGATCAGGGGAGGCACCACCCAGCTGAGGATGGTGGTGAAGATGTTGGGCTTCTTCGGTGGAGCTGCAGCGAATTCCACACCCTTGGTTTCCAACCGCTGGGGCAGATCCATATCGAAGATCGGCGTGGTGGCCAGCACCGGGGGCGTGCCCTCTTCGGGATCGCTGAGCTCGTAACGGATCTGTTCCTGGGTGATGTAAGCCCGTTTCACGGCGCCATCATTCACCTGATCGAGGAACAGCGAATACGGCACCTTGGGCACCTGCTGCATGGCGTTGTTGGGCACGAAGCTGCTCAGCAGCAACAGCACCCCGAAGCCGATCAGCACCAGGTTGATGATCCCGAAACGACGGTTCGGTCGGTTGTCGTCCTGTCGAATCGGCATGGCATCTGCCCGAGATCCCAGCACGCTACGAGGGATGAACCGTTGCTTACGGGTGGGAGAACCGAACGCCTTCTAACGTCACGTCCATGTGCGGTCGCTACAGCCTCGATACGCCCCTGCAGCCGCTTCAGTCCCTGCTGCAACCGTGGCTGCGGGATGCCGACTGCGGCTGGTTGAAGCACTACGCACCACGGCGGTTGATCCGCCCAGGCGAACCGGTGCTGGCCCTCAGACGCGAACACGGCCTGAGTGTCACAAGCCACATGCTCTGGGGCCTGCTGCCGGGTTGGGTGAAGGATCCACTGACGGGGCCGAGGCCGATCAACGCCCGCGCTGAGACGCTGGAGGACAAAGCCTCCTTCCGTGGACCCTGGCGTCACCACCGCTGCCTGCTGCCGGCGGATGGATTTCTGGAGCAGGGAGAGCAGATCCGTCGCCAGGACGGGCAGCTGTTCTGGCTGGCCGGGCTCTGGGACCGCTGGATCGGCCCTGACGGCAGTGAAGTGGAGACCTGCTGCGTGATCACCACCAGGCCAAACGAATTTCTGGCGAGCTTGCACGACCGCATGCCGGTGATCGTTCCCCAGGGCCTCGAGGAGATCTGGCTGGAACCAGGGGATGGCGCCCATCGCCGGGCCCTTGAACCCATGCTGGAGCCATGGCCGAGTGAGGGTTGGAGCCGACGCGGCAGCTCACAACTCAGCTTGTTCTGAGGGCTCGGCCGCCGCACCATGCCGGCAGACACCACCTCAGGGATATGGCGCGACGACAGAAGGGTTCGCACCTGCGTCTGCTGCTGCTGTTCACCCTGCTGGTGCTGGTGGGATTCGCTTTCCCCTGGCTGATCTGGGCCACCCATCTGGGCTACAGCCTGATCGCCCTGCTGCTGACCCAGGTGATGGTGCGAGACAGCCAGGCTCCCGCTTGGAATGATCGTGCGTACCGCGGTCTGGGGTTGTTCGCGGTGCTGACCATGTGGCTGTGGCTGCTCACACCGCTGGAGCTGATCTACAGCGGTGTACCGCTCGCCCTCAGCTGGAGTCTGTTGGTGGGCTGGAGTGTGATCCGGCTGGTCAAACGCTTTGCCGATGAGCCCAAGGTGACCGAATCACTGTTGATGGGTGCCACGGCGGGCTACCTGCACATCGGTCTGACCGCCGGACTAGTGATGAGTGCCCTGGAAACCATCCAGCCCGGCAGCTTTGAGCCATTGACGGTGGCGGATGCCGCCGACAGCAGCGTGCTGGCAGCTGCCCATGCCTTCTCCGCAATCAACTACTACGCCTTCGTGTGCCTCACCACCGTCGGCTTCGGCGACATCAGCCCGATGCTGCCGCTGTCGCGAATCGTGAGTGTGGTCACGAGCATTGCCGGACCGCTTTATCTGGCGGCGGTGATGGGAGTGCTGATCGGCCGTTTCGCCAGCAGTCTCGACCGAGACGCCAGAACAGGGGAAGAAGCTCAGGAACCAACCCCGTGGCCCTGACCTCAGGCTGCTGACTGATCCGTCGTGCCTTGCAGCGCCTTCTGCTGCAGCTGCTGAACAGCACAGAGCGCTTCATGGGCAGGCCAGCCATGGCGGATCATCAACTCCTCCACCAAGTAATCGGGCGAGTTGGAGATCCTGGAATTCAACTCCGCAATGGCCCGGTCGCTGCGGGCCAGAGCAGAGAGCCGAAGCGATAGGAGTTCCTGGACGTTCGGCTGTTCCATGGCAGCACTCTGCACGTTGGTGGGCTCAGCCCTCAAGCCGCAGGGAGAGCAACCAGTCCTCGCCGATGGGCCGGGGAGGCTGCAAGGTTCCACTGAGCACCTGGTCCATGGCGGTGAAGCCCAGCTCCCCCAGGGGCGTTCGCGCAGCTAGGCCACCCATCAGTTTCGGTGCCACCACGGCGACCACCTCCTGCACACAGCCCTGCCGGATCGCCGCAGCCGCCAGCTCGGGGCCGCACTCCCAGAGCACCTGATTGCAACTCCGCTCTGCCAGGTGGTGCATCAAAGGCAACGGTTCACAGGCCGAAAGCCCGAGTCCCTCAGGGCCAGACGGCAGACGCTGGGGATCGGCATCAGGTCCATGGACCACCAGGGTCGGCGCCACCGCGGTGTTCCACAGCTGTGCGGAAGCGGGAAGATCGAGACCGCGGCTGAGCACGACCCGCAGGGGTTCCGGCGAACGGCGGCCACGGCTGGTGAGCAGCGGATCATCCGCGCGGACCGTCCCGCCCCCCACGATCACAGCGTCCATGCCACTGCGTAGTTGATGCACCCAGTCGCGGGCAGGTGAGCCACTGATCCATTGGCTGGCGCCATTGGGCAGAGCGGTGCGGCCATCCAGGCCCATGGCCCACTTCAAGATCCCGTAAGAGCGGCCGGTGCGAACGCGGTGCAGGAACGCCCGGTTCTGCTGACGAGCCTCCTCCCGCAGCACACCACTGATCACCTCAACACCCGCCTGCCGCAGCTGATTGATTCCGCCGCCGGCAACGCGGGGATCCGGATCCTCCAGAGCCACCACCACCCTGGCGATCCCAGCCCGCAGCACCGCCTCACTGCAGGGGGGTGTACGGCCGTGGTGGCAGCAGGGTTCCAGGGTGACCACAAGGGTTCCGCCATGGGCCGCATCCCCGGCTTGAGCCAGGGCACCCACCTCGGCATGGGGCTCCCCCGCACGGCAATGGAACCCCTCGCCCACCAATCGCCCCTCCTGGTTCAGGACCACAGCCCCCACCAGGGGATTGGGACTGGTGCGACCCTCAGCCAGCGCAGCCAGCGCCAGGGCCCGGCGCATCCACAGGTCCCACATCAGCTCAGGGGCAGGTCCTGCAACGACCGCCACTCACCCACCACGTAGGGAGGCACAGGCAGCTCGGTGAACACCCCCGGCAGCATCAGACGCAGGGGCCGGTTGTTGCTGAGGTCATCCAGCAGTGGGTCAAGAGAGAATTCCGCTGCCGCCTCGCGGCCGTCGCTGGCCAGGGCTGGATTGGCCATGGTGATGTCGTCCAGCGCCCAGCTTCTGCGACCGGCCTCCACCTGCAGACTCACCGGATGGTCCAGCCGGAGTTTGCCGGGATAGCCAACGATGCGGAGCACCACGGGCTCACCGGGCTTGCCCTCGCGGTACGCCACCGCCTGCCAGCTGTCGTAATCCAGATCGCGAAGGCTCTCGAGGCTGCGCACCATCCGCGTGCCGTTCTCGGATTCATGTTCATGCACCTGGGCCCAGCCCTGGGGAGCCGCGATGAACAGCACCAGAACGGCGATCAAACAGCTGAGCAGTCGGCGCATTGTGGTTTGGCTGATCAGTGAATTCTCACAACCCAGCTTGGAATCCCGCGGAATTCTCCAATAATTCGCCTAGGGATTTGAATTTTGCGTCCTCCGGACAACTCAGTGGAATCTTCAAGTCCCTCGGTTTTGGCTTCGAGGTCAGCCAGCTGAGTGCTGGTCCCCTCCAGGGCAAATTTCGATTGACCGGCAGTGCCGTGTTGCCGTTGCTGTCGATCACAACCAACCGAACGCTGGTCGTTCAGGGCGATCACAGGCCAGGGGTGCTTCCCTTCTCGATCAACGTTCGGGGGGAACATCCCCTGGTCAGGGGGGAAAAGGTGCATCAGCACAGCATCCACGGCTTTCAAAGCACCCTTCGGGATTCCTTCGTCGTCCTAACCCCGGGCTGCGAAATCCAGATGGCGATGGTTTCCAAGCAGCGGCTGGAACGGCTGGCGCTGGCCACCAACGAAGAACGGGCCCTGGATCGGATCCACGGCGTGAATTCAGCTGCTGTCAGTCCTCAATAATTTCAACGGCTCGTTGAACTCACCAAGCCGCAACATCACGACCCAATTCAGGCGGAGCTGGTCGAAGCCGAGCTGCTGGAGCTCTTGAGCGGCCGAAGCTTGAATCAGCTCAACAGCGGCGACCTGAGCCACCGCGCCGGGTTGATGAAGGACCTGATCGCCTGGGGGCAGGCCAACCCCACGGAAGTCATTTCCCTGGAAGACCTCAGCAGCACGATCTTCGCCTCGCGCTCATCGATTGTGCACAGCTGTCGCACCAGCTTCGGCATGGGCCCGATGACCGTGTTGAAGCAGATCCGGCTCGGTCAGGTTCAGGCGATGCTGATGAACCCGCAGCAGCGTGAATCGATGAAGTGCACCACGGTCCAGGCCGTGGCGAATCATTTCGGCTTCAGCAGTCGCAACCATTTCGCCCGCGACTACCGACAGTTGTTCGGTGAAGCGCCGAGCACAACGCTTCAACGCTCCACCACACCCGGTATCCGCTCCCACGCGGTGTCGGTGGCCCACAAGCCCCAGATGGCCATGGCCCGCAGGTAGTGGCAGGCCCGGAAGGTGTTCACAGCGGTGATCGCTTCCGGGGTGCGGAACTGCAATCCGCCTGAGTACACCTGCTCCACCACGGCCGAGCAGATGGCCAAAGCCGTCTTGGTCTCACCCATCAACCGGTAATAGCTGGCCAATCCGAAATTGATGCCTGTCCACACCTCCAGGGGGTGCGTGCCATCGGGATCCAGGGGAGTGCCATCGCGACGCAGACCGTTGGCCACTCCGAGGCGTCCAGACTCGAACCGCTCAAAACAGGCCTCTTTCACCGCCTTCAACGTGCTCAGAGCCCTGGCCTCACTGACCACCGGTGGCAGCCCCAGCAGACGGGCGTAAAAGTCACCGCATAGCTGATCAGCCATCACCACCGGCGTGCCGCTCTCAGCATCAATCTGGTAATACTCGCCGTTCCAGAGCAGGTCGTCGAAGTTGGTGCGGGATTGCTCCAGCCACGCACCGAAACGCCGCTGCTCCACCGCTGTGTCCAGGCCGAGGTCGAGCTGCAGCCGCTGAGCCATCGCCAGAGCCGCCTCCAGGGCAGCGATCCAGAGCGCGCCGCAATAGGCACTCACGCCCTTCAAGGGCCAGTCGTCGAAGGTCTGATCGGGGGCGCCGCCGTTGTCGGGGAGGCCGTCGTTGTTGACGTCGAATCGCTTGAGGTATTCGAGGGCCTGAACCGCAGCGGGCCAGCACTCGGCCAGGAAGCGCAGGTCCTCACCGGTGGGGGCGAGGCGGAAGGTGCGCCAAACCTGGAGCACGTAATCACTGGCCAGATCCTTCCAGAGATTGCAGTCCTGATAGGCGGTGTAGTTGGTGGCATCGAAGGGGCGTTCGTTGGGAGCTCCGAGGTCGTGTGGGGTCGCTCCCGCCACCTTGCGGTCGGCTTCCACCCGTCCACGGCCCTGGGTGAAGTACCAGCCGATCGGCCGCTGGCTGGCATCCGCAGCAGGGATGGCACGGGCAAAACTGCGCAGCACGGCCTTGTCGAGCTCCGGCCAGAGCTGCAGCAGGGCCAGTGAGCCGTAAAGGCGCACATCCAGACTTTCGTACCAGGCGTAGTCGAGGCACTCCAGAACGCCAAAGCGCCCGTGGGGATCTGCCGGAGACGCAGCCGTCCAGAGGCTGCCGCCACTGCAGAGGTCATAGAGCTCGTTGAACAACGCCATCCGCAGGGGCTCGGGCAGCTGCGTCCGTGCCAACACCGGCTGCTGCCAGGCCTCGATCTGCTCGCGCCACTGCCGCCAGTCGCGCAGGGCTTCCGCTGCGATGGCGGCCGCATTGCAACCCGAACTGCCGAAGAAGTCGGTGTAACGCCTCAGAGCGCTGCTGCCGCTGGCAAAGGCCGTGACCGGCAGATCCCAGCTGATCACCAGCGGAATCTCACGGTTGGCACCGGGAGGCAGGGTGAATTTCACAGCGATGGCGGCACTGGCCTGCTCGCCGGACCGGCTGGCGCGGTCGTTATCGCTGTCGGGGATCCGTCCATCGGCGGCGAAGGGGGTCCACAGCTCACCGCCATCACCACTGGGATCCCAACGACTGCAACGCATCACCTGCGCCCCGTCCAGGTCATCCGGCAGAGCCAGGCACCACTGCCCCTCGCCTTCCGCCAGCGGCAGCGAGGACTGACCCTCCAGCTGAACTCCGCTCAGTCCAGGCTGATCCACCTGGCGGTTGCGCTGTCCCTCGCCGCGACCGATGGCCGGGGCGTAATTGTGCTCCGGACTGCCGTCATCGCGGAAATGGACCTCCGCGGTGGCATCGGTGTTGGTGAACCAACCCACGGTGTTGCGCCAGCTCAACAGCAGCGACAGCTCCAGCGGTTGATCGGTGGGGTTGCTGAACTGCCAGCGGAACACCGCCACCGGATAGCTGGTGCGCTGGTAGTCGCCGGGAAGGATGGGGCTGAAGGCCTCACACAACACCCCGGCCCGGAAGACATCCTCGTGGTGGATCCAGCTGAGGGGGTAGCGGGCGGCGTAAGTGCCGGTGCTGCGATCCGGCCTGCTGGCGGGGTACCACTGCCAGGCGCTCAGGGGCGTGCCGCGGTTGGGGTCGGTGTCATCACGGTCCGGGGCCGTGGCCAGGGCATGGGCACGGACGCTCTCCCCCTGCCGCTCCCAGAGGGCGAACTGACAGTCGGGGATCGATCCGAACCAGTGCTCTCCTCCATCGAGGTTCCAGAGGTTGAAGGCACCACTGGGGGAGCGGCCAAGGCAGCCAGCACCGAAGCCGCCGAGGGGCATGCCGTGGTCGGGGCCATCGTCGAGGTTGCTGGAGTACCGCACCGTGTAGGGCGATTCCCAGCCCAGGCCGAAGCGGCGGCTCCAGCTGGCCTCAGGTGGTTGCCATGGCGTTCTGTTGCCGCCACGACCCAGCAGAGAACGCAGAGCGGAGAGTCCGAAGCGGGCCATGCAGCGTGGGCAGTCGCCCCAGATTGCCAGGTTTCACCGGGTCAGCCAGCGCTGAAATCAGGTGGACTGTCCTCGGCATCCAGCAACGCATCCAGGGTGACCGCCGTTCGCACCAACGCCTGGTAACGCTGCAGCGTGCGGCGGTTCTGATCCAGCCAACGCCCCGGAGCCATACCTCCCTCCAGTTGGGGATGCTCACTGTCCATCAGCGGCAGGTCCTCCTCCCGGGCAATCAGGGCCAGCAGCAGGTCATGCAGGCGTTGACGGCGCTCACTGGAGGGGCTCATGTCGGCTTGACGAGAGACTGAAGGCGACGCTCCGCCGGCTGTGGGAGGCGCACCGGATCAGCGGAATAGGAGCGAGCCTGATCGATGCGGGCCTTGATCGGCGCCTTCGCCACAGCCCAGCTGCTCAACCCGAAACGGGTGTAGATGCGCTCCACAGCCTGAAGCGGTTGATGGATGAGGTCGTCGTAGTCCAGCTCCAACAACTGTTGATCTGGAATCAGATGTCGTGAGGTCTCAAATGCTTCCAGCAACTCCCGTTGGGCCGTCACGGTCTCCTCCACCTGGGTGCCTTGATCGGGCACGGGCTGCAGCCCCACCAACGTGCCCAACCGTTGCTTCACCTGCACCAACGAGCGAATCGAATCGACCGGAGTCCGGGGCAGCACCACGAACCGGGCCCGGGGGAAATGCCGCAGCACCAGGCTCACCCGGGCGGTGTGCACGGAATTCTTGATCAGCCAGTGGGTTTTGCCGGCACCGTCATGGAGCCAGGTAAGCCGGCAGAACTGCAACCACTGCCGCTCGTAGGCCCTGGTGGTGACCAACACATGGCGGCGGAAATTGGCGAGATAGTTCCGCGGAAATGCCATTCCGGCCATGTTGGTGTCGAAGGTGAGGCGTGCCAGGCCGAGTTCATCCTCCTGGGGGTCATCCGGGCCCCAGGGAACCGCGTCGATCGGCCGGGTCCGGGTCATCCAGGTCTTCAGCACAGGGGCGATCCAGGGCTTGAGCAGCAACGCCACCTGGGGGGCGATCGTCAGCGTGTTGCGGGCTGTCGCCACGGCGGGATCGCAGGCCAGCAGCTGATGCAGATAGGTGGTGCCACTGCGCCAGTGACCGATCACCACGATCAGATCATCCGGCAGCTGCAGCCGCCGCAAGCGCCGAGCGAACAGCAACGACTGCAGCCAGGCCAGCGGCTCCACCAGCAGTCCGCTGAGACCCACCAGCACACTGACTCGCCAACGGGCGAGAGAGGGACGGCAGCACTGCAGGCCGCGCCACAACACCCCTGGACGGATGAACCCCGTCGCCACCAAACGATCAACCAACAGCTCAGCCCGTGCCATGGCTTGAGGAGCTCAGGCCTCCAGAATGCCGCAATGATCGATGTGATCGGCACCGACGCAGGGGCACCGGCCTCGCTGCCCACGGCGCAGCAAGCCTTGATCCGAGCTGCCGATCGGATCGCCGCACCGCGTCGCCTCCATCCGGCGATTGAAACGTGGCTCGACCGCCCGGTGTCGTTCGTGGACAGCGACGATCCCCGCCATCTGGTGGAGGCTCTCCGCTCTCTGCCAGATCAAGACAACGTGGTGGTGCTGGCCAGCGGCGACCCGCTCTGGTTCGGCATTGGCCGCATCCTGACGGACCGCCTCGGACCGGAGCGGCTGCGCTTTCACCCCGCCCCCACCTCTCTGCAACTGGCCTTTGCCCGGATCGGTCGTCCCTGGCAGGACGCCCGCTGGGTGAGCCTGCATGGCCGCGATCCCGAACCGTTGGCCCGGGAACTGCAGAAGCGGCCCAGGGCCCTGGCGGTGCTCACCGATCCCGGGCGCGGCGGCGCCGACACCGTGCGCCGCTGCCTGCGCAGCAGCGGGTTGGAGGCCAGCTATCAACTCTGGCTTGGGGAAAACCTGGGCCATGCCGACGAACGGATGCGGCGGATCCCCGCTGATGCCCCGCTGCCGGAGCCACTGCAGCCCTTGCTGGTGGCACTGCTGATCGCCGATGAGCCCTCCGTTCCAAGCGGCCGAGCGCTGCCGTTGTTCGGCCTGGAGGATGGTTTGTATCTCCAGCACCCGGATCACCCCGGTCTGATGACCAAGCGGGAGGCACGCATCCAGTTGCTGGCGGATCTGGAGCTCCCGGATCAGGGGGTGCTCTGGGATCTCGGCGCCGGCACCGGCAGCATCGGCCTCGAGGCCCTTCGCTTGCGTCCCCAGCTCAAACTGCTGGCGGTGGAGCGCCGGGCCGGAGGGGCTGCGCTGATCCAGGCCAACGCCGCGCGGCTTGCGGTGAAGCCCAGTGCCGTGCTGGAAACGGATGCGCTGCAGCTGCTGGCGGGCGATCTGCCGGACGGCCTGGCCCAGCCGGATCGGGTGCTGCTGGGGGGCGGGGGCCCCAATCGAGAGGCGCTGCTCAGGGCCGTGCTGCAACGGATGCGGCCGTCAGGGGTCGTGGTGATTCCCCTGGCGACCGTTGAGGCCTTGGCCCCCTTGCGGCCGCTGCTGGAACAGGCAGGCCTGACGGTTCAGGTGAATCAATTGCAAGCCTGGCGTGGCCAACCCCTCAGCGATGGCACCCGCCTGGCACCGATGAACCCGATCCTGGCCCTAAAAGGTACGAAATCGTGAATATATTTAGTGGTTATTGTGACGATATCGTCTCAATCGTCACCGTGTCGCCGGGGCGAATCCCCAGGCGACGGGCCTCGCCAGCCCGCAACTCCACCACCCCGTCACTGTTTTCCTTGGGGCCATAGCTGGGGCAGGGCAGCTTCGGACAAACGGGAACATCATCCGCAATGGCCATCACCCGATTGTCCCGCAGAAAGAGCATGTCCAGCGGCGCCAGGGTGTTGAACATCCAGAAGCTCAGGGGCCTGGGGCGATCAAAGGGAAACCACATGCCCCGCAGTGGGGGCAAGGCCGGTCGCTGCATCAGACCGATCTGCTGCTGCAGCGGGGTGCGGGCCACCTCCAAAGCGATGCAACGTCGATCCTCGAGGCACCATCGGGCGGTGACGGGCAGCTGCTGTGGTGCCGGCAGATCCATGCTCACCCCTCCCCAGCCACGGGGCCGAGGCTGTAACCGCGACCGCGCACCGTCAACAACAACCGCGATTCCCCGCCGGCCTCCAGCTTCTGGCGCAGGTATCGCACGTACACCTCCACCACATTGCTGCTGGCCCCCTCGTCCTGCCAAACCTCGCGCAGCAGTTGCTCACGGCTGAACACCCGTCCCGGTGAGCGCATCAGCACCAACAGCAGGGCAAACTCGCGGGCCGTGAGGGCCACGGTGCGGCCGCCCCGGCGCACCTGACGGGTGGCGGGATCCAGGCTGAGATCCCCCAGCTCCATCAGAGTCGGCCGTTGACCCAGGCGGGTCTGCACGGTGCGGTGCAGACGCAACCGCAGCAGCAGATCGCTGGGGCCAACGGACGACAGCCAGAAGTCATCGGCCCCGGCACAGAGGCAGGCCGCCCGGGCATCGACACTGTCCTGCTCCAGGTCCAGAAGGATCGGCATGGCCCCGAAGCGCTGACGCAGGTCGCGCACCCTGGAGGCCTGATCAGCCGCGAGCACCGCAGCGAGTGGCTCCTCACCCATCTGCACCTGGCTCGATGCCACCCCGGCACTGAGCCAATCAATGGAGCTGTAGCCCGATGCCGCCAGCCTTGGAGCCAGGGCTACTGCTGAGGCTCCCACCAGGAGCAGTAGCGGCTCAGCGCTCATCCCTTGTCCGGCTTGGCGATGTGGGGCAGGCCCCAGCCCAGCTTGTTGCGCAACACCTGGAAGAATTCGTGGTCCACCAACCGCACGAAACGCACCGGGTGTTCACTGCGGCGGATCAGAACGCGGTCTTCAGGCCAGACATAGCAACCGGCACTGCCATCCACCACCATCATCAGCCGTTCCGGTGTCGCCGGGAACACGGTTACCGGTTCACGGTCGCTGAACACCAGGGCGCGGGAAGCCAGGGAATGGGGGGCGATCGGCGTCAGCTGCAGCACCGGACAATCCGGTGAAATCACAGGGCCACCGGCACTGAGGGCATAGGCGGTCGAGCCGGTGGGGGTGGAGAGAATTACTCCATCGGCGGCAATGTCCACCGGTGCATGACGGCCGATGGCGATCTCGAAATGGCACATGCTCGTGAGCGGCTCGCGGTGCAGAGCCATTTCGTTGAGGGACAGCGCCTCCCAGCGCCGCTGATCACCACGCATCACACTCACCACCAGGTTGCTGCGTTCCTCGATCGTCCATTGCTGGGTCAGCACCACCTCCAGAGCGCGATCCAGATCGCCGAGATAAGCCTCTGCCAGAAAACCGAGGTGACCGGTATTGATGGTGAGGATCGGAACCCCAACCGGTGCGGTCTGCCGCGCTGCCGACAGCACCGTGCCATCGCCCCCCAGCACGATCGCCAGGGCCATGCTGCTGTTGAACCCTTCTGGGACACAGGCGCTGTAGCCCAACAAACGCAGATGCTGATCCGGATTGGCGAAACCCACCATGCCGCCGGAACTGCTGGCGCGAACCACCTCGTGGCCAGCAACCTCCAGACGCTGCTGAATCGTGTCCGCGGTCTGAACCGCCAGCGACTTGCCGTCGTTCACGATCAGTCCGATCCGGGGCACTGACCGCTGTCGCTAAGGGCTTGATCAGCTTATGGGAGTCAGAACTGTTCGAGGAAGCGCAGATCGCTTGTGTAAAGACGGCGGATGTCGTCGATGCCATGGCGCACCATGCAGAACCGCTCCACTCCAAGGCCAGCGGCAAAACCGCTGTAGCGCTCGGGATCGAGGCCCAGCCCTTCCAGAACGGCGGGATCAACCATGCCGCAGCCCATCACCTCCAGCCAACGCCCCCGCCACTGCACATCCACCTCGGCTGAGGGCTCGGTAAAGGGGAAGTAACTGGCCCGGAAGCGAACCGGCAGGTCACCGAAGAACGCCTTGAGGAAGGCCATCACCGTGCCCCGCAGGTGGCTGAAATCGAGCCCTTCATCAATGGCCAGCACCTCCACCTGATGGAACACCGGCGAATGGGTGGCATCGACGGCATCGCGGCGATAGACCCGTCCGGGGGCGACGATGCGCACCGGCGGTGGGTTCTGTTCCAGATGGCGGATCTGCACCGGTGAGGTGTGGGTGCGCAGCAGCAGATCACCCTGCAGATAGAAGGTGTCCTGCATGTCCCGGGCCGGATGGTCCTCGGGAATGTTCAGGGCCGTGAAGTTGTAGTGGTCCTTCTCCACCTCGGGCCCTTCGGCAACGCTGTAGCCGAGGCCGAGGAACAGATCGACGATCTCCTCGGTGGTGGTGATCAAGGGGTGCCGGTGCCCCATGGGGGTACCAGAGGCAGGGGCCGTCACATCGATGCTCTCGCGGGCGATCCGCTCCGCCATCGCCGCCTGCTTCACCGCGGCAAGGCGTTCCGCCAGCAGGGTCTGCACCTGGGTCTTGAGCACGTTGGCCCGCTGACCCACCAGCGGGCGTTCATTGCCCGGCAGCTTGCCCATGGCCCCGAGCACTCCCGAGATCCGTCCCTTCTTGCCCAGCAGACCCACCCGCAGCTGCTCGAGGGCCGCGGCATCGGCGGCCTCGGAGATTTCGGCTGTGGCCTGCTGTTCGAGCGCATCCAGCTGATCGGTGAGCTGCTGCAGGGTGACCGGGGCGCTCACGGGCCTGTGGCGAAAGGCAGCCGACTGTAAGCAGCCAGCCCGCTTAGGTTCCCCCCACCCACCAGCCAAGCCATGCGGGTCCTGATCAGCAATGACGACGGCGTCTTCGCCGAAGGCATCCGTACCCTGGCGGCGGCGGCCGTCGCCCGCGGCCATGAGGTCACCGTGGTCTGCCCGGACCAGGAGCGCTCCGCCACAGGCCATGGCCTCACCCTGCAGACTCCCATCCGCGCGGAACGGGCCGATGAGTTGTTTGTCCCCGGCGTGACCGCCTGGGCCTGTTCCGGTACGCCGGCGGACTGCATGAAGTTGGCCCTGTTCGAACTGGTGAAGCAAAAACCCGATCTGGTGCTGTCCGGCATCAACCACGGCCCGAACCTGGGCACAGATGTGTTCTGCTCCGGCACCGTCGCCGCAGCGATGGAGGGAACCCTCGAGGGAATTCCTTCCATGGCGATCAGCAGCGCCTGTTTCCAGTGGCGTCAGTTCCAGGCCGGCGCTGAACTGGCGGTCGACGTCGCCGAACAGGCCCTGGCTGATCAATGGCCGGACAATCTGCTGCTCAACCTCAACATTCCCCCCTGCGACCGGGACGCCATGGGGCCGCTGCGCTGGACCCGCCTCTCGATCCGCCGTTACGACGAGCAGTTCAGTTCCCGAGTGGACCCCCGGGGTCGGGCCTACTACTGGCTGGCCGGGGAGGTGGTGAACGACCTGGAGTCCGCCGGTGAAGGTCCGCGGGACTGGCCCAGCGACGTGGCGCAGATCCACAACAACTGCCCATCGCTGACCCCGATCCAACCCGATCTGTTCTGGCGCGGATCCCTGAGTGGACTGCCGCAGCTGAAGCTGAAGGATCAGCTGGTGCGATAGGACTACTGTCACAAAGGCTATAACAGATGTTTGGGCAGTTTTTACTGACTGGACAACGACTGGACAAATCAAAGACAGATCGCGCGCGATGCACGCTCAGATCCGACAAATGCAACGCAAGAAGAAGGTTTTGAAGGCGCAGGGTGTGTACAGAACCCATTGCAGTCCCGTTCAGCCAATGGCTGGCGAGCAAGGCATGCAACTGGACTGGACAAAACCAGGGGTCAAGCCCAGCGCGGACCGCTAGAGGCCATTGCAAAGCCATACAGCCGCGTCTCTGCGCAGAACGGAGCAGGGGGTATGGGGGAGGTTTGCGGCCGTGCCTATGCGTAAAAGGGGTGCAGAAATTCCTGTCTGATTTCAAGGCATTTATCTGATGTCAATACAGGCGTCATCAACAGCGTCAACACTGACCTAGTGACTCACATCGTCCCCAAGGTCTGATTTAAGTGGATAGGGTCCTCGGACACTTAAGTCCACTTCTCTTGAACCGGTCCCCAAATTTCGCCTTCATTGGAGGCACTGTGATCATCGCGATCATGGTCATGACTGCCTTCGCCAATTTGGCAAACGCTGGCGGTTGCCCTTACAGCAAGTCAGCCGAAGCAACTACCCAGAAGATCGACGACACTCAGACCGAAAAGAAAGAGACCGAGGCTTGATCGCTTAGGACAAGCCACAAGCTGTCCCCGCCTAACTGGCACAGTGACTGTTGGGACTCTTATGATTAATTTGTGAGGAAAAACCTCGCGGGTTGGAAACAAGGACACAACCCCGTGAAGTTTCGAAGCCCCTGCCTTTGGCGGGGGTTTCTTTTTGACCTCATTTATCCACAGGGTCAGTGGATCAAAACTGTGTCTTTGGGTCACAACAGCCGCTTAGAGCACTATCCCTAGTGCTTCAGGGCACAAAAAAACCCGGTGTGACTCGCACAACGGGCTGGGTGATGGGGGAAACCTAAATATGGCCTAACCACCTAGTACTGACCAGCCCCACATATGGTGTCAACAAGCGCAGCTCAGATCTGCACCACACAATTGAGGAACCGTCCTGTTTTGGCACAAATGAGTCCAACGAGGTTAGTTTTGTCGAGTCCGGCCGGGTGATGGGGATCAGCCGAATGGATTAAAGACCTCGGGGATCTCTCCGGGGTTTCTTTTTGTCCGCCTCGTCGCCGATGTAGATCCAGGCAGCACCCTCCAGGGCCTAACGGCTCCAAGGGAGGGGGGCTACTGAGGCCGCGAGAAGAACGCTGTCCTTCCCGAGCGATACGACCATCTGCACAACCAAGTTCGCAGCGCTACTGAGCTTCTCGGCGAACGCACCAAGTCTTTTCAAGATTCCATTGCACAGAACAGTGTCTCCCACGATCGCTCTCGCAGGAGACAGGGGTTCTGCCAGCTTCGGATCGCTCTCCCGAGGCCGTCGCGTGTGGATGAACTCCACATGTCCGCACAGAGCAAATATGGAGCCAAGCAGCGTGTTTGGCAACACGTCTTTTGGTCATTTTTGGATTCCAGGAAACGTTAGTGAAGGCTTGTGAATCAGGTATAAGACAACACTGAAAGCTGGAAGTTCACCCTTTTACTTCAGCTCTGTGGTCTTAACCGTCGATCATGTTTGACGTTCCAGACTCAGCAGACTGCGCCTGGCTTGAGCGTCCTCTTGCTTTGCCTCTTCAGCTTCGGCGCGTAGAAAACGCTTTCTTTGAGCGGATTCATAGCCACTCAGGTCTGGCTGCTTCTCCTCGGCTGGTTTGGGCTTTGGCTTAAGAACTGGCTTGGGCTTATCCAAACCCATCAAAAGTGGGTGGATTCCTCTACGACTCATTTGTTTGATTTGTTACGCGGTTATCGCGACGTGATCTTCCCGACCCAATCGCATGAATAGATCATGTTGGATCAAAATTTTATTCGTGGTATTGATGAAGACATTTGAAGACAACTGTCGACGGCTTAGCGCCTAGGGCGGGGTTAATGGCTTCGCTGTGCTCTCTGGTGCTGGTCCACCACTTTTTTGGAGGATCTTGAACGCCTCGGATCTATCTGAGAGGCGTGTAACCCTTCTCTCGGTCATCTAGGTCGAGTCGGATAAGACTCTCCGCTCGCCGTAGCCACTTCTGTCTTGATGGACCTGGCGACCCAAGTCAAAACCCTCTAAAAAACATTTACAGGTTCGGTGTAGCAATGGCTCTTCCCAAGTGGGACACCATGACTGACGAGAGTCAGGCCATGGTCAAGAAGGTCGGCCTCATCGGTGGTGGAGGCCTCCTCCTGCTTGCCTTCAGCAAGATGCTTTTACCTCTGACCCTGCTCGGCGGAGGTGGCTACGTCGCCTGGCGTGCCCTCAACAAGAAGTAGGCGGCGTGGAAGACAGCACCAATAAGGCCAGACGAAGACTTCTCATCTGGGCCATCAGCATCAATGTCGTCGCTTGGGGCGGCTACTTCTATCTGACCAAGGTCATGGGATTCGACTACGAGCTGATGAGGCAGGCCAGGCTGGACGGTTAAGGAGCTAGAGCACGTCGGGCCTTAGCTGATTACCTGTTAAGGGGTTTGAGAGGAGATCAGCAGCTGCCAGGCCTTCTCCTTTGCTGGGGGTTGATTTCGGAAACGCCCCTGATGGATTCGAACCATCGACCGACTGCTTAGAAGGCAGACGCGCTGTCAGTAGTGCCAGTGCTTATGAGGCACTTTTTCATGCTTGCACGGAACATTTATCTCAGACCTGCCCGTAGTTCTCGGTAGTTGAACAAAGCCACCTGCCTGCACAAGCATGTGTGCACTTGTTTCCATAGTCCTGAGAGTCAATTGCACCAGCTGATTTCGGGCGTGGTTTGAGCAGGTGCCGCTGCGGGCTTGAGCAGACCCATCAAGCCGTCATACATTGGTACTCATGTACTGGTATTGAGTTATGGGTTCAGAGGGCTTCCTCCAAGATCCATCGTCCAAGGAAACCAAGCGTTTCCATCGGGACGAGAAGAGCTGGCTCAGAGACCCGAAGGTCTTTGTCGACACAGGGATACCGATACCGGGAGAACCACCACTCCTCAAGACAAGCGTGCACCTACGTAGGGACGCTGCAGAGCAGCTCTGGAAGGAGTTGCATCGCGTTGGCTGGCAGCAGGTGGAGCCTTGTTGGGGAGCTTCTGCTGAGCCGTAAAGCGAAGGGGGTATGGGGTCAATCAGCGTCTTGTATAAACGTAATGACTTCTCAGAAATATTTTTTAAAAATTGTTGAGAAAGCCAATACAATAAAATAGTAATAAAGATTCGACTCTGGAGTCAAAGCTCTAAAAACCATGGCTCAACTCTATCTAGTCGCTTTCAAAGAAAACAATAACGGCACCGAACCTGAAGAAAATTACGCACTGCGTGAGCTACTAGATGAGCACTGCAGCTACTGCATACCAGCAGGCAAGACCGAAGTATTCGGTCCTTAGACACCAAAGCAAAAGTTGGCTGAAATCTGCTGGCTCACTCAAGAGATCGAGTACTACAGCAACGATTACTGGGAACCAACTGATGCTGCGTCTCAGCTGACTGTGAAGTGGGGGTGCAGCAGGCGAACGAGTCTGCGTGACCTAGAAATCGCTCAGAGTGAACTAGCGAACGCCTTGGACTCGGTTGAGCTTCAGCAGATGGTGGGTTGGTTGGCAACGCAGTATCAACGCCTGGCGGCCAAGGCTGAACGCGATGGTCAGCACGCCTCAGCTGTTGGTGCGTTGAACGCATTGCGAGCAATGGTTGTGCAGCCACAACTGGATGCGCAGTTTGCTGCTCACTTCCGTGGACGCTTCACGCACCAAACGCACTGCAGGTAAACATCGGTTTAAAATAATAAGTCAATGGGATGAGGGAGTGGAGATTAAATCCTTTCTGATTATTGTTGGCGCGATAATCACTGTTGCATGTCCAGTAGCTAAAGCTGCTGAAGAAGATGACCAACAAAAGCAAGAACCAAAAATATATGAAAGATGTGTGCTGGCCGCTTCTGAAAAGAATACAAAGTGGACTCAGTACAGAGTCGACGTCAATAACTGCAGAGCTGAATTCGGTATACCAGATGAGTACTAATTTATTGGTTTCATTCGGTGAGTTGCCACGAAAAATATGACGCTAACTATTTTTTGCATGGAATTGATGTTTTTCCTCAGAGGGAATCCAGCCGGCATCTGCCAATGGATCACCTGAGCTTTGCTCTAGCTGCTCAAGATGATCAGTCGAAGGCAACATGGCCAAGCGCCACTCCAGCTCCTGCAGGTATTTTTTGCATTGGTCAGCGCGTTGTTGATCACCAACACTGGTGAAATATTCAATTCGAACTTTCTCCCAGAGAACTGCATACCCATAGTCGGACATGCTTCTGAGCCGTACTCGAGAGCCCATTGAGATAAATTAGTGGTTTTTGACCCTAGTTATCGGAGAACCGCTGCAAAATGCTTTTTGTCACAAAACATTTTCGTACTATCCGTACTGAGATTAAACAGAGCACTCCTGTAACAAACGATACTACGCAAAAAGACTGCACTGTCTGAAGCTAGCCACGATTATTCCAATTAGTTTCCAATGCTCATACGTGTAGTAGTTTGATGAGTATAGATACCTGTTGCTATTCAGCTATTTTAAGGGGCAGAACGTAAACAGCGATATCCAGCCAATGGCGAAGCGCCGTTTCTTAGACAACCGTCCGCTGACCGACGAGCAGGGACTGACTGCGCTGATCGTGATGGGCGTTGGCTTGACCACCGGAGCCATCTTTACGACTTGCTTTTTGGCACTGAGCTCGTCTCCTGCTGCGATGTGGCACGAGCTATGGCTCTCAGGGCAACTCAACTTTTGAGCGTCTGCAGCTATAGCTCAGAAGGCTGTCGTCGATTGATTAGTGGATGCTAAGGCGTGAGCACGAGAATGGCTGGTGCCCGGAGGTGGCTTGATGTGAGAAGGATGGTTGATCGACGCCAACGACTATTAGGTGTGGCGGTTCTAAAGGGATGAATCTGCTTGGGTCAGTAATCCAAAGGTTTTCGCCGACTGGCTCGCCTGTGCACTGCTCAGGGCATCATCAGCAGGGTTTGGTGGATAACCAGAAGCAATCCAACGTCTGCTGACCTGATTGGACGCCCAAAGAGCGATCAAGCACCAAAAAAGGGGCACCGAAACACCCCTGAATTCCGATTTGGGTCTGTTAATCCGTTACCAGGACCTCGCTACTTCTAACCAGATCCACAAAACGGAGCGTATGACTGGAGTTTAGAGATACAGACAATCCAGAACAACGTGGTTATGGTCCTGAAAACACCATCCCCTGCATCCACGAGGCAAAGTCATATGTAAGAGAAAATCAAACTTGAATACCAGGCAGACATCCTCTTCTATAAATGTGCCTCTGTTGGGGAGGACTGGGAGGAAGAGTGATCTTTGAAACATTTTCTTTTTGCTATGGATGATATGATCGTTATCATTTAATCGATTATGTCGTTTCTGACTTCTGTTCGGACAATAGTGAAGGAGGGCGAGGTCGAAAAGTATGTCGAGGCAGTTCGCGCGTGGGAAGCACCTACAGATATGAATGGGTATTTTGCCCAAACAGGTGAACGATCCTTTGTCTTCACGGGGGTCTTCAAGGAAAAGGAGTCTCTTGTGGCGGCAAGACCTCAGATGATTGCTCATCTGGATTCTGTAAGAGACCTTCTTGAAGAGATCTCTGCTGATCTTGGTGTTACGGATCCTGTTTCCGGTCCAGTACTTGTCGAAAAACTGAACTGGTGCACCTGAATCAGTGCAACGTCGTTATGCCTTGGGAAAGAGAAGATTGGGAATGAACGGAAAACTACTGGTCATCGGAATTGTCTTCTTCTTCCTTCTCATCTTTATGTATGAGTCTTGGATGATGCGAGGTCTTCCTCACTGATTAGACCTTCACCCTTTAATTACTTGTCAGTGCATATTAAAAACAAGTGGATTAGGTCTGCTCTATTCGCATCATCAGGTCTGATGCTTGCGATTGGCATCACCAAAACGGGAGACCAGGCAAGTGCCCTGATAGTGATAACCGGAGGATTAATATCTCTCGCCGCCCTAGTGAGTCGAGTTCCCGATCAAGAGCAAGAATGAAAAACGTCTTGGTCGCCATTCCCTTACTCTTGATTGCTAGTCCTTCGATGACGAGACCTCTAGCCCCCGATTCGTGTGCTTCTTACGCACAATCATTTCACAGCGTTGTGGATCAGATCAAAAGATTTAATGGCATGGCATTGACTTACCCAGGAGTCGAGGCAGAGCGCAATCGATTAAGATTTTATAACCAGATGAATAAGAAATTAGCACCCTTAATATCTTGTCTAGAAGATCACGAAAGCGAGATTTTGAAATATTACCAACAGGTTAAAGGCATGACAGATACTCAGATCAATAGTTTTCAATGAAAATAGATGACGATCTTTTTCAAGCACGGCAACCAGATTATGCCGCTGTGAATATCAATCCCTCCCAATAGGTATCACTAGGAACCATTCTTCATTATTTCTTTAGTAAAAGTCCTTTCGTAGTGGGGACTTTTATGGTTTTCAACCTCTTAGGTTCGATGCCCCAAAACCTACGTCCATGTCCCCCACTGACCTCTCATCGCTCAAGTGGGGCGACGACGGCGAATTGTCTTCTCAAGACACCTGGAACCTGGTCAACCGACTCACCAAGGTGGAGGATGAGACCAAGGCATCAAACCTGCTGCACCTCTCCTCAAAGCACTCTCATGGGGAGCACCGCAAGAAGCGGAGCACTCTGGAGTTTGCGCTTCCAACAGTGGCCGGTTGTTGAGGAGCCGGTCCCGCCTTAATCACAAACAGGCGACAGATGAACCGCGACTACATCGACTGGCTTACTTCAATGCTAAATAACCGTGGTGTCTGGGATCGGCAGATCAACGTCTGGATGTCGGGCTATGCGCCGCTACCCGAAGAGATCGACTTACAGCACTGCAAGGAAATGCAGCAGCGGTGTGTGGTGCGGGACTGCCCTGACGGCGTGCTGGGAATGTTATGGCGGTGCCAGGAACCCAAAGGTTCCAACGTTGTTTCAGGTGGCTGACGTCGATACCGGCACCATCAACTGGATCAACGCTGACCTGGTGACCCACATCTGTCCAAGGGTCTGATCGACACCGCTATTGGGGTAACCAGCACGACATCGCTTTTGCGCTTGTCAGGCCAAGGTCGCGGGGAATTTAAGTGCTCTCTTATGGCCCGCTTCTTGATCCATTGGTGCGCTCCAGATCCCACCAACGAGAAGTACACGCAGGCGATCGTTGACTACATCAAAGGCGGAAAGCCTATGGATGAGTACGCGGGCTTCAAGGTGTTGGCACGTCAGATCCACCCTCACCTCGGTGGTGGCTGTCTTTTGGTAGAGGCCGACAACCTCGTAACAGTCCAGAAACACACTTACCCCTGGACCAAGGGTCTCGGCGTTACCGCGACGATTACTCCTGGTCTCAGCGATGAGGAGTATGTCGAGCTTGAAGAGAGCATGAGCAGCTGACCTCGTGACTCACATTTGTCCGAGGGTCTGACAGCCCCTTCTATCGGCTGGGCTGACTCTCTGCAGCCTTACCGAAGCAATGATGTGGGGCGGCGGAACCGCGAGGAGAACGCTGTTCTCCCCGAGCGATGCGGTGTCTGCATTCACAAGCTCGTACTGATGTAGAGCTGTGCATCAAATGCACTAACTCTTTTCAGGTTTATGGCACAGAACGTTGTCTCCCGCGATCGCTCACGTAGGAGACAGGGGTTCTGCCAGCTCTCGGATCGCTCTTCCGAGGCCGTCGCGTGTGGATGAACTCCCCATGTCCGCGCAAAGCAAATATGGAGCCGATCCGCGTGTTCGGCAACAGTCTTTTGGTCATTTTTTGATTCCAGAAAATCTCCCATGAAGCCCTATGAATCTGGTATGGGAGGACACAGACAACAGGACGCTCATCCTGCAAGTCACCCTTCACGACTGACTTCTCATAAGGTCTGATGATTTGGGTTATCAGCTGTGCCCAGCCGACAAGCCTAAATCACCATGGGCGTTCCACCCTCGATTTGTTCCATGACTGATCTGTTGGCACGGATCTGATCCTGGTGTTTCTTGTCGATCACGCCCTGGCTTGAGACGAAAAATTAGGCACCGGTTTGATTTTCGGAACTTGCAAGTTCCATCTGCAATATCTCTATTTTTCGCAAAATAGGTCCACAATGCTCGCAGGCGTAAGGATCTGGAGGTAGAAATACATCTCGATAGAGCATCGATCGGTAGATCTCGATCTGCTCAATTAGGAAATTGCAATAGGAACTCACAACACACTCCTAATCGTACTAAGCGTAATGCCGAGAAGGTCTGGCAAAACGCAGTTCACGTTCCTCCATCTGACGCTGAATACTCATCAGACGGTGATAAGCCGACTTACAACGTGGGCATTCACAAGGAATGCCACATTCTTCAAGCTGACGAAAGGCAATCATTGCTTGCTTATGCTCTTGAAGCGAATATTCAGCCACCGCAAGTAAGGCGGAGAACAAATGAATAATGCACAAAAGCTGCAAATTTTTCTGTACCAGACAGCCAATGTCCTGAATTCAACAATTCAAACTGTGTGCTTTGTCACACAGCGATCACGTCGGGCGGACCAACCAAGGCTCATGGGTCTGGACCTCGTCCATCCAATGTATGCAACCGCTTCCGTTCCAACCGCAGGTAGCGCTTGCGTTGAGCTGAGCAGAGCGCATCGGCCTCCTCCAGGTCGACGTGCCAGCCAGCGGCTGGTCGATGGTCGGCTTCCTCATGCGTCATGAACCTCCACTGGCATCGGCACGCGCCCCCTGCTGGCTGATGATGGCTTCTTCTTAATCTGTTGCGAGTCCTAAACTATTGGTTTTTAAAAAGTTGTGCCGAGTACAGGCCGCATTAGAGGTATAGCCGCTACCCGATGAGATCGACTTAGAGCACTGCGAAGAGATGCAGCAGCGGTGGGTGGTGCGGGACTGCCCTGACGGCGTGCTGGGAAGGTTCAGGCGCTGGGTTAGTCGTTAGGTCTGGAGCGGGGAACACTTCTGGCAGTCACGTCTGACCCATGCCTCAAAATACCGCATTGTACTGTTCCTCTAGGAGGGGTAATATCAAGAAATAGTGACATTGATTGACTCGGCGTAAGTCAATTCTAATATTTTGTATGTTGCAAATTATCAATGAAACAGATTAAGCCAATTGAGCTAATTATGTCTCAAGTCGAAATTGACGATATGAAGTCTGTTGTCGGCAGCGACTTAATCCTGAACATATATATATCACCAGGAGGAGAGCCTCACACAGCATGGGATGATAGAGCGCAAGAGGACGTGAAAACTATAACTAAAAAGCCGGCTGAATGGCAATATAAAGTAATGCGTGAAGCCATGGAGAGAGTCAACAGGGAATTTGATATTACCCTTAACGAGGTGGAATATGAACAGCTTTCAGACACACAAATAAAGCTAACGACCGTTCCTAATGCGGATGCCGTTAATGGCTGGTGGATTCGTCCCTGGGACGGCATTACTGATATTTATTTATCAATGACATATCAATCCGGCCTGGACGGTACTAAATATCAAGATGCCCATGACAATCCCGATAATTACACGCATGACGAATGGGAAAAATCCGAGTGAAAAAAGATTTTTATTCATGAACTTGGCCATTTGCTTAGCCTCGAACATCCTTGGGACAAAGATGATGGAGACTGGGCAGTTGATGGACCAGACGATATGACTGAATACACATTAATGGGATATGAAAGTTTAGATGCCAGCGGTAAAACGATGGATTGGTTCCAGGATGTAGATCAGCGCTCTTTGAGACACATATGGGATGCATCAACAGTTACTCCAGAACCAACTCCTGCTCCGGTTCCAACACCTACTCCAGAACCTGAACCTGAGCCCAACCCAGAAGCTAAGCCGGAACCTTATGACGGCATCATTGAATCGGTTAGTGGCAAAGGCAAGTTAAAAGGAACGAAGGTTGCAGATGCCTTCACTTTCGATTCATTTGAAGCATTCACAAAGCAATCTGCTGACAATATCATTGGATTTAATGCGTCGCAAGGCGACACAATTGCCGTCAGTTCCATTGCTTTCCCTGGATTGAAAGGTGTCTCCGATATCAGCTTTGCATCGACTAGGAGTAAGAAGGAATTCAAGCAAATGTCCAAGGAGGATTACGACTTTGTATATTTTGCGAAGAAAGGTCGCCTCTACTTCGATGGAAATGGCGCAGAGAAGAACTGGGGAAACAGTGATGAAGGCGGTCTTGTGGCAATCCTGAAGGGAAAGCCTGAGCTAACTGTTGAAGACATCACACTGCTGGCTTGATAAACCCTTAATTTAGAACTTGTGGCTTCGTCAATTATGGCGGGGTTTTTTGGTATTTCTAATGGAGATGCGTGGGTCGTTCGTATCTTGAGCGCGGAGAAATACCTTTACTGAAATCTTCACACCTTCCTAGTGAGTTGTCGGCCCACTTCTTGAACTCTTCTACTTCTCGTTTGTAGGAGTCGGACATTGGTTCATTCATTTCTTTGAATCCTTTGTTTTTGTATCAATGAGGTCTAGCAATGAAGGTAGACCAGATTTTTTTTGTTTCTTACTGGCTTCTGCTTGAGCAAGTACTATTAGTTGGCGAAGTGCCTCTAAATGGGGTTCAGAAGTATAATTGTTGGTCATTATTTTGTGATTGTGAAATGTATTGGTCTTTTACGGCACGTTGGTTAGATGACGTCTGCCATTACGTCGTGAACATTTCATAGGTGCAAAAGGTTAGGGCTGGGGAAGACCAACCAACCAGCCCTAGAGCCTGCACTAAGTCAAAATATCGCTATCCCATCAGGGACGGCTTTTTTATGCCGGTATAGCTTTTAACGACTTCAATACCATTGGTCTGGATTGGCTTAAGCGTCAAACCCTTCTGCAGGGTGTACTGTTGATTCAACGATATGAAAAGACAAAAAACACTTGCCTAGATCTTGAATTTGTAGATGACCTACCACCTGGACAAATTTATATTGTAGTTCGTGGTCATGCGTAAGATCTGATAAGTTGCCTTCTAATTTAGGAGCAAGCAGTGACTCAAACTTTATTTGGGTTCCATAGATAATCCTATCTGTAAGGGTCGAAGTCGCCGCTGACTCAAGAGTCAGAAATGATTGAGGCTTTGAATACTTATGCTCTTGTTTTAACTGCTCAATCCTGTCTTCTAATGTATAGAACTCATAAGAATCATATGGTGTAAGGTAAAGCTCATATTTAGGTGCTTCATCTCCCCATTTCCAATGTGGCTCAAACACATTGGCGTTCATTACATAGCCTTGAATCCTAGTGAGTGTCTTCATTTTAGTTGGTCTATTTAGGTTTGATTGGAAGCCACCATTTCCTGTGATTCTGTTTGATCAATCAATGATGGGTGTAGCAAGTCCGTTGGCATACCAACATTGTGGAAGTGCCTAAAGGCAAAGACGCCAAGTACATAGAGTTCATTTCTCAGATCTCTATCACTAAAACCGTATTTTTCCATAGTCGCTATCGAACAACACTTGCTGTTGTTCCAGTTGTAGTCTTTTGGTGTTAAGCCTTGGTTTGATGCCATAGGTGAATACTTGGTTTAAGTAGTGGATACAAGGGTTCAACGTATGTAGAAACATGATGAATATGATGTCCATTCATCGGACATCGCTTTCATCTAGTTTCACCTGCGGTTGAACCCTATTAGTTGTTAGTAAATCAATTCGACAATCCAATCGCTTCGCTCTTGGTGTCTCATTGACTTCTCGCTTCGCTCGAAGACAGGAAATGATTGTCTTTTAAGGAGTTTTTCCCCCTGTTTGTGTCTGGTTAAACAATCTCATTATCAAAACCCATTGCGATGACAGGGATTGTGTCAACAAGTGGTATCGATTGTGTCAGGCGACCTTATGAGGCTGAGTTCTGGTCAGAACATTTTGGCTTTCCGAACAGTTCGTCATATCGTTTTTGACGCTCCTCTTCTCGGTCCTTCAATTTTGTCATCTTCTGTTCCATCAATGCACAGAACTCTTCCGTTTCTGCCTCATCCCAATATTCAATCGGTATGCCTTTGGCATGTATGAACTCGTAACCGACATCTAAAAACTTAGATGGCTGCTCATATGGTTTGTAATACTTAGACGTGCGTTGTTCTAATGGGAGTTCTTCATTGCGTAGATATTCCTCTCTGGCAAGTTTCTTCTGTTCTCTTTGTTCTGGTGTTAATGGCTTGTAATTCAGGCAAAGAGACTGGAATATCTGACTCATTGAACGCTCTGTTGCAGTGCTATGGCAATGAATCTTGTTCCAAGCAGTGCTTGTGATATCCATAGTCAATCTTTTTTCAGCCTTCCCACTTCGGTATTGAATCCTCTTGATAATCGGCTCTACATATAGGACGTTCCACTTATAACGATCAATTGCTTCTGGACTTCTCAACTCCGCATAGCCTGCACTGAGAATTCCAGGCAAGGATTTCAAGATCATCCTGCTTGCCATTTCCCACTTATGTATTTCAGCATTACTTGCCATTTGTTGAAGCCGTTCAGCTGCTTCGTTTGATATGTAGAAAGATATTTGCTTTCTGGTGACTATTACCCCATTGGGTTTACCATCTTTTGCGACCTTTCTGAAGTCACGACTGCCATCTTTTCTTCGTTTTCGGTTGTATTTTTGGTGTTTGGTGAGTTTTTTAGGCATTGGTATAGGTAATGAATTTTTCTGTGTGACTTTTTTGCGCGTCAACAGCGCTTTCTGATCATTGCAAGCCGAGCAGCTAATGTGCCTCTAATCGCGAGCGGAGAGCCGCTGCAGGATGCTTTGGTGATTGTGAATATGGGATTCATCGTTCTCTCCATTTGAGGCGGGTTGTGGGCGATCCTGAGCGGAGCTGGTCAAAACAGTTCGATCACTTTCTTTTGAACTTTCTTCCTTCCGATCGGGAGCTTCGTCAGATCTCTACTCTTTCTAAGGACATCAAGTCTGCTGTAGTGCTTCATCAAGATCTTCGGGTCGTGTCCCGTCATCATTGAAAGAACAGCGATCGGAGTGTCTTGCATCAACTTGTCATCTACGAAAGATGACCGGAGTGAATACAGTGTGTATGGCTTGTACGAAGCCCAGTGTCCTTGCAGCTCTAGGTTCCTCATCGCAAAAGCCCAGCAACGGCTGTACTGGGTGTAGTCAAACGGACGACACTCGTTGTAGAAGTTTCCAAATACGTGAGCATTCTTGTTCCATATCTTTGAAACCGAAGATGAGAAATGACGCTCCGCGTACTCCTTCTGGTACTGAAACCATTCAGCCAGTTGAGTCCCACAGTTCGCAGGAACCTGCCTTGGCTCACCTGTCTTGGTCTTTCTGACGCTGATCTCAGCCACAAGATGCTCCCTATTGTCTGAGCTGCTCCGGGGACCCATAGAGATGATGTCCACGTCACTCCACCTCAGGCTCTGTAACTCCTTAGGTCTCAGCCCAGAGTTTTTACCCGTCATCACGAACGCATAAAAACACCTCCTCCAGTACGGCGATCGGTGATTGTTGACGCGATCTGACTCGCGGATGAACACCTCTCTGATCCAGGTGTGAATCTTGCGCCAATCCTCCGGACTGATCGGAGGGTTTGCCATCAGGTCCTCAGCTCTGACTCGGACAGACGGCACGAGTTTGAGGGCTGCGACATCAGGCTTGATCTGACGCTGCTTCTTGCACCAGTTGAGCCAGTTGGTGATGACCGTGGTTTCGTTCCGCTGATTGACCTTGGTGGTCTCCTTGCGGAACAGCACGTAGTCGTCAAAGGTCGTCTCAGTGATCTCCTGCGTGTAGGCCACGCCCTTCCACTTCAAGTAGGCAGAGACGTGTCGGAGCTTGAACTCCTTGGAACTGAGAGAAAGCTTGGAAATGATCTCGGCATCAACTCTCCGCCTCTCCTCTGACAGGAAGGCATCAATCGAGGCATCAACGGTTGCCTTTTTGGTGCGACGAGTTGGCTTGACCTGTACCTGACCGCTCGTGATGAGCTGCTGAGTGGTCCTCATCTCAGACCAGACGTTCATTGCCATCGCAACGGCGTCGGCTTCAGAGAGGGCTTCCTTCAGTCGCCTCTGTCGATAGCCACCTGAACCGTCAGGTTCTCGGTAGTACCAAGCCGATTCATCACGTGAATAGGTGATGACCTCAGCTCTCCCATCAAGGACCTTTCGGCGCTCTGCAATCTTCGGCATCAGTCGGCAGTAGCAGTCAAGTCTTAGAGAACTAGACTGGTCAAATAACTGGTCCAGCTCCTACAAAGGTTCTAGAGAATCCAGTCCACCACTGCAAGTCATGGTGTGCGATAGATCCGCTGCAGCAGCCACAGCGAGAACAGCAGCCCGATCAGGTGGGCGAACAGCACCTGGGTATTGCTCAGCACCGAGAGGATTTCCAGCGACGTGATCGGCAGGTTTTCGGCTGACCCCCGTCCGATCACAGCCAGACCCTGCGTCTGATTAGCCGCCTGGATGAACAGCGGACCAACCAAGGCCTGGTAGCCCACAGACGCCAGGACCAGCCCCAGCAGATCAGCGAACAAGCCGCGTTTGATCAGCCGCGAGGTCTCACCGCGTGAGGGGCGGGCCTCACTGCTCAGGGCCCGGCCATTGCGCACGATCAACCAGCCCTGCCAAAGGCTGTAGAGCAGCACCAGGAAAGCCAGGGTCGTCAGGGAAATTCCAGGACCGAGACCAACAGCGCGATCGGCATTGCGCGTGAGGCTGCCACCGATGGCGGTGAACAGCAGGACGCCCAGGACAACCGCCCCCAGAACCACCTGAATCCAGAAGCGGATCCAGCCCATCCGGCGGAGCCCGGCGGACAACAACTGGAAATCGAGGCGATCCGCCATCTCTCCGGAGGTCAGTCGTTCAAACTTGCCACCAAAGTGCATCGCACGCATCCCGCGTTGATCCCCCTCTGTTCACCACAGGACGCCCGCCGACCGACCGCGCTGGCGCTGGGCAGTTTCGATGGACTGCATGCCGGCCACCGCCGTGTGATCGCCCAGGCCATTGCGGGAGCAGCAGCGGTGCCCACGGTGGTGAGCTTCTGGCCCCATCCGCGGGAGGTGCTCTTCGGTGAAGCCCGGCTGCGGCTTGATCTGCCGAGCGAAAAGCTGGAGCTGCTTCAGCCCCTGGGCATTGAGCAGCTGGTGCTGGTGCCTTTCACCCCTGAACTGGCCCAGCTGAGTGCCGAAGCGTTCGTCAACACCGTGCTGCTCGACACCCTGAAGGCCGAGCGGATCACCGTTGGGGCCAACTTCCGCTTTGGCAAGAACCGCGGCGGTGACGCCGACCTGCTGCGTCAGGTGGCCGCGGCCCGGGGGGTGGAGGTGCTGGTGACGGAGATCGTGGAGGACGACGACGGACGCATGAGCAGCAGCCGCATCCGCGGCTGTCTGGAGAGGGGAGATCTGGACACGGCCCGAACCCTGCTGGGGCGCTCCTACCGCTTCCAGGGACGGGTGGTGCGAGGCCGTGGTCTGGGCCGGGAACTGGGCTGGCCCACCGCCAATCTGCAGGTGGACGGCCGCAAGTTCCTGCCGGCACTGGGGGTCTATGCCGCCTGGGCCTGGGTGGACGGAAACGATCAGCCCCTGGCGGCCGTGATGAATCTTGGTCCGCAACCGACGGTGGATCCCACCTCCCCCTCAGCTGTGGAGGTGCACCTGCTGGACCGCACGATCGAACTGGAGGGCCGTCAGCTGACGGTGGAGCCCGTGAAGCGGCTCCGCGGTCAGCAGCGCTTCAGCGGACTGGAGGAACTCAGCGCTCAGATCGGCCGGGATGCCGACCAGGCCCGGTCGCTGTTGTCGGTTCAGACCGGTGTTGGGTAAGCGTTGGCCAGGCCCCAGACGATGAACACGCCGATTCCCCCCAGCAACACGATGCCCCAGACAAGAACGTGCATGGGGCTGTCGGAACCACCGTTCTCCATCACTCAAAGGGGTGCGATCCTCCAAAGGGTGCCACGAAACTGATGGGTTGCGAGTCGTCCCTGGATCCCCGTGTGGCAAGGCTGATCGATGCCAATCTCGATCGGGCCCGCGAAGGGCTGCGGGTCGTGGAGGACTGGTGCCGTTTCGGCCTGGAACGGGATGATCTGGTGATCAGCCTCAAGGATTGGCGGCAGCGTCTCGGCAAGCTGCACCGAGAGCACTACAAGCAGGCCCGCTCCACCGCCACCGACCCCGCGGCTGGACTGGACCATCCGGCCCAGCTTGACCGTCACAGTCCCCGCCAGGTGGTGGAAGCCAACTGCGGCCGGGTGCAGGAGGCCCTGAGGGTGCTGGAGGAGTACGCACGCAGCGTGGATGCTCCTCTGGCCGCTGAGGCCGCCGCCATCCGCTACGGCGTCTACGACCTGGAGGTGACCTGCCTGAAGGCCACGGGTGGGAACAGCCGTCGCAACCGGCTGCAGGACTGCCAGCTGTGCCTGATCACGGCTCCCTGCCCTGATCTGATCGAACGTGTGACGGCAGCCCTGCGCAGTGGTGTGGCCATGGTTCAGCACCGCTGCAAATCAGGAAGCGACCTGGAACGACTGGCGGAAGCCAAAGCCCTGGCGGCCCTCTGCCAGGACCACGGCGCTCTGCTGATCATCAACGACCGCATTGATCTGGCCCTGGCCGTGGATGCCGACGGTGTGCATCTGGGGCAGGACGACCTGCCCACGGAGGTGGCCCGTGGCTTGATCGGACCCGACCGACTTCTTGGACGCAGCACCCATGAGCTGGACCAGGTGGCGGAAGCGAACCGAGAGGACTGCGACTACCTCGGCCTTGGCCCCGTCAACACCACCGCCGTGAAGCCGGAGCGTCCAGCCATCGGTGCTGAGCTGGTGGGTCAGGCGCTGGCCATCGCTCAGAAGCCGGTGTTTGCCATCGGTGGCATCACCCAGGCCAATCTTTCGCAGCTCACGGCAGTGGGATGCCGGCGTGTGGCGGTGATCGGGGCAATCATGGGGTCCAACACCCCAGCAGAGTCCAGCCAAAGCCTGCTGAACAGCCTGTCGCGCCTCAACCACTGATCCATGGCCCTGAAGCTCACCGTCAATGGCGAGGTCCGCTGCCTGGACCCTGAGCCGACGCCCCCCACCCTGGACAAGGTGATCGCCGCCCTGGGCCACAACCCGCAGCTGGTGGTGACGGAGCACAACGGTGTGATTGCTCTTCGAGGGAGCTGGGCGACCACAACAGTGGGTGAAGGCGACAGCTTGGAGATCGTCACCATCGTTGGAGGCGGTTCCTAGAGTTAAATCAGCTTTCTGTTGTGGTTGTGGCCGTTCGGAACCAAAGCTGGACCCGCAGGCTTCTGGCAGCTGTCCTGGTGCCGCTGGTGGTGTTCAGCCTCGGTCTGATCACGCCGGAGCCCGCCGATGCAGCCCGCGGTGGCCGGATGGGCGGCGGCAGTTTCCGCGCCCCATCCATGCCCCGCAGCGGCGGCGGTGGCTACCGACGCGGCGGTTACGGCGGCGGTTACGGCGGTGGTTATCGCGGTGGCGGCTTCGGATTCCCGTTCATCATTCCGATCTTCGGCTTCGGTGGCGGCGGACTGTTCGGCCTGCTGATCCTGATGGCCGTGGCCGGTGTTCTGGTGAATGCCGTCCGCGGTGGGGGTGGTGCCCCTTCCATCGGTGGCGGCTCACCGATGCCGGCGGTGCCCAGCAAGGTCAACATGATTCAGGTGCAGGTGGGGATGCTGGCCAGCGCCAAATCGCTCCAGGAGGATCTGCGCCGGCTGGCGGCCTCCTCAGACACCTCCAGTTCCAGCGGCCTGCAGCGGCTGCTGCAGGAATCCACCCTGGCCTTGCTGCGGCAACCTGAACTGTGGGTCTACGCCAACGCTGAGAGCGGCAGTGTGCCGTTCAGCAGCGCGGAATCCACGTTCAACCGTCTGTCGATGAACGAGCGCAGCAAATTGGATGCTGAGCTCACCAGCAACGTCGGTGGCCAAAGCATCAACAGCTCATCCGCCAATGTGGGTGAGGCCGACGCCACCAATGAATTTATCGTGGTCACCCTGCTTGTGGCGTCCACCGCTGCAGCCAGCCTCAAGGGAGCCAGCACAGGCGAAGACCTGCGCCAGACACTGCGCATCCTCGGCTCAACGGCCTCCTCTGAACTGATGGCCCTCGAGGTGATCTGGCAGCCGGAGGGACGCGGCGATGTTCTCAGTTCCGAGGAACTTCTCACCGCCTACCCGAATCTGCAGCACCTCTGAGGATCTGAAGATTTTCTTCCGCAGATCAAACGCAATATGAGCACTTTTTCTCAGGATCAACACCTAGTTTTCGAATAAGAACATCCGTCGAATTCATTGGCTCCCAATCCCCGCGCAATGGAATGGCAACAGGACGGGGAGCTGTCGCGATCGGATTGGAATGCCCTGCTGAGCACCCTGCAGCAGGTGGAAACCGATCACAACTCCGCTGAACTGGAGCGATTGGGTGAGGTCGATTTCGACCAGGCTGTCTGACCCTCAACGCCCCCTCAGCATCCGCAACGCCGCCATGGCGGCTCCGTAACCGTTGTCGATATTGACCACGGTCAATCCCGGTGCGCAACTGGCCAGCATCCCATCGAGGGCGGTTCTTCCACCAGCGCTGACGCCGTAACCCACCGACACCGGCACACCGATGATCGGCTGAGGCACGAGGCCAGCCAGCACCGTCGGCAGGGCCCCTTCCATGCCGGCGCAGGCAATCAAGACAGCGGCGGACTCCAACCTGGGGAGCTGATCCAGCAATCGGTGCAGACCGGCCACCCCCACGTCCATCAACGGATCCACCGCAATGCCATGGCAGCGCAGGGCAAGGGTCGCCTCAGCCACGACGCTGCGGTCGCTGCTGCCACCGCTGAGCACCGCCACCGGCGGCGGTCCCGGTGGCAAGGCAGGCAGTTCCCCAAGGGTCAGACAACGGGCATCGTCATGAACCACCACAGCAGGCAGGGCTGCTAGCACTGCATCGGCTTTCTCCGGTGCCACCCGGGTCACCAGACCCAGCTCATCACCGGCGGCAAACCGTTTCAGGATCGCGATGATCTGCTCAGCGGTCTTGTGCTCCCCCCACACGGCTTCGACCATGCCGAGCCGTGCCCGTCGCTTCAGGTCCAGACGGGCGTCGATCATTGGGACGGCAGCAGCTGGGCCTGCAGTTCGCCTTCCGCCAGCAACGGGAACAGCGGTGCTGAGCCTGGATCCCGATTCAGAGCTTGATTCACCCGAGCCTCGAAGACCTCCTGCACCCGCTGGACCTCCTCGGAGGGGATCGCCTTCCACTGCTCACGGCTGCTCCAGCGGATCAGCAGCAGACCCTCCTCTCGCTCTGGATCCCAAAACAGCTCACGCCCCTCAAATCCCGCCTGCTGCTCCAACCAGGGCTGCCAGCTGCTGGCCTCGGCCTGCAGCCAAAGCTCACGATGGGATGCCGGCACCGCCAGTCGCAGCTGCTCAATCACCCCCTGCTCCGCCATGACCGGTGCTGCAACGCTGAGCAGCATGGCCAGAAGCAGTGCCATGGCGCGACTCATGGCTGGCCCAGCAGCACAACGGCCTGACAACTGATGCCTTCCTCCCGTCCCTCCGGTCCCAGCCGTTCGTTGGTGGTGGCCTTCACACCGACGGCCTCGGCGGCAATGCCGATGCGGGATGCGATGTTGCCGCGCATCGCTTCGATGTGGGGCTTCAGCTTGGGCCGCTCGGCGATCACCACCGCATCGACGTTCACCACCTGCCAACCCCGTTGACTCACCAGGGCCACCACCTGCTCCAGCAGCTGAAGGCTGTTGGCCCCCTTCCATTGCGGATCCGTGGGCGGGAAATACTTGCCGATGTCCCCGAGCGACAGGGCACCGAGCAGGGCATCCATCACCGCATGCACCAGCACATCGGCGTCGCTGTGGCCGTCGAGGCCCAGGCCATCGGGATGCTCCAGGGTCACACCACCGAGAATCAGCGGTCGGCCCGACACCAACCGATGAATGTCATAGCCATTGCCGATCCGCAATGTCATGGCCGCTCCGGAGTCATCGCTCGCCATTCTCCAGCGTGCGTAGAGATCCGGTCGACGATCCCGCGTGCGTTGCTCCCGCTGCTGCTGCCGCCAGGCCTCGATGGCGCCATGGTTTCCGCCCCGCAGCACCTCCGGCACCGCCATGCCCTGGAACTCCGCCGGTCGGGTGTAGTGGGGATGCTCCAGCAGCAGCGTGCTGTGGCTTTCCTCCACCAGTGACTGGGCCGTTCCCACGGTGCCCGGCAACAGCCGCACCACCCCATTGATCACGGTCATCGCCGGCAGCTCACCACCGGTGAGCACGAAATCACCGGCGGACACCTCCTCATCGGCAAGGCTGCGGATGCGTTCATCAAACCCTTCGTAATGGCCGCAGAGCAGCACGAGCTGATCGTGCTCCTGGGACCAGCGCTGCAGGTCTCTCTGCTGCAGTGGTCGCCCCTGCGGTGACATCAGCAGCACCCGGCTGCGGGGACTACGGGGGATCGACTCCACCGCGGCGAACACCGGTTCCGGCTTCAGCACCATGCCGGCGCCGCCGCCATAGGGCTCATCGTCCACCTTGCGGTAGCGGTCGGTGGCGAAATCGCGGGGATTGTGGAGATGCAGCTCAGCGATGCCGTTGCCGAAGGCACGGCCGATCACCCCCAGCTCGAGCAACGGGGCAAAGGCCTGCGGCGCCAGGCTCACCACATCGAGGCGATAGGACGCCATCGCGGCTCAGGCGGCAGGTTTGGACACCCGGCGGATGTCCGTGCAGAAACTGCCCTGCAGCGGTGTTCCCTCCTGATCCGTCGCCGTGGTGCTGCGCAACCGCAGGTTGGCGCGGGTGAACCAAATCCGCTCCTGCACCGACGTTCCATCAGGCTGCGACAGGTTCAACTCCATGCTGCCGTCAGGCCAGAAGCGCCACTGCCCGGCCGATGCTCCGTTGATGGCCAAAGCACCATCCCGCTGAAACCGCAGGGTGGTGGTCGCTCCCCCCGGTGCGGTCACCACCAGCTCTCCCTCCACCTCATCTGCAGGTGCACCGCAGCGCACCACCAGCTCCCCGCGTTCGCTGCTGTGCCAGTCGTCATCGCCGCCGCTGGAGAGCTCAAAGCTGCTGCGCAGGCTCATCCACTCGCCGGCACAGAGACCGATAAACGCTGCGGCATCAGCCGGCGGGAAGGGTTGGTCGCTCATCCATCCATCTTCTCAGCCGGCTTCACCAGGTGAGTGGCAGAAACGGATAGGGACGGTTCCAGCCGTACAGGGCCAGACGCTGGCGTCCCGGCAGGGCCGCACCGCGGCGGTGGAAGGCAAACACATCCGCCAGCACCAGGGTGTTGGCCTGGCAGGGCAAGGCCACCGGCGCCGGAAGGCCCAGGGATGCCAGCTCCGTCTCGGGGATCCGAAACGAGCCGGAAACATCCGGCTGCTGCTGCTGACGGATCGCGGCATTGGCGGTGGCCTGTTCCCAGCGCAGCCGTTCTGGGCTGAGCCGATGGCTGCCGGGAACCACTTCAAACGGGCCATCGTCCGCCGTGACCGGCCGCAGAAACAGCCAGAACTTGAGCGCCCGAAAGAACGTGTCGCGGTGCAGGTCCTTCTGCAGGTCCGGCGTGCGGCTCTCCTCGCCATGCACAGTGAGATAAATGTCCAGCTTGCGCGGATCCATCGGCAGTCCGATCACATGGCGGGACCAGCGGCTGAGGCGTGGGTCGCGGCTCAGCGCCGCCGCATGGGGCAACCGTGCCGGATCAATGTGCAGAAAGCGGTTGAGGGTGCCGCCGTCGTAGCGATCGAAGCCTCCGGGAAACGGTTGCTTCGGCTGGAATCCTGTTTTGTCGTTGGCGGCCATCGGATGCTGAGCATTCGCGGCGGCCAGATGAGCCTCCACCTCATCCCGCAAGGAACTGAAGGCTGGTTCGGGCAAAACGTCTGGCACCACCAGAAAGCCATCCCGCTCCAGCTGACGCTCCTGGACCGGTCTCAACCAGCGCCGCCAGCGGCAGAGCGCTTCCGCCAGCTGCACGCGACGGCGATGCAACTGCCAACGCTGATTGAGCGCAGGCTGCCCCACCCATGGGTCACGGAAGCTCTTGGTGCGGCTCAGCAGCGACAGCATCAGGCGTCGCCCCCGTAGCCCAGCTCAGCAAGCCGGGCCGGTTTGCTGCGCCAGTCCGGCACCACCTTCACGAACAGCTCCAGATACACCGGCCCATCGATCAGGGTCTGCATCTGCAGCCGGGCGCCCTGGCCGATCGTCTTGAGCATGGCGCCGCCCTTGCCGATGAGAATCCCCTTCTGGCTTTTGCGCTCCACCAGCACAGTCGCAAGCACAGCCGTGCGCCCGCCGCCCTTGCCGGTCGCTGGCAGCTCCTCCACGCGATCGATCGTCACCGCAACGCTGTGGGGGATCTCCTCGCGGGTGTGCAGCAACACCTGCTCTCGGATCAGCTCACCCATCAACACCCGCTCCGGTTGGTCAGAGACCATCTCCGGGGGATAGAGCTGCGGACCCCGGGGCAACTGGTCCGCCATGGCCTGCGTGAGCGCAGTGCACCCGTCGCCGGCCAGGGCACTGCAGCGGTGAACCGGCCAAGCCGTTTCGCTCAGCAACGCGCTGTAGGCCGACGCCGACTCCTCTTGCCGCTCCTCCGGCACCTTGTCCCATTTGTTCAACGCCACCAACACCGGCAACGGTTGTTGCCGCAGCAGATTGACGATGAATGCGTCGCCACGGCCGGGGCGCTCACAGCCCTCCAGCAGCAGCACCACAAGATCCACTTCGCCGATGGCGCTGCGGGCGCTCTGCACCAACCGCTCCCCCAGCAGGTGATGGGGCTTATGGATGCCAGGGGTGTCCACCAGGACCATCTGGGCGTCCTCTGTGGTGAGGATGGCGCGCAACCGGTTGCGGGTGGTCTGGGCCACGGGCGAGGTGATGGCCACCTTCTCCCCCACCAGCTGGTTCACCAGGGTGGATTTGCCCACGTTGGGCCTGCCGATCAGTGCGATGAAGCCGGAGCGGTGGTCCTCCGACGACGGAGTGGAAAGCATCACGCAAGTCTGCGCCGTCACTGCCCCTGATTCGTTTCCGCCTCCTCCAGGGCTGCAGTGGGATCAGCTGTGAGATCAGCCGTCAGGAATTCGCGCGTCTCCGGCAGCGCCAGTCGCAGATTCGACTGAAAGTCAAAGTCGACATCGAGGGATGCGGCTTTCAGATCGAGAAGATGACCACCATGCCGATGGTCGTCCGACAGGAAGTGCAGGTGATATCCGGGGATGTTGAGGCTGCTGGCATGGGTTGGACTCCAGAACCCCACCAACGTGCCGCTGATGGCCTGGTGAGAGAATGTGGTCTGTGACCGGGTGGCATCCAGAAGGGTTGCGCCCGCCTCCACACGGGACACCGAGCGGACGAGCAGTTCCTCGAACATGCCTCGGATGCGCAGCGCCACAAAAAGATTCGCGCCCGGGCGATGGGGATCCAGCAACGCCCCGAGCTGCTCAAAGCTGCTCACCGGACCGAGCTGCACTCGCTGCTCGCTTTCGAAATGTGTGGCGATCCAGAACGGAATGCCCTCCTCCGGAGGCGCCTCACGAAGACGACCATCAGCACAGGCCTGCCAGCAGACGCCATCGAGAAGAATCCCTTCACCGTCGAGCTGCTCGAAGGTCCCGATTCCAAAGTCGCCGTGATCGGCCAGGTCGCGCACATGCAGCGCATCGCCGAACACCCCTTCCACCACCGCAGTGGAGGTGGATAGTTGCCAGAGGGTGTGATGCTCCAGATCCAGATAATCCGCCAGAGCCTTTCGGATCACGGCGCTGTAACTCTCACCAGTCCTGCTCGCATGAGCTTGTAAAGCCGACCAATGGCCAGAGGGCAGGTTCACGTGGAGCCCATGGCAAGACGTCTCTGGCATCGTCTGAATCCAACTTGCCCATAGCCTGGCCTCAAGGTCGGACCATGGCGATGCCTGAACAGCAACCCACCTTCCAGCAGGCAATGGAGATCACCGCTGCCTGGTTGCAGCAGTGGGAGAACGAGGAGATCAGCGATGAGGTGCTGGCGGACCGAATCGGTGAGATGGTGTCCAGCCGCGATGGCGCCAGGGGCTTCTTTGTGGTGAGCCTGGCTGGCGACAGCGTTCTGATGGATCGACTGCCGGATGCCGTTGTAGGGCAACTGCGCGCTGCAGGCGCTGGGGTTGTGGATCTGAGCGTGCGCAACCTGGCCATGAGCACCGCCATGGCGGTTGCCCACCACCGCTCCGGTGACAGCGCCCAGCAGGAAGGCTCGCAACGGGTCAGAACCCGCTGCACTGAACTGCTGCGGCAACTGGAGCCGGGCCTGGTGAAAGAACGGCTGGAGCAACTGCTGGAGGCTGCTGTCGACAACACTGGAGCTGATGTCTCCTTTCTGGAGAAATGGGGCTACGACGTCGAGCAGCGTGATGCCATCCGCCAAAGCGTTTATGCCGTCGCCGACGAGTGAAGGGTGAAGACAACCAACAAAAAAGCCCCGGAAGTACCGGGGCTTTTCGAGTGGATGATGTCGATCGGACCAATCCAATCGGACTCAATCGTGTCAGTCGCGGCGACCACCGCCATTGAGCACGATGATCAGGCGCAGGATGAAGATGAACAGGTTGATGTAGGTGAGGTACATGCTCAGGGCACCTGCCAGATACTGCTCATCCCGGTAGGCGCGGGGCATCGTGTAGAAGTCGACGAAGGCGGCGCCCACAAACAGCACGGTGCCGAAACCGGCGATCATCAACTCGAAGCTTGTGCCTTGGAATATCGCCGGAGCGAAGATTCCACCGATGAATTGCACCACCATGGCGAGAATCAGGCCGATCAAGCCCAGTCCCACCACACCGGACAGGGCCTGACCGACGCTGTCGCTCATGCGACGCCCAACAATTGAGGCGATCACAAAGGTGATGCCAGTGGCCAGGGCAGCGGTGCCGACGGCCCCGATCCCTGCAACCGCTCCGGCCAGGGCCACCAGACCGCTGAGGGTGAAGCCTGTGATCAGGCTGTAAACGGCCAGGAGTGGCAATGCCGTGGCGTTGTTGCCCTTCATCGCCACGTTTTGGGCAACAAAGAAGAGAACCAAGTTGCCGATCACGGCCGCCCAGAACAGGGGCATGAACATCGGCGTCGCCATCATCGACAGGCCGCCGATCACCCCGACAGAGGTGAGCACCATGCCGCCGCCCACATAGGGGAGCGCCTTGTTGACCACGTTGGGGCCCACCAGAGCGCTGGACTGCGCATCGCGGATGGCCTGCTGAAAATTGCTGCTTGCTGGCATGTCGACCAGACCACAATCACTCCAAATATCCTGCCAGCACTGACAAGGGTCTGGGGTGCGGATCTCCCTATCGACGCAAAGGACGTGACGAGCGCTGATCATCGAGGCGGGCATAGGCCTCCACCACCCGCTGCACCAAGGGATGTCGCACCACATCAGCCGATGTCAACCGACAGACGGCAACCCCTTCAACGCCATCCAGCACATCCGAGGCTTCCACCAGACCGCTCGGGAGGCCATTGGGAAGATCCACCTGGGTGACATCACCGGTCACCACCATGCGGGAGCGTTCCCCCAGACGGGTCAGCACCATCCGCATCTGAGCCGGTGTGGTGTTCTGCGCCTCATCGAGGATCACAAAGGCGTCGCTGAGGGTGCGGCCACGCATGTAAGCCAACGGAGCCACTTCGATCACCCCTTTTTCGAGCAACACCGTGGTCTTGTCCGGCCCCAGCAGGGTGTGCAGAGCGTCGTAAAGCGGTCGCAGGTAAGGATCCACCTTCTGCTGCAGATCTCCCGGCAGAAACCCCAGTCGCTCCCCCGCCTCCACGGCCGGTCGGGTCAGGATCAGTCGCTCCACCTTGCGCTCCGAGAGCATCCGCACCGCCAGGACCGTGGCCAGGAAGGTCTTACCCGTTCCCGCAGGTCCCAGAGCGAAGGTGAGGTCATGCCGCTCCATGGCATCGACGTAATGCTTCTGACGCAGCGTCCGCGGCCTCAGCATCGAGCCGGTCTGACTGCGCGCCAGCACCTGCTCTCCCATTGCCGCATGGTCATCCTCCCGACCACTGCTGAGGGCGCCAAGGGCCGCCTGGAGATCAACGCTGGACACGGCTTGTCCGTCCTGCCAGATCGGACGCACCAGCTCAACCACCGCTGCAGCCCGCTCGATCTGCGTTGGTCTTCCGGTGATCATCAACTGGAGACCCCGCAACACCAACGAGGCTCCGGTCAGAGCTTCAAGGCGATGCAGGGTCGATTCGGCAGCTCCAGCGAGAGCCAGAGCTGCCTCAGGATCCGGTAAATCAAAAACGAAGCGGCTGCGTGCGCCGTCCTCAGACACCGGGGAGATCAGCTTTCGCTGGATTCGGCCTCAGCTTCTGGGGCGTCTTCAGCGTTGGAAGCCTCAGCAGCGGCAGCGGCTTCCGCTTCAGCAGCAGCCTTGGCCTCGGCGGCTTCCTTGGCAGCCTGCTTGGCCTCTTCCTCGAGCTTGGCAGCCTGCTTGGCTTTACCGACGGTTTCCGCAGGGCGGATGGTCTTCTCGATCAAGCCGCCGCGCTCGAGCAGCGTGCGCACCACATCCGTGGGCTGGGCCCCTTGGCCAAGACGCTCCCGAATCGCTTCGGTGTCGAGGCGGGTTTCCTTGGTGCGGGGGTTGTAGAAGCCAAGTTCCTGGAGCGGACGCCCATCCCGACGGGAGGTGCTGTTGCAGGCCACGAGGCGGAAGCTTGCTTCCCGCTTCTTGCCGAACCGCTTCAGGCGGAGCTTGATCATCGTGGACCTGCTGTTGAGAACGTCAGTGAATCCGGCAGCACGAATTCGGCCGCCAAACGACCACCATACCGTCTGACCCTCAAAGGTCCCCGAATCCCCGTTTCTTCTTGCCCGGCTTGCTTCGCTTCGGACCACCGCCCTTGCCGCGGCGGGCCGGTGCCTGTCCAGGCATTCCCGGCATGCCACCCATTCCATGCATCCCTCCCATTCCTGGCATCCCTCCCATTCCTGGCATCCCTCCCATTCCTGGCATCCCGGGCATGCCGCCCTGACTCATCTGCTGCATGAAGCCACGCATCTTCTGAAAATCCGCCAGCACCTTGTCCACATCCGCCGGTTGATGACCGCTGCCGGCAGCGATGCGACGACGACGGGAGGGCTGACCGGCCAGCAGATCGGGGTTCTCCCGTTCCTTCGGCGTCATTGAGCCGATCATCGCCTCGATCCGTTTCAACTGCTGCTCTCCTTGCTTGAGCATGCCGTCGTCGATCTTGTTCATGCCCGGGATCATTTTCATCAGACCCCCCAGCGATCCCATGCGCTTGATCAAGCGCATCTGCTTGACGAAGTCCGAGAAATCAAACGTCGCCTCCTGCAGCTTCTTCTGCATCTTTTCGACGTCGGCGAGTTCGACCTCCTTCTGGGCCTTCTCCACCAGCGTCAGCACGTCCCCCATGCCGAGGATGCGGCTGGCCATCCGTTCGGGATGGAAGGGCTGGAGAGCCTCCACCTTCTCGCCGGTGCCGATGAACTTGATCGGCTGACCGCTCACCTTGCGGATTGAAAGGGCGGCACCACCGCGGGAGTCACCATCAAGCTTGGTGAGCACCGCTCCGGTGATGCCCACCTGGTCGTGGAAGGCGCGGGTGAGTTCGGCCGCCTCCTGACCGATCATCGAATCCACCACCAGCAGCACCTCATCGGGCTGCACGGCGGTGCGGATCCGCACCATCTCCTCCATCATCTCGCTGTCGATCTGGAGGCGACCGGCGGTGTCGACCAGGAGCGTGTCGAATCCCTCCTCTTTCGCCTTGGCCAGACCAGCGGCTGCGATGTCTTCCGGCTTGGCCTCAGCACCGAGGCTGAACACCTCCACATCGATCTGAGCACCGAGTGTTTTCAACTGCTCGATGGCAGCTGGTCGGTAGACGTCGGCACCCACCATCAGGGCACGGCGGCCCTGATCCTTGAGGTGGAGTCCCAGCTTGGCCGTCGCGGTGGTTTTACCGGCACCCTGAAGGCCGGCCATCAACACGACGGTGGGAGCGTCAGCCGCCTTGGCCAGAGGAGCGTTATCACCCCCCATGACCTCCACAAGCTGCTCGTGCACCACCTGGATGAACTTCTGGTCCGGACTGACGCCGCGCACCACCTCGGCGCCCACGGCCTTCTCGCGCACATCGGCAACGAAGTCCTTCACCACCGGCAGGCTCACATCGGCCTCCAGCAAGGCCCGACGGACGTCCGTTAGGGCTCCATCGACGTTGGTTTCGCTGATGCTGTCTTGGCCACGCAGCCCCTTGACCGCATCCTCAAAACGGGCTGACAGCTCATCGAACATCGGGGCGGCTCTTTGGAATCAATCACCCGATCGTAAAAAGCAAGGCTGCGGGGCAGGATCAACCCTGCGGGATGTAAGCCGTCAGCCTCCACTGATCGCCGTCTCGTCCAAGGATGTAGGTGATCGTGAGACTGCCCGGTTCCGTGCGGTCCACCACCGAGCCTGATCTGTCCGTGGTGCTGTCGCTGTAAGCCACTTCCGCCTTCAGTTCAATCCGACGGGGCTGCCGGCTCACCACCTCAAGGGATGTCACCGAAGCCTTCACAACCGTGGTGTTGCCTGCGGCGACAGCCGCAGCCCTTTCCTGATCAACCTGATCAATCAGACGCTGCCTCGCCACCACAGGAAGCATCGAGGCTTGGCCCTGAAGAGCTAGGGCCTTGTTGTCGAGCCAGCCCTGAACAAGCAACCGCAGCTGAGCTTCATCGGGAGCATCGCTGAGGAGCGGTTCCAGCTGGCCCCTGCCCGTCGACGCCTCCGGTTGAAGCGTCGCTGCCGGTGACAGGTTGGCTGGATCAGAGCTGGACGACTTGGATTCAGTGGCGTCCTGGAGTTCCGGCTGCGGTTGCCGCGCCACAGGAGCCGTTGCCCGGGGCCGCAGCATCACTGCGGCCGCCAGAGCGGCCACCAAACCCACCACAGCAGAGGCCACCAGCAAGCGCAGACGGCGGGGTGATCCGGTGGATGCCGCATCCGCCGATTGGACCTCCTCCGCCATCGATGGAACATTGTCCAGCTCTGCGGCCTGCAGCGAGCTGGCATCGGCCAGAGCCCAGGTTTCCAGTCCGGCGTTCGTCTCAATCGCAGCAACGTCCTGACGGGCCGTCTGGCGATCGATGCGATCGACGTAAGCCTGCACATCCCGGTCGGCGAACCAGGCATCAAGGTCCACTCCGGTGGCATCAACATCCCGGTAACCAGGGAGCACATCCCGTTCAAGCCAGACCCGGCAGTACTCGCACTGGGCCGCCAGGTGATCGCCGGGATGCTCCGCCAGCCAGCGCAGGAGTTCCTGATCGCGAATGGCGCTGAAGTGCAGGGAGGCATCCGAGACATTGCCCAGGAGCAGGTCCAGGCAGCCCAGAAGGGGCATCGGATCCAGATCGGAGGCAGCTAATTGCTGCAACTGATCACGGGCCTGCTCAAGGAACTCCGGCTTGCGCCGTGAGTACCCCGCAGCCGCCAGGGCGAACACGGCAAGACAACCGGCTTCGATGGAGCCCTCTGCGAACCAGCCACGGAACAGATCGATCTGCTCCTGAACGGTGAGAAAGCGGCGGATCTGCTGGAAAAACGACTCAAAGTCGGCCTGCCCCATGGCGGCAGCTGGAGGATCGGCATTCAGACCCTCGGGATCCAGGCCACCCCGATCGCGCACCAATCCATCCAGCAGGGAGATACCCTGCTGGCGAGCCTCGGCATCGGAGAGATCTCGACTCAGAAGATCCAGCACCCGATAGGGGAGCAAGTCATCCAGCTCCTGCTGCAGACCGGCCTGTTGATCCGGCAACTTGCCCATCCTCTGCTGCAGTTCAATGCCTTCCCGCAGCAGCTGAGCCGCGGACTCGTAACGCCTCTGCTGCTGTTCATCCCGCGACGCATCACGACAGGCGAGGGCCGCCAGCAGGGTGAGGTCCGCTTCGCGGCCACTTCCGAGGGCTGGCGCCTGAGGCGGCTGAAGTCCCTGACGGGCGAGCTGAAAAGCTTCGTAGGCCGCTCCCGCCTCCCAGAGCAGGATCAGCCCGGCCACTTCGCTGCTGGCCGCCAGATCCAGGCCGACGGTTTCATTGGGGTGGGATGAACTCAACGACAGGAGCGCTGCCTCGTAGTCAGCCCTTGCACCAGGATCCGTCAGCAGATCGGCCGCTTGGCGCAACAGCGCCTGACGTTGCAGCAAACCCTCATGGGTGAACCCATCGTCCGGCGGACTGTCGCTGCGGGTCTGGAGACGCCGAAGGATGGAGGCAGGATCAGCGGAAGGACTGACACCCAGCAGCCGGAAATGATCGATGGGCAGATCCAACGTCCACAGGTCCCCAGAGGGCGAACTTTAGTCAGTGTCTGGGATTTTGCCCATCTCTCAACGGCTGGCCCTTACAGTCACCTTCATTGATTAGGACGGTCATGGGTCAGGACCTCGCGGTCGACACAGCTCCCATCGTCAGCGCGGCCGCCGGTCCTCACGCGGAACGTCTGTCCAACCTCGTCACAGCCCAGCGGGCAACGGTGGACCGCGAGACCGGTCTGGAGCTGTTCCGGGACATGACCCTCGGACGACGCTTCGAGGACAAGTGCGCGGAGATGTACTACCGCGGCAAGATGTTCGGTTTCGTTCACCTCTACAACGGCCAGGAGGCTGTGAGCACCGGGGTGATTGGCGCCATGAAGCGTCAGAACGATTGGTTCTGCAGCACCTACCGCGACCACGTCCATGCCCTGAGCGCCGGTGTTCCGGCTCGGGAAGTGATGAGTGAGCTGTTCGGCAAGGAAACAGGCTGCAGCAAGGGACGAGGTGGATCCATGCACCTTTTCTCCAAGGAACACCACCTGCTGGGGGGCTTTGCCTTCATCGCCGAGGGCATCCCCGTCGCCCTGGGGTCAGCCTTCACCAGCCGCTACAAACGTGATGCTCTCGGCGATGCCTCAAGCAACGCTGTGACGGCAGCCTTCTTTGGTGATGGCACCTGCAACAACGGCCAGTTCTTCGAATGCATGAACATGGCGCAGCTCTGGAAGCTGCCGATCCTGTTCGTCGTGGAGAACAACAAGTGGGCGATCGGCATGGCCCACGACCGCGCCACCAGTGATCCGGAAATCTGGCGCAAAGCAGCGTCCTTCGGCATGGCTGGCGAAGAAGTCGACGGCATGGACGTGCTTGCCGTTCGTGCTGCGACCCAGCGAGCCCTGGAGCGGGCTCGGGCCGGGGAAGGTCCCACCCTTCTGGAGTGCCTCACCTACCGCTTCCGCGGTCACTCCCTCGCTGACCCGGACGAACTCCGCGCCGAACAGGAGAAGCAGTTCTGGGCCCAGAGAGATCCACTCAAGGCTTTGGAACGGGACCTCTGCAACGCCAATTTGGTGAGCAGCGATGAGTTGCGAAGCATCGAGAAAGAGATCGATGCCATCGTTCAGGACTGTGTGGAGTTCGCCCTTTCCGCCCCGGAGCCCGATCCAGCGGAGTTGACCCGCTACATCTGGGCCGAGGACTGATAAGGCAGCCGTCCCGGCAGCTCAGATCCCGCTTGGCAGCCGCCGGGTCAGATTGCGCAACTTGCGCAAGGCCTTGAGCTCCACCTGACGCACACGCTCTCTGGAGACATCCATCAAGCGTCCGATCTCAGCCAGGGTGTGACGCTCGTTGCCCTCAAGACCGAAGCGAAGCTTCAACACGTGCTGTTCCTGCTCGCTGAGGTGACTGAGCCAGCGTCCGAGCTGCTCGTGGTGAATGCGTTGCTCAACGATGTCAAGCGGCTCATCCAGGGAGGAGTCGGCAATGAGATCACCGAGGAAGCTGCGACCCTCCTCCCCGTTCACAGGAGCATCGAGACTGCTGGTGGTGAGGGCCTGTCTCAGGAGTGAATCAAGCTCATCCAAAGGGATGTCCATCGCCTCAGCGATTTCCACACGGCTGGGCATGGCACCGAGCTTGTGGGCGAGATCAAGACTCACCTTGCGGATTGTGGTGAGTCGCTCGCTGAGATGCACCGGAAGCCTGATGGTGCGGGACTGACAGGCGATGGCACGGGTCATGCTCTGACGGATCCACCAGAAGGCATAGGTCGAGAATTTGTAACCGCGGGTGGGATCAAATTTCTCGACGGCACGCTCAAGCCCCAGGGAACCTTCCTGGATGAGATCGAGAAGTTCCAGGCCCTTTCCCTGATATTTCTTGGCAACGCTCACAACCAGGCGGAGGTTGGCTTTCATCATCCGTTCCTTGGCCCGTCGACCGATGCGAAGCATCCGGCGCTGCTTACCGGTCAGCTCGTGGTCTTCAAACGTTTTGGAACCGTCTTCCGTCAGAGCCATCATCGACTGGACCTGATTGCCCAGTTCGATTTCTTCGGCAGGGGTGAGCAGCGGGATGCGGCCGATGGTGGCCAGATACCAGCTGACAGGGTCACTGCTGCGGCGGCGCTGGGAATCGATGGTTTTCTGAGCTGATGAAACCATTGCGTGTCCTCCGCCGTGGTGAGAGAACCTTCTTACGAAGATCAGAAAAACAGAAGTGTTTTCAGCAACCTTTCAGATTTGTGCGAGCGAATCGAAACACTTCATGTTTCCCTCGCAATTGAGAACAATGTCCTCATCGGACCATTAAATTTTTCGTATTGAAAGCCTCATCAATCAAGATGAATTCACAGGGATTGTCCTGAATAGCTGACGACAATCGCAGCGGTGGTGTACTCCGCAAGCTGAACAGCTTGTCTGAACAGAATCACCCCATACCACGACCCCACACACTGGAGACAGGTCCACACCCCCGATGAGCAGCGTCACCAGCTCAACTGATCGCCTCCCATCCGCAGCTGGAGAAGCAGCACTGGAGCGGCTACGGGCCTGGCCGGGTGAGCACCGTGTCGCCGTTGGGCTGTCCGGAGGAGTGGACAGTTCCCTGACCGCAGCGTTGTTGGTGGAGGCTGGTTGGCAAGTGGAGGGCCTCACCCTCTGGTTGATGAGTGGTAAGGGTGCCTGCTGCGCCGAAGGCCTCGTGGATGCAGCCGGAATCTGTGAGCAGCTCGGCATCCCCCATCACGTGGTGGATACACGGGACACCTTCCAACAGGAAATCGTGCAGCGGCTGGTGGATGGCTACCGCGACGGCATCACCCCTTTGCCCTGCTCCCAGTGCAACCGCTCAGTGAAGTTCGGCCCGATGCTCGAGTGGGCCGCCGAACACCGGGGGCTGCCCAGGATTGCCACAGGCCACTACGCCAGGATCCGTCACGGCGGTGCACAGGGCCGGCATCAGCTGCTGCGGGGGCTCGACTGCCGTAAAGACCAGAGCTACTTCCTCTACGACCTTCCCCAGGATGTGCTGGGACGCATCGTGTTCCCCCTCGGCGAGCTCACCAAAGCCGACACCCGACTGGAAGCGGCGCGACACGGCCTGCGCACGGCGGAAAAACCGGAAAGCCAGGATCTATGCCTGGCGGATCACCATGGCTCCATGCGGGCCTTCCTGGACACCTATCTCCCCCCGCGACAAGGCGAGATCGTGCTGAGTGACGGCACGGTGGTTGGTGAGCATGACGGCATCGAGCACTTCACCATCGGCCAACGCAAGGGTCTGGGTGTGGCCTGGAAGGAGCCGCTTCACGTGATCCGGCTGGACCCCGCCATGAACCGCGTGGTGGTGGCGCCCCGGGCGGAGGCCGGGCGGCGCAGCTGTGTTGTGGGCGCCATCAACTGGATCTCCATGGCACCACCCCAGCAGCCATTGGAGGTGGAGGTTCAGGTGCGTTACCGCAGTGAACCCGTGGCGGCACAACTCACACCAATCGCCCATGAACCGGAGGATGAAGCGCGGAAGCGGCCCTATCGCTGCCGGCTGCAATTCACCGACGATCAGTTCTCCATCACCCCTGGACAGGCGGCCGTCTTCTACGACGGGGAAACAGTGCTGGGGGGAGGGTTGATTCAGCGGGACGACCACGACCAGCCGCTGACCAGCCGGGCGTAGCCCGTGAGCTGGCTCCGCAGCTGGAGATCCGTCACCGCGACAGCTTCGCTGCCCGCCTCCAGGAGTTGCTGCACCGAGCCATCCGCCGACACCAGCGCCGTCGGCCCCGTGTTCGCCACACTCAAAACGTCGCGTCCGGTTTCAATCGCCCGCAGCTGAGCCAGGGCCAGAAATTGCCGCTGCAACAGCTGGGGGTAGGGATCGAGATTAGCGATCGTCAACAACCATTCAGCCCCTTGCGCAGACGCTTGAGCCAAAGCCCATCCGTGGCTGATCTCGTAACAGATGGCGATGGCGGAGGGGGATGGCCAGGCCTCGGCATAACGAGACGCATTTCCCGGCTGAAGCCCCCCCACCGCCGACAGCCCCCGGGTCAAGCCAGCCGGCAACGGTGGCAACCACTCACCCAGTGGAACCAGACGGTGCTTGTCAACGAGGGGCTCCAGCCCGGCTAGGCCCGGCAACCCCAACAACACACTGCTGCGCAGCTGCCCGCGAACCCAGCGAAAACCTCCGCTGATCAACGGCAGGGGCAACCCATCCACATCATCCGGCTGCCAGCGGGACGGCAGGGTTCCCTCCGGGGCCACCAACGCCTGCACCTGCAGGGCCTGGGCCTGCTGCAAGGCCGATGACAACGCTGCGTTGAAGCGCCGCTGGCGGTCCGGGCTGAATTTCTCACGGGTGGGAACCGCCGGCTGCCAGGCGCCAAGTCGCAGGGAAGCGAAGGCGGGCGGCGGAACCAAACTCAACGCCCCCAAGCCATGCGCCAGCAGCAGAGAGAGCAACCAAGCGGTGCTGCGTTTCCCCCGACGGCGCCAGAGCTGCCAGAGCCCCCAGCCCCAGATCAGCTGAAGCGTGGCCAGTCCACCACTGCCAAGCCAGCGGGCCAGGCCAGCCAGTGGCCGGTCCAGAGGCAACACACTTCCCCCGACACCGATCCAGAACAACGGAGACCCTTCCAGAAGCAGTTCGGCTCCCCCCCAGACCAAAGACAGCAGCAGCACGACGGAGAACCGCCAGCCCCCGTCCCTGAACCGGCACATCCGCGCCAACAGAGACCAGAGCAGCAGCAGCAGGGCTGCGGCAACGCCGCAGCACAACCAGAGCGCAACAGCCACCGGCAAGCTGAGCCAAGCCGGCACGCCCATCCAGGTGAGTGGATGCAAGCCAAGAATCCAGCGGTGGCTGATCAGGACGGCAAACATCCCCCAGAGCGCCGCGTTCCGCGGTCGGTCCGCCAGCGACCACAGCAGGGCCAAGGCCGGAAACATCGACAACGGTCCGGCGACCCCAGGGGCCAGTCCGGCCAGGACTCCACCCAGAACACTTCGCAGCAGAGGCTGTGATCGGAGATCGCCCATGGTCAATGGGATTAACTTGTCACGCATCACTTAATCCGCCAGATCGCAGTGCTTGCAACTGTTCTGAAGCACGAGCACAGTCCGGTTGTCCAACGGACTTCAGCCCATGGAACTGCAACTGGAACAACCACTGACATCGGTTCTCAGCGTCAAAGTCGCTTCTGACGTGGAGCCACGCCTTGATCACCACTGTGCCCGGCTTCAACCCAGCGGCACCCTGACCCGCGCTGCCCTTGTGCGTGCCCTGCTTCGTAAGGGCCTGGCCGAGCTGGACGAGATGGAGTCAACCAGTGACCGCTGATCTCTACACCCGCCCGCTAAGAGCTTCGGTGCGTGAACTTCTGCGGGAAGACAACATTGACATCGCGGAAGCGCTTTATTCCGACAGCGATTACCCAACAGCACTCAGCAATCTTGCAGAAGTTCGTGTTGCAGCTCAGAAGGTTGTCTTTGAAGCTGATGCGCTCATGTGCGCAGTGCTTGTTAAGGCGATAAGGGAAGACGATTGAATCATCATACGGGCGGGTAATTCTCGCCCATTGTTGACACTTTTAGTTCATCTCTCAAAATGGACTCATAAGACAAATTTTTGGTTCTTATGAAGTTCAAGCCGCGTTACAAGTATCCGCACATTGCTGCGACATACCTAAGCGATGAACTGCTCAGCCAAGTCACCAAATTCTCTGCTGTTCACGACTGCAGCAAATCAGAAGCGATTCGCCTCCTGATGCAGAACGGCCTTGCCGCAATGCTTTTAGACGACGGCTGAGAAAAATGAAGGGCCGCCCTGACAAGCCAACCCTTCACCAATCCGACCAATGGAATTTTAACCATGAGACGATCTGATGCTGGATTTTCCGTCCTAATTGCTTCCATTTACAGCGAGATTGAGGACTGGATTGATAAGCACCCTGACTGCTCACCGCACGCCTCACTTGCGGTTGATCGTCTGTTGCTGCTTCTAACGACAATGGGACAGATGTGATGACAACTGATGGTTGGGATGCGGAGGAGATTGATCCGACGCATAGGGACGAGTGGGTCAATGGTTCTGGCATCAGTCCTGAAATCACTGAATTAAATCTGCAGTCACTCAGTGGTCCGCAGGCTCTTGAAGCCATTACGTCAAAACGTCTGGAATCAGCAGGTGGTCATGGGCAGCAGTACGCCACAGGCGAAGTTGCCAAGGTTCTCAATCGTTATGAGCACCTAGACGCTGGTGGCTGGTGGTGCAGTGCCACAGGTGACTCAGGCTGCCTGAAACCAAACACACCACGCAAGAACGACAAAGGCGACCTGATCAAATACGAGAACCCGTTAGGTGTTCCCTGCGGTGTCTTCCAGCTCCAGATGCCGGATGAGACCTACTGGCCTGAGCGTGAGCGGAACTGCAGCGAAACCATTGTCATCACAGAAGGCGCAAAGAAAGCAGCGGCGCTCCTGTCATGTGGCATCCCTGCCATTGCTGTTGCGGGCATCTGGAATGGCACACCAAAGGACGACCGTGACCAACACTGCCTGCACCCAGATCTGATGCGTTGGGCAGGGCATCGCATCGTCATCTGCTTTGACTACAGCGACAAAGCACGCGGCAGAAGAAACGTCAGCAAGGCAGCCCTGCGTCTTGCGCATCAGCTTTATGCCAACGGATCGCCGTGGGTTGGCACCGCACACTGCAAGGGTCCCGAGAAGGGCATTGATGATCTGCTGGTTGCTCACGGCCATGCCGCCGTTCATCAACTGATCGCCTCTGCGCAAAAGGTTGACGTTCAACGCGAGCTTGAGGACCGGAAAGAGCCAGAGCGGATCAGGCAAGCCGCCAACAAATTTCTGGACTGCGACGACGAGGCAGAGCGTGCCGCCTTCAGATCTAGGTTCTGCAGCAATAAACGCATCAACATCAAGGACTTCAGTTCGGTCGTTAATGAGCAGCTCGCTTTGCGGCATCCATTGCAAAAGCTGGAGTCACGGCCGCTGACACCCGATGAGCTTGATGCTGAGCCGGTTAACGACGCCAGAACGTTCTTTGATCAGCTTTTGACTGAACGCTGGTCAACCCTGATTGGCGGCAACAGAGGCAGCACCAAGACCATCCTCACGTTGCAACTGATGGTGGCGTTGATGAAGCAGCGCAGCCCTGACGTGATCGGCTTGCGTCCTGAAGCAACGGGACTGCGTGTCCTTTACGTGTGCTCTGACGCGATGGCTGAACGCATCAGGGACTACCTGACTCAGATGGGCTGCTGGAGAGATCCAGAAGTTCGCAAGGGCATTCGGATCTGGGGCAACTCGCACACACAACGCAAGTGGACCATCAGTGACCTTGATGGATTGGAGAAGCAGATGGAGGAATTCAAACCAAACGTTGTCGTCATTGACTCGCTGAAGGGCGCCCTTGGGCCATTGCTTGAGGACATCTCAAGACCGATCATTCGGCATCACATGGATGCGGTGCATGACATCGTTCTGCGCAGTGCTGCATTGCTGTGGATCCACCACGCCAACAAGATTGGAAAGATCGCAGACAACGAGGCACTACAGGAAGCACCTGACATGGTCTACCTGCTGGAGAAAGAGCAGAACGAACTGGTGAGCCTGAAGCCGATCAAGTGCCGTGGCGGTGAAGGCATCCGTCGTCAGTACCAACTGCAGGGCGATTTCCTCTGGCCTGAGTTGACGGAGCAGAAGAAGACGTCAGACATCAGTAAGGTCAACAGCGACGTCATGGAGTACGTCAGGAAGCAAAACCAGCACGACATCAAGCCCAGCATCAGGACCGTGACAGAAGGGCTGCCTCAGCACTCCGCTGAAGCGATCAAGTCCAGCATCAAGCGGCTTAGAGGCAAGGAGTGGCTGCTGGGTAAGCCAGATCCAAAGGACCTGAGATCGTGCCTGCTGGAAGTGGCGCCAAAGTTTTTTGACACCCCCTCCCCCCCTGTAAAAGGGGCATGGCCCATAAAAAACGGCCCATAAATTTTGGATGTGGGCCATTCGGGTTATGAGATATGGGCCGCGCATAATCCCAGTCACTGACTGGTGTTTCCCTTGATATGGGCTGTGTGTAGTGGTGTGTGTGTTGGGAGGAGAGAGAGTTCCTCCACTTCTACTGTCATCTAATCAGAAGCAAGCACCAGCTCCTTCGGGATGCGCTTCAGGCCACCGGCAACGTATGCCTCCCAGCAATCGCCTACGTCGCCGACGATCAGGATTGGGATGACTGTCCCTTTGTGTTGATAACGGGCATGGACCGGATCTATCACGTCTGCCTCACAAATACGGGTCCTTTCTGTGTAGCGCAGCGTAGGTAATTTCGGACCGCCTTCATTATTTAGCGTCAGATAAGTTGGACCTAAACTGCCTAGCACTATCTATTAGCCAAGCTAATCAAATTTGTGGTCAACAGCAGATGATAGCACGGTGGAATGGTCTGCGCATCGTTTCTCCCGTACGGCCTGCCAGTACCGCCTCGCCTGCGCACTACTCAGGGCATCATCAGCAGGGTTAGGCCGCATTGGAACGTCATCATCAGGCTGATGAGAGGCGAATTGCTGAGGCATCAGTAGACAAAACTCATGCCCTTAATTTATCGCTGTGTGTATAGCAGCAAGGCCATCTCACAGGCGGGCAAGTTAAAGCGCAGATGCCCGCGAGACGTTGCACCAGAACGGTAGTAGTGCACTCCGCCTTTGAAATAGCCTTCCTTCATCAGCCGCCATTGTGTCGTTCGTCCTAACCGCAGTTGCCGTCTCATTTCTGACGCTTTTACCCAATCTGATTGGAACACCTTGGAACAAGTTGGTTGATTTCATTCTATCGGCCGTAATGATATAAACACGCGAGGTAATCAATGAATCACACCATCACCAAGAAGCGACCATATAGCTTCAACGCACTGCTCAGTTCGCTCAGTTCACAAGTCCCTGATAAACAGGCCACATGGGAGCAGAACTTGTCACTGCAGGCTGAGAAGTTCTACGGCCAGCACAGCATCCAGAAGAAGCAGGAGAACGCGGCGTTCATCCCTACCCGCCAGATGGTGCGTGATCTGCTGACGGGTACTGCCAGCAGTGGTGGTGACTTGGTGGCCACATCGGTGCAGAAAGTCGCAGACAGTGTCAGACCTGTGACGGTGCTTGAGCGTGCCGGTGTTGAGCGGATTGAAACCGGCGGAGAGAACCTGACCATCCCGCGCTTTGCCAAGGCCGATGCCGGATGGATTGCGGAAGGTGCGGACTACACCGCACTCACCACTACGAGCACCAGCGTGGATACCAGTCCCAAGCTCGCCAGTGCCCGCCTGTCTTTCAGTCGCCGCCTGAAGGTGTTGGTGCCTGACGTTGAAGGGTCAGTGCTGCAGGAAGTTGGCCGTGCAGTCGCCGGATTGATTGAGAAGGGCGCGATTCAAGGCACCGGCAGCAATTCACAACCGCTTGGCCTGCTCAACCTGCCTGACGCCTTGTCGCAGACCTTCAGCTCCGCAACTCCCACCAGCGATGAGCTGGCAGAAATGCTGGAGAGGCTCGGTGATGCCGATGTGGATCTGCGCAAGGTGGTGTTCCTGATGCACCCGAGCACTGCCGCTGATCTGATGAAGACCCGCGTGGATGCCAGCAGTGGCGCGTTGGTGCTCAGTGACCTGAAGATTCACGGGCTGCCGGTATTCATCACAAGCAATGTCACCGAGGACAAGGTGATCGCACTGGATCCGAGTTACAGCCGCCTCGTCTACTTCGGCAGTGCGCAAGTCGTCGTGGATCCCTTCCGAGGAGCCGTCACTGGTGTCACGCACACACAAATCCTGAACGCAGCGGACTTCGTTTGCACGCATCAATCCAGTGTCTGCATCGGCTCCGCTTAATCGCGGAGGGTCGGACCGGTGCAGGTAGAGCGGTTTCTTCCATGGCTGCTCAACAGGGGTCGGTTGTTGAGGAGCCGGCCCCGCCCTATTCACTCAGAAGCGACAGATGAACCGCGACTACATCAACTGGCTCACGTCACTGCCTAATAACCGTGGCGTCAGGGATAGGCAGATCAACGTCTGGATGTCGGGCTATGCGCCTCTACCCGATGAGATTGACCTGCAGCACTGCGAGGAGATGCAGCAGCGGTGGTTGGTGCGGGAGTGCCCTGACGGTGTGCTGGGAAGGCTTTGGCGGTGGTTGCACGATTGAGATGAGATCAAAGCCCACCATTTCCTTCTTCAAAGAGCAGGAATAGCTCGCCTTCGTAACCCAATTCGCGCATCATATACGCCCAATCAGCTTCATCCGCTGGATCGTAATCATCGCTTTTGCTGATGTTCTCAGCGGCCCACATGGGCCTGAGATTTCTCCAGTTGAAGCAGACAATCTGCTGTTCTTCATCAGTGAGGTCAAAGCTTGCGCAGGGTCTGATGTGATCTACATGCCAGCCTTCCTTGCCATAGTTATCCCAGCTCATCCCTTCTTCCCAATTAGCTGCAAGGTAAGCCTTGAAGTCAGCTATCTCTGCATCAATAAGTTCTGCTGTCTTCGCGGCCTTTACCATTCCCTGCTTCTTAAGCGCGTCACTTATTCGGGTGTTGAGGCGTGAGTGGAGCTTGAACTGAGGATCGTGCTTCAGTTTCCAAGTGCTTATCGGCATTCCTTTCTCAGCTTCAAATTTATCCTTCCATTGCTTTCTCGCTTTGTTGCGAGATACATGCCCTGCTTCGCTTTGGCTGTAACGCCGATCAGCCTCAGCTTTTTTGCCACTGGCCACAAACTTAGCCTTCGCTCGCTTGGATGCCTCCCTGTACCAATCAGAGTCTTTGATTCTTTCATAGTGAGCCTTTCTTTTTTCCTTGGCACCTTCATCATTTTTGTGCCGCTGATATGACTCCCTTGCGACGCGAGCTTTATTGGATTTCCAGTTGGGATCGGTTTCACGACGTTTCGCCTCGTATTCGCGGAAATAACCTTAAGCCGCTTTTTTTCTAGTGGCTATTCGCTTGCACTACATGCACTGTCCACCACTCGTCACACGTGGGGCAACATGCCCTTGTTTGCAGGTCGTGCCAGTGAAGTACTGCTTGAGCCCTTTTTCTTGGGCTTGCTTTCGGGAAAGAAATGGGCCGTAAATAAGGTCTTGCATTATTTAGATCTCCTGCGCTTAGCCGGCCTGCCTCTGCGCCGTTGTTCAATTTTGTATTGAAGACCAGTTTCCTTGCCATCAGGATCAACAATATTCATCAGTGCTCCTTTGGTCATTACTTCAGTAAGTGGTGGAGCATCTGGAAAGTTTCGGCGCCATGACTCTTCTGGGCCAATGGTTGCAATTTCATTGCTGAAGTCGTACTCCTGATCATGCCCGCCTACCTGCTGCTTAACCTCCTCCACGTTGATAAAGGTGGTAAGTGTCCCTTCCTTGCTAACCCATCCTTCTCCGAATTGAACATCCTTATGTCGGGTGTCAATTTCAAAAACCAAGCCTTCGCGTGTCAGCCAAGAGTTGAATTCATCACGTGCGTTCAGGTCGGTTCTGTCTGACTCCATGAAGGCTGATAGGCGCTGCTTGACTTCACGCTCGGCCTCACGACTACTTGGCCGTCTCTCAAGCTTGGCTAGATGCGCCTCGGCCTCGTTCAACGCTTGCTTGGCCACCACAAGGTCAGCCTCTGCCTCCCGTAGAGCCTCATCCCAAAGCAACAGCGCACTGTTCGGTGTCTCCGGCACAGCGTTCTTGATCTGATTCCGCTTGCTGCTGACCAGGTCCTCCAGTGGGCCAACAGCACCAGATGCCTTCAGGACCTTCTGACGCGCTTCAGCGGTTTCTGCATCGTGTTTGTCGTCTCCGAAGAAGTCACTCCACCTAAAAGTTCTGACATGCTCCAGCAGGGCCAGCTCGTCGTAGGGAATGTTCGGCGCAGTGCAGTCGGAGCGGCCAAGGACACGGCCATTGCAATTGAGTGAGAAGCCGTTGCGTGAACGCCTGACGCCAAGCCTGTGGCCGCATTCAGCACAGAAGGTCCTCTTCTCAAACAAATTGATCCGCTTCCTGCCATTAGGGAGCCCGCGCACTCCACGTCGGCCTGCGATGCCGTCCCTGGCGGCCTGCCACTCAGTTGGCGTGATGATCGCCGGGTAGACGCCCTTGGTGATGTCTTCCTTTTCGTTGCCCGACTTGTTCTGACGGTGGCCAAGCACCGCAACGTTCTCCAGCAACAGGTGGATTTCGGCTTCTGTGATGACAGCGCCTGATCTGGCGAGCGTGATGCCATCTGCCTGAAGCTCGCGAGCAATGCGGCGGGCTCCAAGGTCCTTCGCCAGTCGGAACGCTTTCTGCACCCACTGGACTTCGTCTTCCAACAGCACCCAATTCCCGTCTTGATCAACGTCCAGCCATCTCGGGTAGCCAGGGTTCGTGTTGGTTTCACTCCTTGGGTTGAAGCGGAAGCCGCCGAACACTGCTGTTTTGCCATCGGCATGGGCTTCTATCTGCTGGCGGCGGTACTGAACAGCGCCCTGGCTGCGGGCCTGCTTCTCCTTCCATTCGCGGTGAGCTGAATCAGCAGCACCAGCAATCCTGTAAACGGTGCCACCTCCATCGCTGAGGCTTCTCAAAATCTCGTGGCCCCAGTCGCAAAAGCTGACGCCAACCCCGGCTCTGAAGATGTCGGTCAGCAGGTTGAAGCAGTCCTGCATGTCTCCTCGGCTTAGGCGCGAGAAGGTCTCCACGATGAGGATGGTGCCGTGCTGCACCCGGTGAGACCTGGCGTCCTCAAGGAACTGACCAAGGAGGCCCTTCTCAAGGTTCTTGCGGTTGCCGGAGATGGTTTCACGCACAACCTCCTGCACGTCGTATTCGGGATGAGCTTTTTTCCACTCGGCTAGGGCTGCGTCCTGTCTGCTGAATCCGCTTTTCCCGTCTAGTGACTGCTCGCCCGTGCTGACACGCTGGTAGCAGATGGCCACTTTCGCGACCGGTGAGTTTTGCAGCTTGTCAGGCTTGGTGCGTGGCACGCGGAATCGCCAGAACCCTTATGAACACAAGGATATGAGCCGTGTCAAGTCAGCTGTATTGACCATGGTCAGCGATGCGCAGCAGCGTCATCCTGATGCCAGGCCGCAACCGCGACGGATGGAATCCGCCAACCCTCTGCAACAACTTCTTGTGCGCGGCCTCGGCACGACGACATTGGTCGCTGATCGTCTACGCGGGGTGACCCAAGAGTGGGTCAGTCGCGGCCGTCTGGACCCCAACCAGGCCTCCGCCCTTGTGGACGACGTGATGAAGGCACTCCGGGGAGAGACCCCGGAACTGGAAGAAAAGGTGGGGAGGGATATCGAACGCAACCGCGACAACCTTCTTCAGGACATTGGCGTTGCCAGTCAGAAAGAAGTTGATGAACTGCGCGGCCGCATCGACCGGATTGAGCAGCAGCTGCGCCAGCTCAATCAAGGTGACTGAGCCGACGGTCTTGGGGTCAGAATTGACGCAATCCGATGCGGCAGTCATGCGCGACATCCTGATCAGCTCCACCGTTTGCGTGCTCTGCCTGCTGTTGGCCCTGGTCAGCCAGCTGGTGGCCCCCTCCACCGTCGCCGCCGCAGCCGGCAACCCCGCCGCCACCGCCGCTGTTGTAAGCCAACCCACCACCGAGGCGGCAGCGCGGCCCAGCTTCGAGCTGGACCCGGATGATCCGAACCCGACTTTGTTTGCCATGGCTCCTGACACCAACCAATCCGATGCCTCAGCCCTCGGCGGTCCCCTCGATGCCCCTGACACCCAGATCACTGCCAGCGGCTTGAAGATCACCGAATTGAAGGTTGGGGAAGGTGCGGAAGCCGCTTCCGGCCAAACCGTTCAGGTGCATTACCGGGGAACGCTTGAAAACGGCAAGCAGTTCGACGCCAGTTACGACAGGGGAACCCCCTTCACGTTCCCGCTTGGTGCCGGACGTGTGATCAAAGGCTGGGATGAAGGGGTGGTCGGCATGAAGGTCGGCGGCAAACGCAAGCTTGTGATCCCACCGGACCTTGCCTACGGCAGCCGCGGTGCCGGTGGCGTCATCCCCCCCAACGCCACCCTGGTGTTCGAGGTGGAACTGCTCGACGTGAAGTGATGGGCCGCAGTTAGGCTCTTTTCAAGCAATTTCGTCCCCATCCGATGCTGCGCTCGGCCCTCACCGCCCTCGTCCGCGCTCTTCCCGCCCCTGCAGCGGAAGCCCACTGCGACGGCCCCTGCGGCGTTTACGACCCCGCCTCCGCCCGCGTCGCTGCTGAAGCGGTGCTCTCCATGACCAAAAAGATCAAGGCCATGGAAGCCCCCGCTGCAGGTGATGCCGCGGCCCTGGCTGCTTACAACAACACTTTTGGCCGCTACGTGGCCATCAAGGAAGAGGAAGCGCAGAAAACCAAGAAGGAACTTCTGATCCTCTGGACCGACTACTTCAAGCCTGAGCACCTGGCCACCTTCCCTGACCTGCACGACACGTTCTGGAAGGCCGCCAAGCTCTGCAGCGCCTGCAAGGTCAACATCGATCAGGCCAAAGCTGAAGAACTGATGGCGGCTGTTGAGAAGGTCCACGGCATGTTCTGGCAATCCAAGGGCCGCAACGACGCCTGGGTCACCGCTTCCTGAATCTGAACAGTTTGTTCCCTCCTTTGGCAGCAGCAGGTCTCAAGGATCTGCTGTTGTTTTTTTGTGGCCGCCGGCGGCTGCTGAAGATTCAGGGTGATTCCATGCTTCCCCACCTGGAATCCGAGGATCGGATCCTGATCAACCCACGCATCACACCTCGTACTGGTGATGTCGTTGTGGCGTGGCATCCGAGCAAACCCGACTTACGCCTGATCAAAAGGCTTCGTGGGATGGAGTCCAACGGCATGATCCTCTTGGGGGACAACCCCTCAGCCAGCACCGACAGCCGCCAGCTGGGGCCGATCCCCACCGCGCTGATGATCGGTGTAGCCGTGTCGCGTCTCAAAAGATCGCCGACGACGTCTTCTGCAACCAGATCGCACCAGTGACGATCGACAGGCCCCCCGTCGCTCCCACCAGCAGGGGCAGCAACCGCGCCCCGCTGCGCAGCGTCAGAAACGACACCACAGCGACCACAGCAACCATTGCTGCAATGGAGCCGCAGAGGTAAGCCACCAGGTAGCCAAACGCAGCGACGGGAGGCAAGGCCAGGGCGGGAATCACCGCCAGCAGATGGCTGGCACCGGCCAGGCCATGCAGCAGACCCAGTCCCGAGGCGGCGTGGGCATGGCGCCGGTGGTTGCTTTGACCACGCACATGCAGATGCAGGTGCTGATGCTGGTGATCACCCTCGTGATGGTGTTCATGGCAGTGCAGCTCCAGCCCGAAAGCCGTTCTCACCGCCAGGGCACCCACCACCAAGAGAGCAACGCCCACGAAAAATTCCGCCCAGGAGGACATCGTCTCCACGTGGACCAGATCCTTGAGCCCGATCGAGATCAAGGCCAGGAGCACCACTCCTGCCGAATGCCCTGCCCCCCAGGCCAGACCTGCCCTCAGCGCCGGCAAGGGTTTGCGCAACGAGAAGGGGGCCATCGCCACCAGATGATCAGCGCCGCCAACGACGTGAACAGCACCCGCTGCAAAACCGGTCAGGACGCTGATCAACAAAGCACTACCTTCCAAAAAGTCATTCTGCAGGAGCGGTTGGGCTAACCCGTGATCAGTCGGGTCAAAGCCTGCTGAACGTCCTGCTGTCGCATCAGCGCTTCGCCGACCAGCACGGCATCGGCACCGGCGGTCTGCACACGGTCCAGGTCTGACCGCTCAAACAGACCCGATTCACTCACCAGCAATGCGCCCTGATCGCGCAGTCGCTCGCCGAAACGCTGCATGAGCTGCTCTGTTGTGGCCAGATCCGTCTCAAAACTGGCGAGATCACGGTTGTTGATCCCGATCAAGGGAAAGCCCCCAAGGTTGAGCACCCGCTCCATCTCGGCGGCATCGTGCACTTCGACGAGCACATCCAGTCCCAGAGCAGCAGCGGCCTTCTGCAGATACTGCAGATCCTGATCCGTCAGGATCGCTGCGATCAGCAACACGGCATCGGCACCGGCCGCACGGGCCTGGAACAACTGATACGGGCTGAGGACGAACTCCTTGCACAGCAAGGGCAGCTCCACCGCCTGGCGCACCTCGACCAGAACGTCGAATCCCCCCTGAAAAAAGGTCTTGTCCGTGAGAACGGAGAGGCAGCGTGCCCCGCCTGCCGCGTAGGCCTTGGCGATGGCCACAGGGTCAAAGTCGTCGCGGATCACCCCTTTGCTGGGGCTGGCCTTCTTCACTTCAGCGATCACTGCAGGCTGAACCGGGGCCTCGCGCAGAGCCGCCAGAAAATCCCGCGTGGGCGGCAGATCCTCGATCTGACATTTGAGGGTCTGCAACGGCACCCGCTCGCGGGCCGCATCCACCTCACGGTCCTTGGCCCAGACGATCTTTTCAAGGATGTTTCTGGGTTCCTCCTCATCGTGGGGAACGGCGTACTCCAGGTGCGCCACGCGCACCTTGGGGTTGGGGGGACGACGTCGGATCTCCATGGCAATCGGGATGAAAGGGGGAGGGCTTCAGGCGCTGAGCTGGGTGGCAGCCTGCTTGTAGGCCACTTCCACGACTTCACTGAGCGTTGGGTGCGTGTGCACCTCAGTGGACAGCTGACGGACGCTCTGACGACGGGCCACCGCATTGGCCACTTCCTGAATCAGATCAGCGGCGTGAAGTCCGTAGATGTGGGCGCCCAACACTTCTCCACTGGTTTTGTTGAACAGCAGCTTCATCAGACCATCGCTCTCCAGCTCGGCCAGTGCCTTGGAATTGGCCTTGAAATAGCTGCGAACCGCACCCAGATCGAAGCCCTCCTCGGCGGCGAGCTTTCTGGCATCGGCTTCGCTCAGACCAACGGAACTGATTTCAGGATGGGTGAAGGTGGCTGCCGGGATGCTGCGGTAATCGATCTCGCGGCTGTGGCCAAGGATGTTGTCCACGGCAACCGTGCCCTGAGCCGCCGCCGTGTGGGCCAGCATCAACTTGCCCGTGAGGTCACCGACAGCCCAGAGATGAGGCACGGGCTGATCGTTGACCAGCACACGCATCTGGTCGTCGATGGGGACAAAACCTCGGTTGGTTTCCACGTTCAACGTCTCGAGATTGAGCCCCTTGCTGCTGGGAACCCTGCCCGTGGCCACCAGCACGGCATCCACCTCAAGGGTCTCCACCAGCTCCCGGCTGCTGAAATCAGCCAGTTCGATCTGCACCGGACAACCTGGGGTGACCTTGCGGGCCAGGAGACCGGAGCGCGCATCGATGTCGCGGCTGTCGATGAGATGGCGACCGGCGATCTTGGCGATGTCTGGATCGAAGGTGGGCATCACCTTGTCCATCGCTTCGATCATGGTCACTTCACACCCCAGTGCGGTGTACACATCGGCGAATTCAAGGCCGATGTAACCGCTGCCGATGATGGCAATCCAACGGGGCAGCCACTCGAGGTTGATGGCTTCATCGCTGGTGAAGACCGTCCGTCCATCGGTCTCAATGCCCGGCGGGACAAACGGATCGGAACCTGTGGCCAGGATGACGTCCTTGGCGGTGATGACCCGATCGACGCCACTGGGCTCACGCAGCCCGACCCGCTGAGATCCCTCCAGACGCCCATGGCCACGAAGGATGGTCACCCCCGCTCTTTCAAGGGTCTTTGTGAGGTTGGTGCGGATCGCCTGCACCAGGTTGTTGGCGTGGTCAGCGATCTTCTGGCGCTCGAAGCGAACAGGAGCCGCATGGATCCCGAAACTGGCGAGGTGCTGATCATCCGCCAGTTCCCGCACCTTGCCGCTGGCGGCGAGGAGCGCCTTGGACGGCACACAGCCGCGGTTGACGCAGGTGCCCCCCATGTCCCGCGATTCGACGATGGCGGTTTTGAGGCCGTGCTCTGCGGCATGTTTGGCGGCATCGAATCCGCCGTAGCCGGCACCGATGACGATGACGTCGAAGTCGAAGCTGGCGTCGCTCACCCGGACTGCTGCGATGTGGCCGTCATTGTCGCCCGTCGACGCTCCAGCAGGAGAGGCACGGCGGCGGCGGCCACATTCAGTGACTCCACCCGGGGACTGTGGGGCAGGGTCACGGCATGGGTGCAACAGGCCAGCAGCTCCGGATGAAGTCCTGACCCCTCTGTGCCGAGCACAAGGGCCGTGGGCAGACGCCAGTTCAGATCCCAGTAGGGCACCGCTTGCAGCGGAGCAGCTGAATCCGGAACGAGGGTGGCCACCACCTGCATCCCATCGGCGGCAAGACGTTTCAGTTCGTCCTTTAGTTGGCTGATCGCAGTGTCTTCATCAGGTCCAAAGCGGTGATGGGGCAGCTGAAGCAATGCTCCGGCTGAAGCCCGAAGGCTTTTGCTGCCGAGCGGGTCAACCCCTGATCCCAGCCAGACGTTCTGAACATCGGCCGCCAGTGCCGTCCGCAGCAACGTTCCAAGATTGCCTGGATCCTGAATCCGATCCAGTACAAGCAGGAAATGCACGTCCGTCGGTGGATTCGGCAGAACGTTGAAGGGGCACACGCACGCCACTCCGTCCGGTGTGGTGGTGCTCAATGCCGCTGTCAGCACCTCATCGGTGACCAGACGACGTGGTGTCGAGGCTCCCAGCTGCTCCAGGAGATGGAGGTGGTGCTGACACCATCGCTCCGTGGCAACCAACTCCACCGGCTTGAGATTGCAACGAATCAGCTCCTGCAGAAGATGGGTGCCCTCAAGCAGCAGCAGCTCTTCGTCCTCTCGACCTTTTCGACTGGACAACGACCGCAACCGCTTGACCAGGGGGTTCCTGCGACTGCTGATCAGGGAATCCGACACACCCGACTGGCTGATCTTCAGAAGATTGTGTGCTTGCGAACCTTCAATTCTTTATGGAAGGAGAGATCTGAACCTTCGAGATCAAGGCCATTAATGGCGGCGATTTCTCCTTTCAGTCCCTCAGCCGCAAGATTTTCGATCAACTTGTTGATGACCTGATCTTCAACGGCAGCCTGATCAACTGAGTCAGGGGTCAAACGTTCAAGAAAGCGACCGACCTTGGCTGCGACGACCTCAGATGCGTTTGAAATCTTCAGGACGATCATGACGGCGGAGAGGACCTTCTCCTGTAAACGGTAGTGCGGATGGGGAGACTTGAACTCCCACGATGTTGCCACCACTAGTACCTGAAACTAGCGCGTCTACCAATTCCGCCACATCCGCTGGCGTGTCGCCCAAGCGACCAAGTGAACATACGGCATCGCCCCCCAGACCCCGAACCTGCAATTTGGTAATCGTTGAAACCAGTTTCGGCGCCGGCCGTCTAGACGGTCTCAGATCTGGTTGTCAAACTGCTTGCAATTGGGTGCAGGGCGTGAAATGACAGCGACGTCCGCGGTGTCTCAGGAGATTCTCAATCCTCATCTTTGCATTGAGGGCCGTCGACGTCTTCAAGGGGTTCTGAAGGTCAGCGGAGCCAAAAATTCAGCCCTGGTCCTGATGACTGCTGGGCTGCTCACTGATGAGACTGTGGAACTGACCAATGTTCCCAATCTCACCGACATCAGCGGCATGGGCAGGATCCTGTCTGCCCTCGGCGTCGAGGTTCACCACTCAGGAGACAGCGTCGTCCTGAACGCCGCAAACCTCACCAGTCACGAACCCCCCTACGAACTGGTCAACAGCCTTCGCGCCAGCTTTTTCTGCATCGGTTCACTGCTGGGCCGCTTGGGTCAGGCCAGGGTGCCCCTACCAGGCGGTTGTCGTATCGGCGCTCGCCCCGTTGTTGAACACATCCGCGGTCTCAAAGCGCTGGGAGCACTTGTCAGCGTGGAACACGGCATCGTGACCGCCTCCGTCAAAGGCAGCCGCAAGCGTCTGACAGGGGCGCCGATCGTTCTGGACTGTCCAAGCGTTGGGGCCACCGAAACACTGCTGATGGCGGCGGTGCTGGCCGATGGCACTACCACGATTGAAAACGCTGCCCAGGAACCCGAAGTTCAGGATCTGGCCAATCTGCTGAGTCAGATGGGTGCCGACATCAGCGGCGCCGGAGGACCGGTGATCACCATTCAGGGTGTCGAACGTCTCCATGGAGTTCGCAACTATCCGGTCATCCCGGACCGCATCGAAGCGGGCACGTTCCTGTTGGCAGCAGCGATCACCCGATCACCCATTCGGGTGGAACCCGTGACTCCAGAACACCTGAGCGCTGTGCTGCAGAAGCTTCGGGACTGCGGCTGCCAACTGGAGATTGATCACCGGGGAATTTCCATCACCCCTGGTGACATTCAGGCGGTCGACATCACCACCCAACCTTTCCCTGGTTTTCCGACCGATCTTCAGGCTCCGTTCATGGCACTGATGACCACGGCCAAGGGCACCAGCGTGATCAGCGAAAAGATTTACGAGAACAGGCTTCAACACGTCGCTGAACTGCAGCGCATGGGCGCCTCCATCCGCGTTGAAGGCAGCACGGCCATTGTTGAAGGGGTGTCTCAGCTCAGCTCAGCCCCCGTCACCGGAAGTGACCTGAGAGCTGCAGCGGCCATGGTGCTAGCGGGTCTGGCGGCGAATGGCACCACCAAGGTGTCCGGGCTCAAGCATCTCGATCGTGGCTACGACAATGTCGAAGAAAAGTTGAACGCCGTTGGTGCGAACTTAAAGCGACAGCAGAGCTGAATTCGGGGGCATCACTACATACAATCCCTGATACGGGAGCCTGGCGGAATTGGTAGACGCAGCTGACTCAAAATCAGCCGGCCACTGGTCTTGGGGGTTCAAGTCCCCCGGCTCCCATCCAGAGGCGGTGATGAACACCTACAACCGCTTTCCCCTCACGCTTGTGCGAGGTCGTGGTTGCTGGGTCTGGGATGACCACGGCCATCGCTATCTCGACGCCGTTGCCGGCATCGCCACCGACACCCTTGGGCACAGCGACCGAGCCCTACGCCGCAGCCTCAGCCGTCAACTCCGACGACTCCAGCACGTTTCCAATCTGTACCGGATTCCGGAACAGGAGGCCCTGGCCACCTGGTTGGTGCAGCACAGCTGCGCCGACAGCGTTTTTTTCTGCAACTCCGGAGCCGAAGCCAATGAAGCCGCCATCAAGCTCGCCCGCAAGCACGGCCACCTGAAACGCGGTATCAACCGGCCACGGATCCTCACCGCTTCAGCCAGCTTCCATGGCCGCACCCTTGCCGCGGTGAGTGCCACCGGGCAGCCCCGCTACCACCAGGGCTTTGAACCGATCGTTGAAGGTTTCGACTACTTCCCTTACAACGACATTCATGCCTTCGAGTCCCTGCTCGAACGCCATGAAGCCAATGGGCCGGCGGTGGCGGCTGTGTTGCTTGAACCTCTTCAGGGTGAAGGGGGAGTTCACCCGGGTGATGCCGCTTTCTTCCAGCGCCTTCGTCATCTCTGCTGTGAGCGCAACATCCTGTTGATCCTTGATGAAGTGCAGGTGGGCATGGGCCGCAGTGGTCGGCTCTGGGGCTACGAACAGCTCGGCATTGAGCCGGACGCTTTCACCCTGGCCAAGGGACTGGGGGGCGGCCACGCCATCGGTGCCCTGCTGGTGAATTCCAAGGCGGATGTGTTTGAGCCCGGTGATCACGCCAGTACGTTTGGCGGCAACCCCTTTGCCTGCACCGCTGGACTGACGGTGGCCCGGGAGATCGAACGCAGGGGATTGCTTCGCCATGTGGAGGAGCGTGGCCAGCAGCTGCAGCGGGGACTCGAGGCGCTCGTCGCCCGATACCCCAGGGTTCTGCAGGGAGTGCGCGGATGGGGCCTGCTGCAAGGCCTCGTGCTTCATCAGGACTCTGGTGTCACAGCACCACAACTGGCAAAGGCCGCCATTGAGCAACGCCTTCTGCTGGTGGCCGCTGGTGCGACGGTGCTGAGGATGGTGCCTCCACTGGTGATCTCAGCCCATGAGGTGCGCCAATTGCTCAGACGACTGGACGCGACCCTCGCTGGGCTGAGCTGATCGCCGCGATGGCGGAACAGCAACTGTCGGATCTGATCCCACGCTTTGACCTGCGGGGCATGGATCTGCAACTCGAGCGGATGCGCCATGCCATCCAGGCACTCGGATCGCCCTGTGGTGACATCCCCGCGATTCAGGTGGCTGGCACCAACGGCAAGGGGTCGATTGTCAGCTTCCTGAGCGCAGCACTGCAGCAAGCCAGCATCCACAGCGGCGTGACCACCTCCCCCCATCTAGTGAGCTGGTGTGAACGGATCGCAATCGATGGAATTCCGATCAGCGAGACCCAGCTCCGCCAGCTCCTACTGGCCCAGAAACAGCTCTGCGCCAAACATCAGCTCACCCCCTTCGAACAACTTCTGATCGCAGCCCTGGCGCACTTCCATGTCGAATCGGTGGATCTGCTGGTAATGGAGGTGGGCTTAGGGGGTCGTCTGGATGCCACCACGGCCCATCCCAATCGACCGGTGATCGCCATGGCCAGCATCGGCCTCGACCACTGCGAACACCTGGGATCCACCCTGACGGCCATCGCCGCTGAGAAAGCCGCAGTGATCACCCCCGGTGCTCGGGTGATCAGCGCTGAGCAACCGGAAGCAGTGCGGGATGTGCTGGAGCAGACCTGCAGCGCCAACAACGCCGATCTGCAGTGGGTCGATCCCTTACCCAAAGACTGGTCCCTGGGCCTGGCAGGGGATTGGCAGCGACGCAACGCCGCCGTGGCCCGTGGCGCGTTGCAGGCCCTGGATCGTCTGGGATGGAGTCTTGATGAGGCCACCATCCGGGCTGGATTGGCCCAGGCCCGTTGGCGCGGCCGCCTGCAGACTGTGACCTGGCAGGGCCATCCACTTCTCCTCGATGGCGCCCACAACCCACCCGCCGCGGAGCAACTGGCCCTGGAACGGCAGCGCTGGCAGGGCCAGGAGCAGGGTGTGGTGTGGATCCTTGGAATCCAGGCCCACAAGCAGGCGGTGGAGATGCTGCAGCTGTTGCTGCAGCCGCAGGATCAGGCCTGGATCGTGCCGGTTCCCAATCACCGCAGCTGGACGCGTGACGCTCTCGTGCAAGAGAAACAGCACTGGGGAGACCAGCTCAGGGATGCCAGCAGCGCTGATGATGCACTGAAGCGGATCGAGGAAACCAGTGGCTGGCCTCAGCCGATGCCTGTGCTGGCGGGCTCCCTGTATCTGATCGGGGATCTGCTCGAGCGGCGGCTGGTGCAGGCAGAGTGAGTTCCTCCCGCACCGGATCGATGCTGACCTTGTTGCTGTCGCTGCTGTTGCCTCTGCTGGTCCTCGTGCTGCCCGCCACCGCCCTCGACACCTCCGCTGGCGTTGGCCTGCAGGACCGGGCGCTGTTCCAGGAAACCGTGGACTACACCCTGACCAACCAGAGCGGTGGCGATTTTCACGGTCAGCATCTGGCCAACACCTCCTTTGCCGGTGCTGTGGGCCGAGGGGCGGATTTCAGCGGTGCCGACCTGCACGGGGCGATCTTCACCCAGGGCGCTTTTGCCGAGGCGAATTTCAGCGGCGCGGACTTATCCGATGCACTGATGGATCGAGCCGACTTCGCCGGCACAGATCTGCGCGACGCCGTTCTGACGGGAATCATCGCGTCGGGCAGCAGCTTCAGCGATGCGCGGATTGAGGGAGCTGACTTCAGCGATGCCCTGCTGGATATGGATGACCAACGCCGCCTCTGCCGCGACGCCGACGGGGTCAACCCTGCGACGGGTGTGGCGACCCTGGACAGCCTGGGCTGCTGATCGACTCCAACCAGCCCCTCAGCTTGCCAGGGTTGAGCAGACCATTGGGGTCGAAGCGCTGCTTGGCGGCGACCTGATCGCCATCAACCACTCCGAGTCCACCGTCTTCAACGGTGATCACATGGGGGTTGAACAGAACCGCTCCCACCTCACGGCAGTCCGTCATCAACGCGTCCAGTTGCTCGGCGCTGGTCCAGCGGACCAGGGGGAGCGCCGCCAAACGCGCTGCCCCCTGCTGACGGACCCCTTCCAGATGCCAGAGCAAGGCATCACCCCAACGCTGCTTCAGATGGTCCATAGCCGGCAACTCCGGCTCCGGCAGCAGCATCTGCAGATAAGTCCAGCCGGCATCAGCGGACCGCATGTGCAGCGTGGTGTGGTTCCAACTCAACTCGCGGATCCCCTGGCCCCCGGCCAGATCCTCTGGGCCTAGGTCGTGCAGCACCGCGCCGGATGCCGCAGCCAGTCGGGCCAGGGTGTCCACCCCATCCGGGGCCACCAGCAACAGCAGACGGTGGCCGTTGGGTTCAGGACCACTCCATGGGGGTAGGGAATCCAGAACGGACCTCTCCAGCAGCGTCGCCAGGTGCAGCTCCAGCGCAGAACGGCTGCAGCGCTGCAGCAGGGCCACCGCTGCGCTCCAGGTCTCCACATCAATGCTGATCTGGTGCCAATCCACTACAGGCGCGGTGGCCAACTGCAATCGGGTGACGATGCCGTTGGTGCCGTATGCATGGTTCAAGGCTTCCGCCTCGGTGGCATCCAGTTGCAGACGTCGAGGTGTCGATTCCATCGTGATCACCTCGGCACCCAGCAGATGGCCTGGATCCCGCAGGAAACCCCAGCGGATTGAGCCGATGCCACCGGAACCACCGGCTAAAAATCCACCGATGGATGCGCTGCGCCAGGTGCTGGGCAGCAGTCGTAGCTGGCGGCCATGGGCTCGCAGATGCTGATCGAGATCCCGCATCAGGCAACCGGGCTGAACCGTCACCACACCCGTGGATGGATCCAGGAGCTCCACCTCGCGCAGGGAGCCACAGAGCATGACGACTCCACCCTCAAGCGGGACGCACTGGCCGTAGTTGCCGGTGCCAGAACCACGCAGGGTCAGCGGAACGCCATGGCGTCCGCAGGCCGCTGCCAATCGCTCCACTCCAGCAACAGTGATGGGCCGGACCACAAGATCGGCTCTGCAGGGCGAAAGCCTCGGTTGCAGGATCGGGGAATAGTCGTAGAAATCCTTGGAATAGCGCTGCAGGTCAGCGTCGCCGCACAGCAACTCCAGCTCGTGGTCGGTGGCGAGCTCCGCCGCCAGGGCTGCCAGGGATTCCGAAGACGCCATCACCGTGGTGGACCAACAGGGTGCGGTCTAGCGCCTTCAGGGCTGCCACCAACGACCACCGATCAACACCCGTCGCTGCGGAGGGCAGCGCAGTGCCTCCGACCAACTGTCCGCCTCCAGCACGATCAGGTCAGCTGGCGCACCGGAACCGATCCGTCCGTCCCAGTCCAGATCCATCACAGCGGCGGCGGTGGTGGTGAAGGGCGAAAGGCCCAGGCGTTGCCAGGGGGCCAACTGCGCCAGGGGGAGGCAACTGGCCATCAGAGCCAAGGGGTCGAAGTCTCCCGCTGGAAACCATGGGTCAGCGACGTTGTCGCCACCCACCGCCACCCGAACACCGGCCCTCTGCAGCTGCCGGATCGGAGCGAGCGGCCGGCGCAATGGGGTCGCCTGCGGCGACTGGCCCAGCAACCATCCATTGGTCAGCGGCAGCGCCACCACCTGCAACCGATGCGCCGCCATCCGGTCTGCCAGCCGTTGCAAACGCCTTGGTGACAACAACGCAAGGCTGCTGGCGTGGCTGCAGGTGATCGGCTGATGGCAGGGAACCTGCTCGAGCACCAGCAGCAGTTGCTGCAGCCCATCGGCAGCCCCATGGCTCGCTTCATCGATGTGCAGGTCGACACCACAGCCGAGCTCCTCCGCCAGCCGCAGCATCGCCCTCAGATCACGGCGAACGGATTCACCCCGGCAGGGGGGCACCACAACACCCCCCAGCAATCCCCCACGGGCCGCGACCCGCTGGGCCAGCTGGGCTCCTGCAGAGGTGGCCCAGTGGGCGATCGGCAGCAAGGCCACCAGCTGCAGCTCGACCTGGCCATGCCACTGGCTCTTCAGCGCCTGCAGCGCCTCCCAGCTGGCGTCCGCGCCGGGGCCCAGGCTGTCGATGTGGCTGCGCATGGCCCGCAGCCCGTTCTGACAGGCCCTGCTGATGGCCTTCTCACCCCTGGACAGCACCGACTCCTGATCACGGACGCGGTGCTCGTTCATGTTGGCCTCGAGGGCACCGTCGTAGGTGCCGCTGAGGTTGGGGTGGGCCGTCCAGGTGTAGGCCTTATCGAGGTGCACATGGGGGTCCACCAAGCGCGGCAACACCAGCGCGTTCAGACGATCAACAGGTCTGCTGAGCAGCTCGGGTTCCTGCAGGCGCCCATCAGACCAGGACAACCTGACGGGCGTCAGCCCCTCCGCAGTGACAGCGGGGATGGCCGATCCATGCCGGAGTTGAAGCAGGCTTCGCGGCAGCCATGCCTCGACAGAAGAGGACGCTCCGCTCACTCGAGACTGCCGGCGTCGGTCTTGGTGTGCAGCAGCACAAACTGCCCGGCAACACCGAGGGTCACCACCTCAACCTCCGGCAAGGTCAACCCTGGGAGTAACGGCTGCCCTCCGATCGAGGTGGAGTACAAGCTGGCCACACCGAGATTGCGGCGTGATGTGAAACGAACAGCCAAAGCCGCGAGAGCCGCCTCCTGAGATGCCACCAATCCGGGACAGTCACGGATCCACAGCTGCAGCACCATCGGAAGACCGTCGCCCTGGCACAACTCCGTGGACAGAAACGCGACCAACTGTTTGCCGGCGTGCAGCTCGTAATCATCCACGGAGGGGTTGGTCACCACCAGACCCAAAGCAGCTCCAACCGTGGTGACAACCGCCAGTGCCGCCGCCATGGGAACTTGTCGCTGAAAGACGGAGCGCGGCAACCGGTCAACTGGGACACGAATTGGTAGATTCTCCCTGACGCGGCGGGCGTCGCCAAGTGGTTAAGGCAGCGGCTTGTGGCGCCGCTATTCGGGGGTTCGAATCCCCTCGCTCGCCCTCACCCCCATGAAGAGCATCCGGTGGTGTAACACACTGGAATTGGCTCCGATTCGAATTTGACCGCTACCGCTTCAACCTTTGTTCCCGCTGCAAACGCGCAGAGCCGCGGCAGCTACTGGATCACCACCTTCGGCTGCCAGATGAACAAGGCTGATTCCGAACGGATGGCCGGCATCCTCGAGGCCATGGGGTACCGCGCTGCCGACGCCGAACTGGAGGCGGATCTGGTCCTTTACAACACCTGCACGATCCGCGACAACGCCGAGCAGAAGGTCTACAGCTATCTCGGGCGACAGGCTCAGCGCAAACGGCTTGATCCCAATCTCACTCTGGTGGTGGCGGGCTGCGTCGCCCAGCAGGAAGGGGAATCACTGCTGCGGCGCGTGCCCGAACTCGACCTGGTGATGGGCCCGCAACATGCCAATCGGCTTGAAGTGCTGCTCAATCAGGTGGACAGCGGCCAACAGGTGGTGGCCACGGAAGACCATCACATTCTTGAAGACATCACCACCGCGCGTCGGGACAGCAGCATCTGCGGTTGGGTCAATGTGATCTATGGCTGCAATGAGCGCTGCACCTACTGCGTGGTGCCCTCCGTGCGGGGCAAGGAGCAATCAAGGCTCCCAGCGTCCATCCGCCTGGAAATGGAAGGACTGGCCGCCCAGGGGTACAAGGAAATCACCCTGTTGGGCCAGAATATCGATGCCTACGGGCGCGACCTCCCGGGGATCACACCGGAGGGGCGGCGGCAGCACACCCTGACGGACCTCTTGCATCAGGTCCATGACGTGGAGGGAATCGAGCGCATCCGCTTTGCCACAAGCCATCCGCGTTACTTCACCGAGCGGTTGATCGATGCCTGTGCAGATCTTCCCAAGCTCTGCGAACACTTTCATATCCCCTTCCAGAGCGGCGACAACGACCTCCTGCGAGCCATGGCCCGCGGTTACACCGTGGAGCGGTACCGCCGGATCATCGATCGCATCCGCGAGCGCATGCCCGATGCCTCCTTGAGCGCCGACGTGATCGTGGCCTTCCCTGGCGAAACCGAAGCCCAGTACCAGCGCACCCTTGATCTGATCGAAGAGATCGGCTTCGACCAGGTGAACACCGCGGCCTATTCGCCGCGGCCCAACACCCCCGCTGCCACGTGGGACAACCAATTGCCGGAGGAGGTCAAGGTGACGCGACTCCAGCAGATCAATGCCTTGGTGGAGCGCTGCGCCCGCGAGCGGAATGCGCGATACGCCGGCCGCAGTGAGGACGTTCTGGCGGAGGGCATCAACCCCAAGGATCCCAGTCAGCTGATGGGACGCACCCGCACCAACCGACTGACCTTTTTCCAGGCAACCGGCCCCGATGGCCATCAATACCGTCCCGGCGATCTCGTGAACGTCCATATCGACGCGGTCCGCTCCTTTTCATTGAGCGGAACCCCCCTGCCCCGCACCGGAGAGCGCTGATACCTTTGGCGCCTCGGCGCGGGGTTGTTGAAAGCGATGTCATCCAGCCCAACCACGGTCGGGGTTGTCTTCGGCGGCTGCTCCGGTGAACACGATGTCTCCATCCGCTCCGCACAAACGGTTGTTCATGGCCTGAACCTGGGCACGAACCGCCAGCGCTACCAGCTGGTGCTCATCTACATCGATCGCGACGGCCGTTGGTGGGGACCCGACATCGCCGCCAAGGTTCTGGACAGCGGCAGCCCTCCCTCCAGCGCGGACCTGCCGCAACCACTGCCAGGGCCAGGATTCCGCGGTCTGCCCGCTGGCGCCGACGCCGTGACCATCTGGTATCCGGTGCTGCATGGACCGAATGGGGAGGACGGCACGATTCAGGGGCTGTTCGAAATGATGCAGCAGCCCTACGTCGGAGCCGGCGTTCTCGGTTCCGCCGTCAGCATGGACAAACAGGCCATGAAAGCGGCCCTGGCCGGAGCAGGGCTGGCCCAGGTGCCCTACGTCTGCGCGCAGGCCGAAGACCTCAGCGTGGCGGGCCGCCGGGACGAGCTCCTGCAGAGGATCGAAGCCGACCTGGGCTACCCCTGCTTCGTCAAACCGGCCAATCTCGGTTCGTCGGTTGGCATCAGCAAAGCTCGGAACCGTGAGGAGCTGCTGCAGGGCCTGAGCCTGGCTGCAAGCCTCGATGCGCGCCTCTTGGTGGAACAGGGGGTGCAGGCCCGCGAACTGGAATGTGCCGTTCTCGGAGGACCAACCCTGCGGGCTTCCGTCGTCGGGGAAGTCCGTTTCGATGCGGACTGGTACGACTACGACACCAAATACACCGAAGGACGCAGCACCACGCTGATTCCAGCCCCCTTGCCCGACGACATCGTGAAAACGATCCGGCGCCAGTCCATCCAGGCCTGCGCTGCCGTGGGCGTCACGGGGATGGCCAGGGTGGACTTTTTTTACGAGGAAAGCAGCGGCAGGGTCTGGCTTAACGAGATCAACACTCTTCCCGGTTTCACCAGTCAGAGCATGTACCCCATGCTCTGGGAAGCCTCTGGCGTAACACTCGAGCAGCTCGTGCACGAACTGCTCGAAAGCGCAGGACAATGAGAGGACGAATCCTGCTGATCAGGAGTGAGCGATGAGCCACGGTCTGCTCTGGTTTCCGTTGTTGCTGGCCTTTGTGCTGTTGGCAGCACTGGGCTGGCTGGAACGCCGTCGCCAAACCCTGTTCCGCACCTGGGCCGAAGGAGCGGAATTGGTCAAGTTGGATGGCTGCGGTGGAGCTCAGCTCAAAGATGGTCGCCTGGTGTGGTGTCGCTTCGAGGCAGGCCGGTTCCAGGATCAGGGCGACTTTGACATCTGCCGACTGGAGCTGGTGGAACTGATGGCGCTGGCCTCCGGCGACGCTCCACTGACGGTGGAATCGCAGGGTCCCTGCCGACTGCGACTGGTGGGAACGGATCTGCAAATGGACGTTCCCTTCTCCGATGCCGATCAAGCGCGTCGCTGGGGTGACCAACTGATGGCACGTGCCCGCTGCGATCTTTGAAGTCCATCTCCCCCCAGCTGGAACGGCGGCGGGCGCTGCGCCGCCAGAAACGCCAGCAATTTCTGATTCACACCTGGCGCACCGTGGCTCTGCTGAGCCTGAGCACTGGTCTGGGCTGGTTGCTGCTGCGCTACGGCTGGTCGCTGCAGGGGCTTGATCAGGTCATGGTCCGCGGGACAACGGCCATCAGACCGGAACTGGTGTCCGAGGTCAGCCAGCTCCGTTTTCCGCAACCGCTTCTGGAGCTCAATCCCACCACGCTGGAGCGGACGTTGCGCAGCAACCTCCCTGTTCAATCGGTCCGAGTGAGCCGGCATCTGCTGCCGACGCGTTTGGACGTCGCTCTGGTGGATCAGACGCCGATGGCGCGGGCGGTGCGCCAGAAACCTGGAGGTCTTGAGGCGGGCTTTGTGGATGCGGAGGGGCAGTGGATTCAGATGAACCCTGCAGTCCCCACCGTCAACCCCAGCACATCGATCACGATCAAAGGTTGGACCGCGGAGCGCAGGACGCTGATTGCGTCCTTGCTGCAGCAGCTCAGCCGCCTCGAGGGCAAGCTGCAACGCATCACCCTGCACCCTGATGGCGCTGTCAGTCTTCGCCATCGCACCCTTGGACGGATTGACCTTGGCGATGACAACCAATTGTTGACCCAACAAATGGACGCGATTGTTGAACTGAATCAATCCATACCACCGCATCTTTTGCAGGGGAATGGAGCGGTGATCGACCTGAGCAACCCGGAACGCCCGGAAATTCAATTGCCGGTGAAGCCCGCCGCCACGGCTAACGACGACGACTGATAAGAGAGCAACAGCGTTTGCATCCGATCTGCAGACGGTTGAAGCCTTCAGGGACATAATGCAGCCAAACCACTGCAAATCGGCCTCGACGATGGAGATGGGGAGCAGAACATCGTTTGATGCCACGGGGATCCAGCCCAGCCAGAACGCCAAGATTGAGGTGATCGGAGTTGGCGGGGGTGGCAGCAATGCCGTCAACCGGATGATCCTCAGCGATCTGGAGGGTGTTGCCTATCGCGTGCTCAACACCGATGCCCAGGCCCTGATTCAATCCCAGGCGCAGCATCGCCTCCAACTCGGACAAACCCTCACCCGGGGACTCGGGGCCGGTGGCAACCCAACCATCGGGCAGAAGGCAGCCGAAGAATCCCGCACAGACCTGCACGACTCCCTTCAGGGTTCCGATCTGGTCTTCATCGCCGCAGGCATGGGTGGTGGCACCGGAACCGGTGCAGCACCGGTGGTCGCCGAAGTGGCCCGTGAGGTGGGCGCCCTCACCGTGGGAATCGTGACCAAGCCCTTCGGGTTCGAAGGGCGTCGCCGCATGCGCCAGGCGGACGAAGGCATCGCCCGCCTGGCAGAGCATGTGGACACACTGATCGTGATTCCCAACGATCGCCTGCGCGAAGCGATCGCCGGGGCCCCGCTTCAGGAGGCCTTCCGCAGTGCCGATGACGTGCTGCGGATGGGCGTGAAAGGCATCAGCGACATCATCACCTGCCCAGGATTGGTCAATGTCGACTTCGCCGACGTCCGCTCCGTGATGACGGAAGCGGGAACAGCACTGCTCGGCATCGGCATTGGATCCGGCCGTTCCAGGGCCGTTGAGGCGGCTCAGGCCGCCATCAGCAGTCCACTGCTGGAAACCGAGCGCATCGACGGAGCCAAGGGCTGCGTGATCAACATCAGCGGCGGCCGTGATATGACCCTCGAGGATATGACCACAGCTTCTGAGGTGATCTACGACGTGGTGGATCCTGAGGCGAACATCATCGTCGGTGCCGTCGTCGATGAGGCGCTGGAAGGTGAAATTCACGTCACCGTGATCGCCACCGGTTTTGACCAGGGTCAGCAATACCGCTGTGAGCGCAGTGGTTCCACTGGTCTTGCAACCCAACCACTTCGCCGGGAGATGGAAGAGAACGGCGCCCGGATCCCTGAATTTCTTCGTCAGCGGCAGCAACAGAACACCGATCCGTCCTGACGGAATTGGGTGACCCGGAATCCACGCCTGCTCTGAGCATCCCGTGTGGCTGCTCCCTTCCGGGCCTGACCAGATTTGGGTGTCCGAGCCGCATGGCCCGAGTCCCCTTGATGCTAGCAATGAGCGCTGAGGCCCTATGCGCCCGTGCGTCCAGCTGATCTGATCCGACAGAAGCAGAACGGTCGACCGATCACGATCCTCACGGCCTGGGACAGTATGTCTGCGGCGCTGGTGGAAGCCGCTGGCGCCGATGCTGTTCTGGTGGGTGACTCCCTGGCGATGGTCGCCCTGGGCCATGCCACCACGCTGCCGGTGACGCTCGATCAGATGCGGCACCACACCCTTGCTGTGAGCCGCGGATTCAACGCAGAACCCTCGCGGCAACCGCTGCTGATCTGCGACCTTCCCTTCCTCAGCTATCAATGTGGGCCGGACCTCGCCGTACAGGCGGCAGGAACGCTGTTGAAGGAAACCCCCGCCGCCGCCGTCAAGCTCGAGGGAGCGGAGGCTGAGGTTCTGGCCGCGATCGACCGGCTGGTGCGGATGGGGATTCCCGTGATGGGCCACTTGGGGCTCACACCGCAGGCGGTGCATCGCCTCGGCTATAGGCGTCAGGCTCAAGACCCGGTCAGTCAGGAACGGCTGCTCAACCAGGCGATTGCCTTAGAGCAGGCAGGGTGCTTCGCGCTCGTGCTGGAACATGTCCCCTCGGATCTGGCAGGGGTGGTGCGTCGTCGTCTTCAGATCCCTGTGATCGGCATCGGTGCCGGAGACGACTGCGATGGCCAGATCCGCGTCACCGCAGACCTGCTCGGCCTGACGCAGCAACAGCCACCCTTCAGTCCGGCCTTGATTCCTGGGCAGCAGCTGTTTGTGGAGGCCCTTCGGACGTGGGTTGCTGAACAGACTCCCACCACAACACCACCTCCAGCAGCACCCGATTGCTGAGGGCCATCCCCTCCGGATCCCTGAGTTGCCAGCGACCGGACCGTTTCTGCAGCAGCCCCTGATCCAGAAATGGTTTCCAGCGCTGCTCGAGAGCCGGACCATTGCTGCTGGGTAAGACAACACCCTCCCGACGCCGCAATCCCACGAGCAAAAGATCGTCTAGTGGCATCCCGGCCCCATTCGCCACCGGCGGAGGCATCTCCAGCCAGCTGCGATAGGCATCCCGGGTTCGAGGCCGAGCCAACCGTTCCCCCCGAACAGCCGACGTGGCGCCCATGCCAAAGCCCCACCAGCCGGCACCACTCCAGTACACCCGGTTGTGGCGTGAGGCGTGTCCAGGTCGGGCATGGTTGGAGATCTCATATCGGCTCAGCCCAGCGGCTGCCAGCCGCGCGCTGGTGTGGGCCATCAAACGCACCGCCAGGTCCTCCTCAGGCAGCTCCAGCTGCGCCCGCTCAGCTCTTCGGGCGAAGACTGTTCCAGGCTCAACCGACAGGTCATAGACCGAGAGATGTGGCGCCTGCGACGCAAGGGCCTGGTCCAGCTGATCGTCCCAGTGGTCAAAGGTCTGGCCAGGCAGGTTCTGAATCAGATCAAGGCTCCAGCTCTCCAATTCCCCGTCTCGATGGGCCGCCTGCATCCAGTGGCAGGCCTCCAGCAGGTCAGCCCTCCGATGACGGCGGCCAAGGTCGACCAGAACAGCGTCATCAAAGCTCTGGCCCCCCAGGCTGATGCGGTTCACCCCAGCAGCCAGCACCGCCACGAGTTGGGCTTGATCAAAACTGGCAGGGTCCATCTCAAGGGTGATTTCCGCACCCGGCTGCAGGCCGAATTGCTGACGCAAGGCTGAAAGCAGTGCGCCGATCTGATCCGCCGTCAGCAGGGAGGGAGTGCCGCCACCGATGTAGACGGTCGACAACGGTGGACCACTTGGAGCGGCAGCGATCTCGCGATGAATCAGCTGCAGGTACTCCGCAATGGAGCGGCTGCCCGGACCATCCCTTGCATCCACGCGATCCCCCAGCGGAACCACAGCGAAATCGCAGTAGTAACAGCGGCGATGGCAGAAAGGAATGTGGAGATAGGCGCTGCGGGGAGGAGGTGGATAGGGCATGCTGCGAACGTTCGACCTGAGCTGCCACGACCTGAGCCCATGGTGGATCTGCTCATCCTGCTTCTGTTTGTGGGGTCCGGCGCAGCCGCCGGATGGCTCGGCATTCATCTGCTGCCGGAGCAACTGGTCAACCCGGACACAGATGCTGAACAGTTACGTCTGATCCTTACCGCAGGTGGCGGAGGAGCGGGTCTGCTGGCGGGGCTGGTGTTCAAGCGGCTACGGGTCCGCTTGATGCAGCAGGTGCGGACCATGCCGACGGATCTGCTGGTCAGCAGGGCGGTCGGTCTGATCCTGGGTCTGCTGGTAGCCAATCTGCTGCTGCTGCCGGTGCTGCTGCTGCCGTTTGCCGGTGGGGTGGTGCTGCTGAAGCCGTTGCTGGCAGTCATCAGCAACGTGTTCTTCGGCATCCTGGGCAGCAACCTGGCCGAGGTCCATGGACGGACCCTGCTGCGTCTTCTCAATCCCTCCAGCACCGAAGCCCTGCTGGTGGCGGACGGGGTGCTGACCCCGGCGACCGCCAAAATTCTCGACACCAGCGTGATCATCGACGGACGCATCCGAGGAATGCTCGCCTGCGGATTGTTGGAAGGCCAGGTGATCGTGGCGGAGTCGGTGATCAGCGAGATGCAGCAGCTTTCTGACTCGACCAACATCGAAAAGCGCGCCAAGGGCCGCCGCGGCCTCAAGTTGCTGAAGGATCTGCGCGAGACCTATGGCCGACGGCTGGTGATCAACAGCACGAGATACGACGGAAACGGCACCGATGATCGTCTGTTGCAACTGGCGGATGACACCGGAGGAACCCTGGTGACCGCTGACTTCAATCTGGCGCAGGTGGCCACTGTCAAGAACCTCAAGGTGATGAACCTGAGTGAGCTGGTGATCGCCCTGCGCCCGGAGGTCCAGCCCGGCGACGAGCTCAATCTCAAGATCGTGCGCGAAGGCAAGGAGGAGAGCCAGGGGGTGGGCTACCTCGATGACGGAACGATGGTGGTGGTCAACGACGCCAAGCCCCTGATCGGGCAGCGCAAGCCGGTGGTGGTCACCGGCGCCCTGCAGACCCCAACGGGTCGGATGGTCTTTGCCCGGCTCGGAACCGGAACATCAGCCGCAGGATCAAAGGTGAAAAGCAAGGGCAAACCGTCCAGACCGAACAGCCCCAGGACCGAAGGCCCCCGCTAGGCTCCTGCCACACGAGCCGAAGCGCGGTAGATGACGACGTCAGCCCCCTATTACGGCGATAGCGCCGTGATGCGGACTCCCCCTCCAGATCTTCCTTCCCTGCTGTTGAAGGAACGGATCGTTTATCTGGGACTCCCCCTGTTTTCGGACGACGATGCCAAGCGTCAGATGGGGATCGATGTCACCGAGCTGATCATTGCTCAGCTTCTTTATTTGGAGTTCGATAACCCCGAGAAGCCGATTTACTTCTATATCAACTCCACGGGAACCAGCTGGTATTCGGGTGATGCCATCGGCTTCGAGACCGAAGCTTTCGCCATCTGCGACACCCTCCGCTATGTGAAGCCGCCGGTGCACACCATCTGCATCGGCCAGGCCATGGGAACGGCTGCGGTGATTCTCTCTGCCGGCACCAAGGGGCAACGGGCAGCCCTCCCCCATTCCTCGATCGTTCTGCATCAACCCCGCAGCGGCGCCCAGGGGCAGGCAACGGATATCCAGATCCGTGCCAAGGAAGTGCTGCACAACAAGCAGGCCATGCTTGAAATTCTCTCCACCAACACCGGGCGTTCGGCGGAGGAGTTGAGCAAGGATTCCGACCGGATGAGCTACCTGACTCCCGATCAGGCTGTGGAGTACGGCCTGATTGACCGGGTGCTGAGCAGCCGCAAGGAGCTGCCCACCAGCCCGGCCATCTGATTCATCCCCTTCCGTTTCCTCACGTTTCCCTCTCCTCTGACCCATGCCGATCGGTACTCCCAGCGTTCCCTACCGCCTTCCCGGCAGCCAGATGGAGCGCTGGGTCGACATCTACACCCGCCTCGGGGTGGAACGGATCCTGTTTCTTGGCTCCGAAGTCAATGACGGCATCGCCAACAGCCTGGTGGCTCAGATGCTCTACCTCGACTCAGAAGACAGCAGCAAACCGATCTATTTGTACATCAACTCTCCCGGCGGCTCGGTCACGGCAGGCCTCGCGATCTACGACACCATCCAATACGTCAAGAGCGAGGTGGTGACCATCTGCGTGGGCCTGGCCGCCTCCATGGGTGCTTTCCTGCTGGCAGCGGGCACAAAGGGCAAGCGGGTCGCGCTGCCCCACAGCCGGATCATGATCCACCAGCCCCTCGGGGGAACCAGTCGCCGTCAGGCCAGCGACATCGAGATCGAGGCCCGCGAAATTTTGCGGATGAAGGAGATGCTCAACCGCTCCCTCTCCGACATGAGTGGCCAGAGCTTTGAAAAAATCGAGAAGGACACCGACCGGGACTACTTCCTCAGTGCCGAGGAAGCCAAGGAGTATGGCCTGATCGACCGGGTGATCTCCCACCCCAACGAAGCCTGACCTCGTGGTCGGCCACTGCGTAAGCTCGTGCATCGCACAGCTCCGCACGCCCGCCCCCGGATGGCCCAGCTCTTTTACGACTCCGATGCCGATCTCGGTCTGCTGAATGGCAAGACCGTGGCCATCATTGGCTATGGCTCCCAGGGCCACGCCCATGCCCTGAACCTGAAGGACAGCGGGGTGAATGTGGTGGTTGGCCTCTACGACGGCAGCCGCTCCGCAGAGAAGGCCAAGGCCGATGGCCTTGAGGTCCTCAGCGTGGCCGACGCCTCAGCCAAGGCCGACTGGGTGATGGTGCTGCTGCCGGACGAATTCCAAAAGGACGTCTACGAAAAGGAGATCGCCCCTCACCTCAGTGCCGGCAAGGTCCTGAGCTTCGCCCACGGGTTCAATATCCGCTTCGAGCTGATCAAGCCCCCCGCCGATGTGGACGTGGTGATGATCGCCCCCAAGGGCCCTGGCCACACCGTGCGCTGGGAGTACCAGAACGGTCAGGGTGTTCCTGCCCTGTTCGCGATCGAGCAGGACGCTTCGGGCAACGCCCGCGGTCTGGCGATGGCCTACGCCAAGGGCATCGGCGGCACCCGTGCCGGCATCCTCGAAACCAACTTCAAGGAAGAAACCGAGACTGATCTGTTCGGCGAACAGGCCGTGCTTTGCGGTGGTCTGTCCGAGCTGGTGAAGGCCGGTTTCGAGACCCTGGTGGAAGCGGGTTACCAGCCTGAGCTGGCCTACTTCGAGTGCCTCCACGAGGTGAAGCTGATCGTGGATCTGATGGTGAAGGGAGGCCTGACCTCCATGCGCGACTCCATCTCCAACACCGCCGAGTACGGCGACTACGTCAGCGGCCCCCGTCTGATCACTGCCGACACCAAGGCCGAGATGAAGCGGGTTCTGGCCGACATTCAGGACGGCACCTTTGCCAGGAACTTCGTGGCCGAATGTGAAGCCGGCAAGCCTGAGATGAAGAAGGTGCGGGACCGCGACTCCCAGCATCCAATCGAAAAGGTGGGCAAGGGCCTGCGTTCGATGTTCAGCTGGCTGAAGGACGCCTGAAGCCGTGCCTCTCCAGCCCGATGTCCTGGCGGTTGCCGCCGCCATCGGGCTGGACTGGTCATTGGGAGACCCGTGCTGGATACTGCATCCGGTGGTGGTCATGGGCTGGTGGATCCAGACCCTGCGACGCATCCTGGAGCCCTGGGCGCAGGACTCCCCCTGGAGACTTCGCCTCAGCGGCGGATTCATCACCCTGGCCCTGGTGTGCGGCAGCGGACTGGTGGGCTGGGGTATGGAATGGCTGAGCCGGGCTGCTGGCCCGTGGGGATGGCCTGTGCTGGTGGTCGCCCTGGCCAGCGCCCTGGCCGGTCGCAGCCTTCATGGCAGCGTCATGACGGTGCTTCAGGCCCTGCCTGACGCGGCAACGGATGAGCCCACACTCGCGCGGCAGAAGCTCAGTTGGATTGTCGGCCGTGATGTGAGCCAGCTGGACCGGGTGGGCATCCTGCGGGCCTGTGCTGAAACCGCGTCAGAGAACGCCGTGGACGGGCTGTTCGCACCGCTGTTCTGGATGGCTGCAGGCTGCCTGCTCTGGCGCCTGAACCCGGCCGGACCAGGACCACTGGCGCTGGCCTGGATGTTCAAGGCCTCCAGCACCCTCGATTCCATGCTCGGTTACCGCCGTGGACTATTGCGCTGGCTCGGAACCGCCGGTGCCCGGCTTGATGATCTGCTCACCTGGCTGCCCTGCCGTCTGGTGATGCTCACCCTGCCGCTGGTGAGCGCCCCCTGGAACCGCTGGTTTGCGCTGGTGCGAGCAGCGGAACGGGATGGAGCCCCGGATCCCTCCCCCAACGCCGGTCGCTCGGAAGCGATCTATGCCCATTGCGCTGAAGTTCGGCTTGGCGGCCGCAATAGATATGGCGCGACATGGGTCGAAAAACCTTTACTGGCAGCCGATCGGCCGGAACCCGACCGCCAAGCCATCCAAAGGATCCTCAGCCTGACGATTCGGCTTGAGCTGCTGTGGATCGTGCTGCTGGGGCTGATTCAGTAGGCGCCGCGGTCCATCGGCAGCAGCAACACCCCGAAGGTGCGCAGGATGATGGCCAGATCGAGCTTGAAGGAGCGACCCCTGGCGTAAGCCAGGTCCAACTTGACGCGTTTCTTGTAACTGAGGTTGTTGCGACCGCTCACCTGCCAAAGCCCTGTGAGCCCTGGACGCACCGAAGCCACTTCATCCATGTAGTCGCCGTAGCGCACCAGCTCCTTGTCCACGATCGGCCGGGGGCCCACCACGCTCATCTCACCACGCAGCACGTTGAGGAACTGCGGCAGTTCGTCCAGGCTGGAACGGCGCAGAAAACGGCCGATGGAAGTGATGCGTGGGTCGCGCTTGAGCTTGAAGTCCCGTTCGTATTCGGCCCGGAGGGCTGGATCCTCCTCAAGCACCTTGGCCAGAACGGCATCCGCATCCGGACGCATCGTGCGGAACTTGATGCATCCGAAACGCTGGTAACCCCGGCCAACGCGCCGTTGCACATAGAAGATCGGCCCTGGCGAGCTGAGCTTCACCAGCAGGGCCAGAAACAGCAGGACTGGGGAGCCAAGGCCCAGAACAGCCAGGGAGAACAGGATGTCACCACTGCGTTTCAGGCCGCGTCCCATGCGGCTCTGCTGGCGGATCAGAGTGCCGGCCGGCAACAGCGAAGCCGGCGCCGAAATCACGGCCAGATGCGGCTTGTAAGAGCTTCGACCGATGGCCCGCCCGGCAGCCTGTCGCAAGGAAGGGCGGGGGGCCGTGGTCAAAGACTCAACTTGCGTCTCATCACACTCAACGTCACAGCTGCAGGGCTGGCATCTCAGCGGGGTCACTCGCTGCAACGGCACAGCGGCCCTGATGGGCCGTCCAGGCCTGTCGCAACGTCGCCTCAAAACGGGTCTTGAAGGCTTCCGGTCGGAACCGCTCCGCCCATTGCCGGATCGCACCGGCATCCAGCTGACGCCAGATCCGGTTCTGCTCAAACCAGCTCACCGCTTCCATAAGGGAGCCGACGTTCTGATCAGGGAACAGCACACCCGTGGCCTGCTCGAGACCGCCCGTGGCGCAGCGCACGGTATCCAGCAGCCCTCCGCGGCCAAGGCCGATCACCGGGGCTCCCGCCGCCATCGCCTCCACCGGGGCGATGCCGAAATCCTCCAGACCGGCGTAGACAAAAGCCCGACAGGAGGACATCAGGGCTTCCACCTGCTCCTGGCTCTGCCGCCCCAACAGGGTCACCGTGGGACCCGCGAGGGCCTCCAGCCGCTCCCGCTCCGGGCCGTCACCCACCACCAGCAACGGCAGCCCCAGGCGATTGAAGGCCTCCACCACCAGATCCACACGCTTGTAGGGCACCAGCCGGCAGAGGCAGAGGTAGCTGTCGTCGCGCGCTCCATCCCAGCGGAAACGCTCCACCGCAACCGGTGGGTGCAACACCTGGGCCTGACGCCCCCAGAACTTCTGAATGCGGCGGGCGGTGAAGCGGGAATTCGCCAGCAGGTGATCCACCCGCTGGGCGCTGAGCTGATCCCACTGGCGCAGGGCATGCAGCTGCCAGCGAATCAGAGGGCCAAACCCCCGCCGTGCCAAGGCGGAACGGCTGAGGTAGGCATGCATCTGATCCCAGGCGTAGCGCACGGGTGTGTGGACGTAGCTGAGATGCAGCTGATCCGGAGCCGTCATCACCCCCTTGGCCACCAGATGACTGCTGCTGATCACCAGCTCGGCATCCCCCAGGTCGATCTGCTCAATGGCCAGGGTGAGCAGCGGCAGATATTGCTGGACGTGGCTTACGCCCCAGGGCAATTGCTGAATCGGGCTGGTGCGGATGTGGCGCCCGAACAGCCAGCTGCCGGGACGTGCTGACTCGCCATCCACCAGCGCCGCCAACTGCGGCGTGCGTTGAAGGCTACAGAGCAGGGCATCGATGGCCTGAACCACCAGCTCCGCACCACCGGTGGACCGTGGCGAGAACCACTCATGGGCCAGGGCGATGCGCCGCGGTAGATCCTCCTTCGCTGGAGCCATCACAGCGCAACCCACCCAACGCAACGAAGTCTCTCAGCCCATTGCGGCGCCGGCGCCTGGTGACGATGCTTGCGGCATGTCCAGCACGAACACCACGATCAACCTCCTGCTCGAGGAGGCTCTGAATGAACCGGACATCGGCACCACGAACCGGTTCCGATGGCATGCCACTGCGGTGGGGATCGCTGCGCTGTGGACGGACGAGTCATCTCCTACCACACCACCGTTTGAGGATGCCCTGCAGGAGGGACTCAAGGTGGGGCTGGACCTCAGTCGCGAGGAACGGGAATTCCACCAGGTGCAACAGGGCCTGGTGCTGCTGTTTCACTCCTGATCAGAACGGAGAGGGTGGGATTCGAACCCACGAGGGTGTGACCCCTACACGATTTCGAGTCGTGCGCAATCAACCGGACTCTGCCACCTCTCCACACGCCAGACCGGCGTGGTCAGACTCTAAAGGCCAACCTCCATTCCGCCTCCCGCCAACCAGCGGCGCTGGACGCGATTGGGCTGGAACCCAAGCCAGGTGCCATCAACAGGACCGAGCCTGCGCTGACGTTGCAGGGCCAACAGGGCCTGGGGCCGAGGCAGCAGGCGCCAGCGCAGTTGACCGATCCGCAGCAGCATGGGCTGGCCACGGTCCGCGAGCAGCTCCAGGGACAGGCCATCGCTGCGAAGGCGCTGACCAAAGGCAAGACCGGCGCGACCCTGATGGGGGGCGACCACGCGATGCCCGAGCCCCTGCCAGCAGGCCATCACCTCACTGGCTACAGGATCCAGCAGCAACACCCAGTCCAGGCGCCCATGGCCATGGCCCGCCGCCAGGCGGCGGGCCATCCGGCAACTGCTGGCACCAGCGGTCAGACTGACCAGAGCAGCGCGGCCCTGATGCCGGGCCAACAGCCAGTGCTGCCGGCCGCGTTGAACTGCCACTACGCCATCCGCCAGCTGAACACGCCCGTGCACCAGCACGGCCATCAGCACGGATATCAGTGCTGCCGGCCGCGTTGAACTGCCACTACGCCATCCGCCAGCTGAACACGCCCGTGCACCAGCACGGCCATCAGCACGGATATCAGTCCCATCCGGCGCCAACGCCCCCCTTCGAGCAACAACCAGGGCAGCAGGCCGATCACCAGCAACGCCACCACCCAGGGCTGGGGGTGACCGGTGAGCAACCGCGCAGCGGGCCAGTGGCTGATCCAGCGCACCATGGCGATCAACAGAGCGGCCAACTGCGCCACGGGCCAGGCCAGCAGCTGCAGGGCCGCCGCGGGCAACACCAGTGACGCCAGAGCCAGACCCATCGCGGAGAGGGTCAAGGGAGCCAGCAGCGGAGCCGCCAACAGGTTGGCCAGCAGGGCGTAGAGGGGAGCCGAGCCGAAGTGGAGCAGCTGCAGTGGCAGGGTCCAGGCCATCGCAGCGAGGGGAACCGCCAAAGCTGGTGCCAACCACCCGAGCCGCCTCGGCAAGCGCTCCGCCCACCACCGCTCCAGGCCAGGGGCCGTGAGGATCAACCCTGCCGTCGCGGCAGCGCTGAGCTGGAAACCGATCGAGCGGGCCCAGGCGGGATGCAGCAGCAGCATCAGGCTGAGGGTGAGCAGCAACACCCCGAAACCGCGGCTGCGTTCGCCGGACTCGCGGATCAGCAACGCCGTGGCCCCCATCAGCACGGCCCGCACCACCGATGGTTGGGCTCCAGCGCAGATCAAAAAGATCAACATCGCCAACGCCGCGAAGGCCAGTCGCAGGGAACGCCCCAGACAGCGACCCAGCGCCAGGGAAGCCCCCATCAGCACCGAGAGGTGGAAGCCTGAGGCCGCCAGGGCATGGGATAAGCCAGCAACCCGGAAGGCCTTGCGCAGATCATCGGGAAGCTGCACCTGGGCACTGCCCAGCACCAGCGCCGCCAGCAGCCCGCCTCGCTGGGCACCTGCCGCGGCCTGAAGACGGTCAGCGATCCGCCGCCGCAGATCAGCGATGGGCGTCCAGGGACGATCAAGCACCTCGATGCGTGATGCACGCAGCTGGCTCCAGCTGCCCCTGGCCGCCAACCGTTCCGCCGGACCAGGCAGCAGGGGGTGAACACCGGCAGCAGGGCGTTTCAGCTGCCCGCGAACACGAATGCGCCAACCCTGGCGGGGTGGATCCGGGCAAGGACGGAGCTGAAGTTCCGTGCGTCCCGGACGGCGAATCCCATCGAGCCACTCCACCGCCACAAGGGCGGAGCAGGCGTGATCAAACCGACGAGCATCCGCCAGCAGCCTGCCGGTCAGCTGCACGGGCGACCGCTGCTGTTGGATTGCCCTGGATGGATCAGATGATGGCGGCAGAGGTGCGCCCCAGAGCAGCCCCCGCAGCAGCAGGGTCAGGCAGAGCAGCAGTGCGCAGGTCTGAACGGAGGGGAAACGGAGCAGAGGGCGTCAAGCCGCTTACGCAAGCGTTCCCCCCTTCAGCAGGGGGAAGCCCAGCTCTTCCCGCTCCGCCAGCCAGGCTTCCGCCACCTTGCGGGCCAGGGTGCGGATCCGACCGATGGTGGCGGTGCGTTCGGTGACGGAGATCACGCCGCGGGCCTCCAACAGGTTGAAGGTGTGGCTGCACTTGAGCACGAAGTCCAGGGCTGGTGCCGGCAGCTTCTTCTCGATCAGATCAGAGGCCTCGGCTTCATAGATGGCGAACAGCTGCTTCAGCCTTTCTGGATCAGAGCCCTCGAAGTTGAAGTGGCACTGAGCCTTTTCAAAGGGCAGCCAGATGTCGCCGTAGTTGCGCTCCGCGTTCCAGCTCAGATCCCAGATGCTTTCCACATCCTGGAGGTACATGGCCAGCCGCTCGAGGCCATAGGTGATTTCAATCGACACCGGCTTGCAGTCGATCCCGCCGCATTGCTGGAAATAGGTGAACTGCGTCACCTCCATCCCATCGAGCCACACCTCCCAGCCCACACCCCAGGCTCCAAGGGTGGGGGATTCCCAGTTGTCCTCCACAAAACGGATGTCATGGTCCGCCGCCTTGATGCCCAGGGCTTCCAGCGACGCGAGATAGGTCTCCTGGATACCGTCTGGGGAGGGCTTGATCAGTACCTGGAACTGGAAGTAGTGCTGGGCCCGGTTGGGGTTGTCGCCGTAGCGGCCATCGGTCGGGCGGCGACAGGGCTCGGGGTATGCCACAGCCCAGGGCTCGGGACCGATCGCCCGCAGCACCGTATGGGGACTCATGGTGCCGGCCCCTTTCTCGGTGTCGTAGGGCTGCAGCAGCAGGCATCCCTGATCCGCCCAGAAGCGGTTGAGGGTGCTGATGATGTCCTGAAAATGCACTGCGAACCGGAGGTGCCTGGGGGTTGATTCTGCCCAGAAGGTCAGCCCCCCCTGCCAAACGGACGTGGCCATCCCGTCCGTGCCAACTGGCCGAGCTGCCTGAGGCGGGTGGAGCTTCGCAGACCTCAGCTCTTCAAGGCCAGGCAGCGGTGCAGGTGGGCAATGGCGTGGTGGCGATGGGGGTTGCTGCCGTTCGGTCCGATCAACCCGAGCCAGAAACTGCCATCCCCCTGGAACACCAGCACCGGCTTGGCGCCGCCCTTGCCGTGGGATTCCAGCAACGACATGCAGAGCTTTTCGGCCACTTCATGCCCCTTGGGACGCTGCCTCAAGCGCCGGAGCAGGGGATCCACCTGGGAGAACGAGACAAAGCTGGCGCGGGCTGAGTCGGTGACCAGGATCAGACCATCGAGCCACTGCACCTCCTGAAGCAACTCCTCAATGGTGGGAAGCAGCGTCGGGAGCGGGAAGGCCACAGCAGACCTCGTCTTAAACTTGTCTTTAGATTTACGACACCAACAGGCTGTGTCGCAAGCGACGCAGAACAAGCTTCATCGTTCCAACAGCAGCATTCCCATCTGACCTGCCACCAGGGTGTGGTGCCGGGCCTGGGAAAACCCCGACTCGAGAGCCATGCGCTCCTGAGCTGAGCCATCGGGGAAGCGTTTCAGGCTCTCCTCCAGATAGGCGTACTCCTCCTTAAGGCCAGCTGCAGAGGCCACCGGCACCACAAGCCGACGCAGATAAAAGCGCTGAAAGCTTGCGGCAGGTCCTGACGTCGTCAAGCGATTGAAATCGAGCACACCAGCCCGTCGCCCCGGTTTCAACAGGCGGGCCATCTCCACCAGCCCCGCCGCTGGATCCTTGAGATTGCGCAGGCCATAGGCCATCACAATTCCATCGGCGGAGGCATCCGGCAGCCCCGTTGCCAAGGCATCTCCCTGCTGGAACGCAACATTCAGCCAGGGTTGACGGCGTTGACGCTGCCGCGCGAGCTCCAGGGGTGCCGCGGCAGCATCCAGACCCAGCACTGAGCCAGCTGGCCTCACGCGGCGCGCCAGCTCCAGGGCAAGATCCCCCGTCCCGCAGCAGAGATCAAGCCAGGTCTCTCCCGCTGCGGGCCTGAGGAAGCACTGCAACTGTCGCTTCCACTGACGATGCAGCCCCAGACTCAACAGGTCATTGAGTTGGTCGTAGCGGGAGGCGACCGAATCGAACAACTGCTCAACCGCAGCGGGATCTCCTGGTTTCACGGCCGAATCGACAGACCTCGCTGCAGCAGATCCTGTTTGATCTCCTCCACCGTGAGAACACCGTCATGCAGCAGTGAGGCCAGCAGCGCTGCCGAGGCATGCCCTCCCCCCGGCCCTGTCTCAAGGGCCTGGGCGATGTGGTCGATGCAGCCGGCCCCACCGGAGGCGATCACCGGCACCGGCACCGCATCCGCCACTGCTCGGGTGAAGGCAAGGTCGTAGCCGGCCTGGGTGCCATCGCCATCCATGGAGGTGAGCAGAATTTCGCCGGCACCGAGCTCCGCCACCCTCCGCGCCCAATCCACCGCATCCAGCCCGGTATTCTCGCGCCCTCCCTTGACGTAGACATCCCAGCCATCGCCATCCCGCTTGCGGGCATCGATGGCCACAACAATGCACTGGCAGCCGAAGCGATCAGCCCCCTCGCGCACCAACTCGGGACGGCGCACGGCGGAGGAGTTCAAGCTGACCTTGTCGGCCCCGGCGCGCAGCAGATCCGTGATGCCGTCAACCGTGGAAATGCCTCCGCCCACGGTGAAGGGAATCGTGACCGATTCGGCGGTGCGCCGCACCATATCGATCAGGGTGCCGCGTCCTTCATGGCTGGCGGCGATGTCGAGGAACACCAGCTCGTCTGCGCCGGCTCCGCTGTAGCGACAGGCCAGTTCCACAGGATCCCCGGCATCGCGAAGACCGACGAAGTTGACGCCCTTCACCACCCGTCCGCGGGCGACATCCAGGCAGGGAATCAGGCGGAGAGCGACCATCGATCCGGCGCAAAAGCGACTGTTAGGGTTGCGCCACTATCCAAGCCTTGCAGGCCATGTCCCAGGCTGCGTCGATCAACATCGGCTCCAAGATCCGTGTCACCCGTGTTCGTGATCGGATTCCCCAAAGTCTGGTGGACCTGCTGAAAGCTGATGCCAGCGGAACGGTGAAGGAATTCCGCACCGTCGACGGCCAGGGCATCGGTGTGGTGGTGGAGCTGAGTGATGGCTCCACCAACTGGTTTTTCGAAGACGAAATCGCAGCAGCCTGAGGACAACTCCTGTGAGTGACGCACGCCAGCTGCTGGGCATGAAAGGTGCCTCCGGCACCACCAACATCTGGAAGCTGCGGCTGCAGCTGATGAAACCGGTCACCTGGATCCCGCTCATCTGGGGTGTGATCTGCGGCGCCGCGGCCAGTGGCAACTACCAGTGGAAACTGGATCACGTGCTTGCGGCCTTCGCCTGCATGTTGATGAGCGGTCCTCTGCTGGCGGGTTTCACCCAGACCATCAACGACTACTACGACCGAGACATCGACGCCATCAACGAGCCCTACCGGCCGATCCCATCCGGCGCGATTCCCCTGGGCCAGGTGAAGCTGCAGATCTGGCTGCTGCTGATCGCGGGTCTGGCGGTGTCCTACGGCCTCGATCTCTGGGCCGGCCACAGCACTCCCGTGGTGTTCCTGCTGGCTCTGGGGGGATCCTTTGTCAGTTACATCTATTCAGCACCACCGCTGAAGCTCAAGCAGAACGGCTGGCTGGGGAACTATGCCCTCGGTGCCAGCTACATCGCCCTGCCCTGGTGGGCCGGCCAGGCCCTGTTCGGCCAGCTCACCTGGAGCACAGCGCTGCTGACCCTGGCCTACAGCCTCGCGGGTCTGGGCATTGCCGTGGTGAACGACTTCAAAAGCGTTGAGGGTGATCGCGAACTGGGGCTTCAGTCCTTACCCGTTGTGTTCGGAATCAAAACAGCCAGTTGGATCAGCGCCGGAATGATCGACATTTTCCAGTTGGCGATGGTTGCCGTTCTCATTGCCATCGGTCAGCATTTCGCTGCGGTCCTGATGGTGCTGTTGATCGTTCCCCAGATCATCTTCCAGGACATCTGGTTGCTGCGGGACCCAGTGGAATTTGACGTCAAATACCAGGCCAGCGCTCAACCCTTCCTGGTGCTCGGCATGCTGGTGACCGCTCTGGCCGTCGGCCACAGTCCACTCACTCAGCTGATGTGAACCGTTCCCGTCTGCATTGGGCCCTCATCGCCGCTGCTGCAGCGGGTGTGGGCATCGGTGCCGCTCTCGGAACACGGGCGCTGACCAAGCTGATCGATACGGCCCTGCCGGATGCCCGCGGCATCGCCAACTTCAACCGTCCTGGAACGATCACCCTGCTGTCCACACGGGGGCGCATCATCCAGAAACTGGGACCGGCCACCCGCGACAAGCTCGAGCCGGGGTCCATGCCTCTGCTGGTGCAGCAGGCCTTCATCGCCGCTGAAGACCGCCGCTTCTTTGACCATGACGGGGTCGATGGCTGGGGGATTGCCCGGGCCGTGGTCACCAATGTCCGGCAGGGCTCGGTGCGGGAAGGCGCCAGCACCATCACCCAGCAGCTGGCCCGCACCGTTTTTCTCAGCCAAGACCGCACCATTATTCGAAAGCTCAAGGAAGCAGCCTTGGCCTTGAAGCTGGAACGTCAGCTGAGCAAGCAGCAGATCCTTGAGCAATACCTCAACTTCGTGTACCTCGGATCCGGTGCCTACGGCGTGGCGGATGCCGCCTGGAACTACTTCTCCAAGTCCCCAGACCAGCTCACGCTGCCGGAAGCTGCTCTGATCGCGGGTCTCCCCCCGGCACCTTCGGTCTACTCGCCCCTGGTGAACCCGGAGCTGGCCCGGCAGCAACGATCCATCGTGCTGGAGCGAATGCTTCAGGAGGGCTTCATCACCAGCGCCTCGGCCTCGGCAGCAAAAAACTCTCCTCTCAATCTCAAACCGGCCACACCGAAATACTTCAACAGCGCAGCCCCATTCTTCACCGGCTGGGTGGCCCAGGAACTTCCCAAAATCGTCACCCAGGAACAGCTGGAAGTGGGCGGCCTCAAGGTGCGCACCAGCCTCAACCTCGACTGGCAGAGAAAAGCCCAGCAGGTCATTCGTGAGTACGCCCCCTCTGATACAGAAGGGGCCCTGGTCACCATCCAACCGGGCACCGGTCTGGTGCGCGCCATGGTGGGAGGCAAGAGCTTCAAAGACAGTCAGTTCAACCGTGCCACCCAGGCTCTGCGGTCGCCCGGGTCGACCTTCAAGCTCTTCCCCTACGCGGCAGCCATCGACCGAGGCATCAGACCCGAGGATATCTTTATGGATTCGCCCCGCTGCTGGCGGGGCTACTGCCCGAAGAACTTCGGCGCCAAGTACTTCGGACCGGTCTCCCTTGCCGACGCTCTCAAGAACTCACTTAACACCGTTGCGGTGCAACTGCAGGACCGAGTGGGTTTCGACGCCATTATCGAAACCGCCAACGGCTTTGACATCGGGACCACCCGCCCCCTCGGGAAGTACTACCCGATGGCGATCGGTGCCTACGAGCAGACGATCCTTGAGATGGCCGCGGCCTATGCCGGTGTGACGAACCGTGGAGTGTTCGTGCAACCGACACCATTTGAGGAGATCCGCGGTCCGAAGGATGGACTGATCTGGAGTCGCCGCCTGGATGGCGATCGCGGCCGTCGCGCCCTGGACAGTGATGTCGCCGATGCCATGAACTGGATGCTGCAACGGGTCGTGACCGGTGGTACAGGCATCGCCGCCAAGCTAGAAAACCGAGCTGTGGCGGGCAAAACCGGAACCTCAGAAGGCGCCCGCGACCTCTGGTTCATCGGATCGATACCGCAGCTCACAACAGCTGTTTGGTTCGGGTACGACAACAACAAAGAGACCAAGAGCAACAGCGGGGAAGCCGCCTGGGCCTGGAAGCAATTCATGCTGCAGATCGAGGACGAGTTTCCTCTGCAGCCGTTCCCAGCCAAACCTGTGCTGAACCGCAAGTTCGAACCACCTGGCAAGCCCAAACCAAAGACAACAGACAAAAAAGTCCCGTACCGCGGCTACGACTACGCGCCGAAGCCGATCTACACAGCTCCACGCTGGGAACCCGACCCATCCATGGCCCCGGTGCCGTTCACAACTCCCGAATCTGCTTCGACATCGGCACCCCAACCTCGGATCGCGCCAACTCCAGCGCCAATCTCTCGACCCGAACCACCGCGTGAGCCTCAGGCTGAGGTGAACGGTCGCCGCAACTGGCTCAAACCCCAGATTCAACGGCGCTGAAGCACGGCGGCATAGAAACCATCACCACCGGTCTCAGCATCGGGCCAGCGCTGGGTCTCCTCAAGCAGCTTGAGCTCGGTGTGATGTTGCAGCAGCCCATGGATCTGAGCCGTGTTCTCCGCCGGGTGAATCGTGCAGGTGGCGTAGACCAGGGTTCCGGTCTCAGCCAGCAGTGGCAACAGCCCCTCCAACAGGGATTTCTGAAGGGGCAACAGGCCCTCAATCGCAGCGGGTGTCATACGCCAACGCGCATCGGGATGACGGGCCAGGGTGCCCAATCCGGAGCAGGGGGCGTCGATCAGGATCCGCTGGAAATGGCTGCGCCACTGGGGGCGGTCCTCCAGCAGCTGTTCGGCATCCGCCGCCAGGGCCTGAATCGAGCCATGGCCGAGCCGGGCGGCATTGGCCGCCACCCGTTGCAAGCGACCGGCCGAGCGGTCCACCGCCCAGATCTCAGCCTGATCCTTCACCAGTTCCGCGAGGTGGGTGGTCTTTCCACCAGGGGCGGCACAGGCATCCAGGATTCGATCTCCGGGCTGCGCAGCCAGCAGCGGCGCCACCCACTGGGCCGCCCGATCCTGAACACACCAATGGCCCTCCTCATAGCCGGGCCAGCTGCGTAGATCCCCCCTGTGCCCGTCCACCTGCAAACCATGGAGACAACCCTCGAGGGGATGACTGCTGATGCCGGCACTCGCCAGGGCAGCCATGACCTCCGCCCTGGACGCCCGCAGTGGATTCACCCGCAGATCAAGGCAGGGCACCAGGTTGCAGGCGGTCGCCACGGCGGCAGCCCCCTCCTCCCCCCGCCACTCCAGCAGCAGCGGCGGCAACCAGTCCGGAAGCGAGTGCTCGAGGGCGAGGGCAGCAGCCCACTCGGAGGGTGTGTCCAACCCTTGGCCGGACTCCCGAGCCCGCAGCGCAGAACGCAGCATGCCGTTGACCACGGGGGCCAGACGGGCCAAACCAACGGCTTTCGCCAGATCCACGGCTGTGTTCACCGCAGCGGAGGCGGGAATGCGCTCCATCCAGAACAGCTGGTACAGCCCCACGTGCAGAAGCCAACGCAACTTGGGCGGTTGCTTCAAAGCGGGAATCTTGCCCAGACGATCCAGCCAGGCATCCAGGGGTCGCCGCCGTCGGATCGCTCCGTAGGCCAGCTCCGTCGCCAGGCCCCGATCGGCGCCCGTCAGATGATGCTCCCGCAGGGCCCGTTCCAAAGCAACATCGGCATAGGCCCCCGCCGCCACCGCCTGCAGCACCTCCCAGGCGAGCCTCCGTGGTGCCAGTCCTTTGGTTTGCGGCTGTGTCAATCCAGTCAACCCTCAGGATCCAGACATAGCTTCCGGCCGCCAAAGCCGTTCCTTCAACGGCAAACGCCCCTCTTCATCCACCGGCACCCCTTCCGCTAGCAGCAGCTCCCGTTGGATCCAATCGCTGCCCTCGCGACTGAGGCTCATCGAAATGCGCCCCTGGGCATTCACCACCCGATGCCAGGGCACCTCAGTGGGCAATTTCAGCCGCCGCAAGGCCCAGCCCACCTGCCGGGCGCAGCCATAGGCGCCGATCAGATCAGCGATCTGTCCGTAGGTGGCCAGGCGGCCATGGGGGATGCGAGACACCGTCACCCACACGCGCTGATCAAAAGGGCCCTCCACCGAGCAAAGCAGCCTCAGCAATCTCGGCCAACGTAGGCCGACACGTCAGAACGTTGATGCCTGAGGACTCCATTACAGAGCTCACCACGACGGTGTTGCGCAAGTCGAAGGGCCGCCAGCTTGCAGACGGCGATCGACTCCTCGTGAACTACCAGGGGACTCTGCTGAGCGGAGAGCAATTTGACGCGAGCTTCGACTTCAGCAGCTTCGAAGCCGAAGCTGGCCGCAGACCCTTCGAATTCGTACTAGGCGCGGGGCAAGTGATTCAGGGCTGGGATCAGGGCTTGAACGGTCAGAAGCTCGGTGAGGTTGTGGAGCTCAAGATCCCCTCAGAGCTCGCCTACGGCGAACAAGCCATCGGCGACAGCATTCCTCCGAACAGTTCCTTGATCTTCACGGTTGAGGTGCTTGCGATGCTTCCAGCTGGCGAAGCCGTTCCGATCTATCTCGATTTCAAGGACATCGGGATCAAGCCCAAGAAGATCGGTCTCACCGATGAACTCCTGGCAACGGTCCAGTTCTCCAAAACAGGGCTGAACCTCAACGATGAACTGAACGGAGGCGAAGAAGCTGATCTGCTTATCGGCCTCAAAGGCAAGGACACCCTCGATGGAGGCCTTGGCGCCGATGTGCTGATCGGCGGTAAAGGCAAGGACCGTTTCCTGTACTCAGGCGTGGAGGATTCGCTGGCCGATGCGGATGGGCGCGATCACATCCTTGATTTCGGCAAGAAGGACAAGATCAATCTGCAAGCCCTTGCTGAGGAGCTGCAGTACATCAAAAAGCGGCAGTTCACCGGAACGGCCGGCGAAGTACGGTTCAAAAAGGAGACCCTTTCGATCGACATCGATGGCGACGAGTCGGCGGATTTTGCCGTTGCTATGCCCGGGGTTGAGAAGCTGAAGGGGTCCAATCTGCTCCTCTGACGTCTCCCCTCGGATATGCCCCTTCTGCCCAGACGGTTTGAACGGCTGAAATCCGTTTTGAACCATCGCATGGCAGATCTGACCGTGGTGCTGGAGCACGTGGAGAAGCCCCACAACCTCTCCGCCATCCTGCGCAGCTGCGATGCGGTGGGAGCCCTGGAGGCCCACATCGTCAGCCTGCAGGGACGTCCCCGCACCTTCAACAGCACCGCCCAGGGCAGTCAGAAATGGGTGCCCCTGAACGACCATCCGGACATCGAGACCGCAATCTGCAGCCTCAAAAACAGGGGATTTCGGATCTACGGCACCCACCTCGGGGTTGAAGCGAAGGACTACCGGGACTGTGACTTCACCGGTCCAACCGCATTTGTGCTGGGGGCGGAGAAATGGGGCCTGACCGATCAGGCCAGAGACCTGATGGATGAGGCCCTGTTCATCCCGATGCGGGGCATGGTGCAGTCCCTGAATGTTTCGGTCGCCACGGCCACCCTGTTGTTCGAGGCCTTGCGCCAGCGCCAGGTGGCTGGAACAGCTCCAACGCGGGGGGAAGGGTTGTCAGCAGACCATTACAGACAGCTACTGTTCGAGTGGTCCTACCCCCAGGTGGCCGCCTGGTGCCGGGAGCAGGGGCGTCCGTACCCCGAACTCAATGATGAAGGAGAGCTGCTGGAAGAGCTGCCCCGAACAGTGAAGTTGCGCTGCTGATTTCACAGGTCCCCTTGCCGATGGGGGCGCAGCTGAGCCATAACCGAATCAGCGAATTGTCAGGAATGGACGACAAAGCAATGCACGACTACGCCGTCACGTATCACTGCGGCGAGGAATGGGGCGAGGAGATGCTGCAGTCCGTCGATCTGGGCCAGGCGGTGGAGGCGGCCCATGCCCTGTTCCCCAGCTCCTGCAGGATTTCCATCCGTGAAGTGAAGCCCCCCGCCAGCCGCTGAGGAATCAGTGGCGTGAACCGGAGGCAAAGGGCAAACGCAGGGCCGCGATCAGTGCCACGCTCTCCAGCACAAGGTTCTGGCTGACCAAGACCACCACCAGAACCAGCAGTGCTGCCAGCAACCGCTCCAGCAGCCCGATCACATCATCGGGATTGTTGCGGCCTGACATCCACAGCATCACGGAGATCGCCAGGAACAGCAGGCTGGTCCACCAAGGCATGGCGTGAGGAACTGTTGCCGTCAGTTTGACGTCGGTTGGTTCTCCGCGCCGCTGACCCAGGCTTCGATGCCTTCCCCGAGGAAGGACAGGCCCAGCACCAGGATGAACATGGCCAACCCTGGAAACAGAGCGGTCCACCACACACCGGTGGGCACCGCCGCCAGAGCCAGGTTCAGATCGCCGCCCCACTCGGGCACGGTTTCCGGCAGCCCCAGACCAAGGAAACCCAGGCCCCCCAGCACCAGAACGGCATCGGCGGCGTTGAGGGTGAGCAGCACCGGCACCGAGGTGATCACGTTGCGGAAGAGGTAACGGCGCAGGATCCACAACGGCCCTGCACCGAGGGTGCGGGCGGCTTCCACAAACAGTTCACTCTTCACCTGAGCCGTCTGGTTGCGCACCACCCGGAAGTACTGCGGTACGTAGACGACACACAGGGCGGCAGCGGCATTGGGGATGCCCTTGCCCAGCAGAAATGCCAGCACCACCGACAGCAACAGCACTGGAAGCGTGTACAGGGTGTCCATCAGCAGCACCAGCACCCGGTCGACGGCACCCCCCAGGTAGCCGCTCACCATGCCCAGGGGAACACCCACCAGCAGGGCAACACCAACCGCCAACAGCACCACCTGCAGGGCCACCCCACTGCCGGCCATGGTGCGGATGCAAACATCCCGGCCGAGGCGATCGGTACCGCACCAATGCTCAAAGGTGGGCGGCGCATAGATCGGATTCGCCAGGCCGGCGTTGGCATCCGGCAACCAGCCCAGGGCGACAAGAATCGGCGTGAACACGGCGATGACGCCATAGATGCCCACGATCACGAGCCCCCAACGGGCCATCCGTGTGGAGAGGCTGAGGATCACGAAAGGGGTTCCATGCAACGGATGCATCATCCCCCCATCAGCGGGAGAATGGGCCATGGCAACCTCCCGATCCTGGCGCCGGACGCTGCTGGGCAGCCTGCAGGGTCAACTGCAGTTGGCGACCTATTTGGCCGTGTTCATCGGCTTCACAGGTGCATCGTCAGCTGGGCTCTGGATCGGCCAGCGCAACCTGATTCAAAACGACCTCCGGGAGCTCCGAGACAGCGCTGATTCCATCCAGCAGTGCCTGCGGAAGGGAGGTGGGGACGATGCAAGTGTTCGACAGGAGCTGCTGCTGCATTCCAGAATGCGCACAAGCCTCTGGATCGAGCAACCCGATGGGTCGCTGCTGTTGCCCGAGAGCGATCATGTGTCGATCTCGGATCAGACAATCCGAGCGGCCATGGCCGCCAACCAGAAACGAACCGTTGGGCTGCAGCAGCAGTTGCGTCTTGGAGAGAACCAATACCTGAGTGAACTGGTGGAGCGATTCCCCTCCGGCGCCCGGCTCTGGATCAGCCATGAGGTGAGCTCGAACCAACAGGCCCTGAGCCATTACCTGGGGCTGATGATCCTCATCTGGGGGAGCTGTCTGATCATCACGCTGATTGCTGTGAGCGCCCTTGTGCGTCGCATCGTGCAACCGCTCCAGCAACTCAATGCCGCGACGAACGACGTCACCGCCGAGACCCTGGCCTCAGCCCGACTGACGTTGAAGCACGGTCCCATCGAAGTGCTCCAACTGGGTCGCACCTATGACGCCCTGCTGGAACGTCTCTCCCAGTCATGGGAATTGCAGCGTCAGTTCGTCAGCACCGTCAGCCACGAATTGCGCACGCCCCTCACGATCGTGCAGGGCTATTTGCACCGCACGATCCGCCGCAGCGACAACCTGTCATCAGGTCAACTCAAAGGCCTGCAAACAGCGGAGGACGAGAGCATCCGCATGCGACGGCTTCTCGATGATCTTCTCGATCTCTCCCGAAGCGATTCAGGACGGCTGAGCATCAGCCATGAACCCCTTCAGCTGATCGATCAACTGGACCAGGTCGTGACACTTGCCCGCAGCACCCTGAGCCGCAGGCTGGAGCTCAATCTTCCGGAATTGACCGATTCAGACGCCGTGATCGTGCAGTCCGACCCGGCGAGGCTGCGCCAGGTTCTGCTCGATCTGATCGAAAACGCCGATAAATATTCCCCGAATGACCGTCCCATTCGTCTGACCCTGCGCCTTGAACAAGAGTTCGCCTGCATTGACGTGATCGATGAGGGCATCGGCATCCCCGCTGATGAGCTGGAACGGGTGTTCGAGCGGTTTCAACGGGCCAGCAATGCCACGGAGAAAAGCGGATCAGGGCTTGGACTGTCGGTGGTGAAGCTGCTGGTGGAGGGAATGGGCGGCACCATTGGGGTCAGCAGCCACCTGAATCAAGGCAGCTGTTTCACCGTGAGGTTGCCGCGATTATTGCGTATCTGGTGTTCTGCTCTCTGCTGATCCCAGCCAACCTGTGGGCCGCGATCACGCCGCACCTGCACAGCGACCTGTCGATGCGCGTTTTGCACGGTGTGTCCACGTTGGCCCTGCTGCCTCTGCTCTGGAGCCTGTGGCAGGGGCGGCAGTGGCAGAACCCACTGGTCTCGCTGGTGCTCGGGGTGTTCGGCGTGATGCTGGTGCTGGTGAACAGCTGGATCACCGCCATGGGCATGGGGGTGGAATTCGGCTGGCTTGATCACGTGATGCTGTCCGTGGCCTACGGCAGTGTTATGGCGTTCTTCCTGCTCAAACCTGAGGCTGCTGAACAGGAGTCGTGAACTAACCAACGCCGGTGCTGCGGACCCGACGGTCCTTGCCGGGAAGACGTTGCTCCAGATGGAATTCCAGCAGGGGCAAGCCATCGGGCTGACGGACTCTGAAGGCTTCCACGCCATCAAGAACCACCCGGTTTTGGTAGGCACCGCCCGGGCGGGCACGACCGTTCAGATCAAAGGCAGGGCCGCAACGCATCAACACCTGGCCCTGCCAGATCGCTGATGGTGCCGTCCCAAGGGAATACACCACAGGGTTTGAGCCATGTCTTGGTTGGATGGCGAGCAGCGGTCGCCGGCCGGACAGTCCACAGGCCCAACGTTGTTGCGGGTTCGGATCGAGCTGCCAGGAAGCAGCTTGGCGGAGGTCACCCTTCACCAACGCCAGGGTTCGGCGTTGCATCCCTTTCATCAGCATGGCCTGCGCCAGGGAGCCGCCCTGGCGCAGCTCGCCAAGCAGGAGCTGACCCATCACACCGCAGAGCAGCAGTCCCAGAGCCGCTGCCAACAGCAACTCCACCAGGGTGAAGCCAGCGGAGGAACGATCAGCGCGCATCACGGGGCCTGCATTGGGAACTGCTGAGGGGAGTGTTGATGTCTGCGCGGTAGATGCCGCCGCGGGTGATGCCGAGGGGCAAGCCGATCACGAAACAGAGAGCGTGGTTGCGCTGGGGGTGGCTCAGCACCACCAGACTGCTATCAAGCACCAGACCATTGGCGGTGAACCGCACGACATCAGGCAGGTTGCTGCGCAGGATCAACGGGCTGGCGCCTTGGTCCTGCAGATCCAGGCTTCCTCCACGGCAGGCCGGCAGATCCCCAGCCACCGGGGGTTGCCAGCCTTGAGGGGTGAGATGCAACGCGCAAGGCTGCTGATTGCGTTCTGCGGCCATCTGGCCTCGATCCACCCCGATGCGCAAGCGCCGCAACCCAGTTTCCAGGTCAAGGTTGTGTTTCACCGCCGCCGGGCTGGCGATGGCGATCGACGCCAGGATCCCCAGCATCACCACCGCGAGGAGCAGTTCGATCAGGCTGAAACCAGCGCATGGATCGCGATCCATCAGGGCACCTCTGCGCGGCAATGACCCAACCCAGCGGGAGTCAACAACTGGCGGCGTTGCACCGGACCATGGGCCACGGTGAGCCAGAGGCCATCGGTGGACCGATCGTCTTCGACCGTTTCTGTGATGGCGGGAGCCATGGGTATGGCACTGAGCGCGGCATCCACGGCATCGCCGTCAAAGCGGCAATGGGGATGCACCACTGGGGCTTTTGCCAGCACTCGCCGCGTGATCAGGAGCCGTTGCTCCAATTGAGTGAGCTGCTGATCCAGCTGATCAGCGGCGGCGGCAGCCTGGGCTGTGCGGGTCCACCCCTGCAAACCCACCTGGGTGCTGATCCCCAGGATCACTGCGGAGACGAGCACTTCCGTGAGCGTCATGGCAGCAGCTCCAGATCCAGCCGGCTCTGGCGGCCATCGCTCCATTGCAGTCGCAAGGTTCCGGCCAACGCGCCCTGGGGTTGCCAATCCAGCAGTTGCCAGTCGCGATCGGCGACTCGGCCGGATTGAAGCGCTGCAGGGTTCGCCCCAGGGCAGCCCGCCGGGAGGTCCCACTCGGAGGAGGGCAAGGCCAGCAGGCAGGCATGGGCACCGGCAGCGTGCTGTTTGAAGGCCATCGCCACCGAACGCTCGGCATCGCGGGTCTGGGCGGTGACCAGCGCCTGGCTGCTGCGCTGGCGCGCGTGCAAGGCGAGGGTCTACAACGACAAACTGCTCAGCAGCAGCAGGGCCGAAGTGGTTAGCGCCAGGGGCAGAGCAAAGCCCCTGCTGGCAACAGGATGAATCAACATCAGCAAATGGTGGGCTGAAAGAAGGGTTCCCCGCTGACGCTGTTGTTGATCACATTAAAAAGTGCGCAAGACATTTAATTGAATGCATCGAAAACCAAGGACCTGCAACTGAAAGAACAATGAGACCCAGCCTCAGAAAGAACTCATCTCAATAAAAGCCGCGACTCAGACAAGGCCTTCAAGATCAGTGGATAGTGAATATGTCGAGATCAATTCCGATTGATGACTAACAAATTCCTGCAAACCGCACTCCTCAATAACAAGAAAGCCAAGAACGCACTCCAAAAAGGTTTCACCCTGGTGGAACTGATGGTCGTGATTGTAATCGTGGGCATCCTGTCTGCTGTTGCTTTACCTCAACTAAACGCGGCACAAGACCGAGCCAAAGATTCTGTTGCCAAGCAGGAGGCAATTGCAGCTGCTAAAGAGTGTTCCATTTACACCCTTGCTGGTGGCACCATTCCTAATGGGTCTCAATACATAGCTGTTACTATTGGGAAAGATTGTGCAGATGTGGTTTCTACCAGTCCCACTGGCACCACTTACAAAGTCACCCTGACTGACGGCATTCCTGGACCTGTTGAGGACTGATTTATGAATATCGTTTCAGTGATTACTGGTATGACGATCATGGGGATTGCCGCCCCCAAGATCGCTAACATGAGCATTCAACCGTTTATTGCTCAAAAGCGTGCAGAAAACTTCGGCATTGCTGAGGCTGCCGCTGTCACTTTCGCAGCCCAAAATGAAGGAGCAACCTCACTTACAGTTACACCTTCTCTTTGCGATGCACCTGATCCACTAAGCAACGGTGCGTATTCCATCACTTGCACCGAAGGTACAGGAACTCCTTACGTTCAAACTGTGACCCGCAGCTTTAGGCTCCAACAGTGCGATGACAACGACGGCAACAATGGCCATGGCAATAGCGGTGGCTACGATTGCTCCAACCCCGGTAACGGCGGTGGCGGTTACGCGGACAATGCTCGCGTCTTCAACTTCCCCACGCCTACAAAATTCACGGGCCACCAATGCCCGACTTATGACACCTGGGGAGTGAATGGCTACAACGATGCCCAAGCAGCCATCTATGGCGAGGACTATGGGGCTTGCATTCCTGATGTCGCCTGGTCGAAACAAACATACAAAGCCAGCAATCCTGACAGCTGGCTTTATGACATCAACAACCACAACGGCTGGGGTAACCACAAAGACTATTAAAGGAGATGCTCTGATTGCGATCTTTCTTGAGCAGGGCACCTCATTCATTCACAAAGCTAAAAGATGGCTGCTCATCATCGGGCAGCTTTCTTGTTGATTAAACGGAAACAAGAGACGATTGTCGCCGAGATCAAAAAACGAGGCAAAGAGGGCTTTCACGATAAATACCCAAAATGAGAGACTAAAATCAACGAAAACACCCTGAGAATTCACTGGTCTTGCAATGAACCTAGACAACGATAAATCAAAGGCCAGAAGCTCATTAAGCTGATCCACCATCATTCAGCTTCAACACAGCCATGAAGGCCTCCTGCGGTACATCTACCTTGCCCATCGCCTTCATTCGCTTCTTGCCCTTGGCCTGTTTCTTCAGCAGTTTCTTCTTCCGTGATATATCGCCGCCATAACACTTGGCGAGCACATCCTTACGGATGGCACTAATGCTGGTGGAGGCAATGATTCGGCTACCAATCGAAGCCTGAATGGGGATCTTGAACTGCTGGCGGGGGATCAGCTCCTTCAGTTTCTCCACCAGGGCCTTACCCACGTTGTAGGCCTTGTCTTGATGAACAATCGTGGTGAGGGCATCAGCCCGATCGCCGTTGATCAACACATCGAGGCGTACCAGCTGGTTCTTGCGGTAGCCGATCAGGCTGTATTCCATCGAGGCGTAGCCTTGGGTGCGCGTCTTCATCTGATCGAAGAAATCGGTCACCACCTCCGCCAGCGGTAACTCGTAGATCAACGTCACCCGATCGGTGGTGATGTATTTCATGTCGATGTACTCCCCGCGCCGTTCCTGACAGAGGCCCATCAGGGCACCGTTGTACTCATTCGGCGCATAAATCTCCATCTTCACGTAGGGCTCTTCGATCGACTCACGCTTCTGCGGATCGGGAAGGGTGGCGGGGTTATCCACCATCTCCTCACTGCCATCGACCATATTCACCTTGTAAATCACCGACGGCGCGGTGACGATCAGATCCAGGTCGTACTCACGCTCCAGCCGCTCCTGCACGATCTCCATGTGCAGCAGGCCAAGGAAGCCGCAGCGGAAGCCGAAGCCCATGGCGCTGCTGGTTTCCGGCTCGTACTTCAGCGCCGCATCCGAGAGCTGCAGCTTGTCGAGCGCATCGCGCAGATCGGGGTACTGGTCGGCTTCGGTGGGGAACAGGCCGCAGAACACCATCGGCTTGGCCTCGGTGTATCCGGGCAACGGCTCCTCCGCCGGTGCGTTCAGCAGGGTGATCGTGTCGCCCACACGGGCATCTGCCACCGCCTTGATCGACGCCGCCAGGTAGCCCACCTCACCGGCGTGGAGCTCGTCCACTTTCTTCTGATCCGGCGCCATGATCCCGATCTCGTCGAGCTCATAGGTCTTCTTGCTCGCCATCAGCAGCACCTTGTCCTTGCAGCTGATGCGGCCGCTCATCACCCGGAAATAAACGATCACGCCCCGGTAGGGGTCGTAATAGGAGTCGAAGATCAGCGCCTTGGTGGGTTCCTCCACCGCATCCTTCGGCGGCGGCACCCGGTCCACCACCGCCTGCAGGATCTCGGGCACCCCCAGGCCGGTCTTGGCCGAGCAGGGGATGGCGTTGTCGCAATCGAGGCCGATGATCGCCTCCACCTCTTCCTTGATCCGATCGGGATCCGCACCGGGGAGATCGATCTTATTGAGCACCGGGATGATCTCGAGATCGTTGTCCAGGGCCAAGTACACGTTGGCCAGGGTCTGCGCTTCCACCCCCTGGCTGGCATCCACCACCAGCAGCGCCCCTTCACAGGCCTGCAGGCTGCGGCTCACCTCATAGGAGAAGTCCACGTGGCCAGGGGTGTCGATCAAGTTGAGGACGTACTCCTCACCATCGGCCGCCTGGAAGTTCATCCGAGCGGCCTGAAGCTTGATCGTGATCCCCCGCTCCCGCTCCAGATCCATGTTGTCGAGGAACTGGTCCTGCATGTCCCGGTTGGCCACGGTGCCGGTGTCCTGCAGCAGGCGGTCAGCCAGGGTCGACTTGCCGTGGTCGATGTGGGCAATGATGCAGAAGTTGCGGATCCGTGAGACGGGGGCGTCGGTCATGCAGCAGCGGAATCCCGTCTCGGGTCCATGGTTCTTCGTTCTCCCAATCCTAAGGAGGGGTCAGCAGTGGCGATGAAGCAGCGATGTCTCTGAGCAATCCCTGGACCCTGCTGTTGCTGGCCATCAGCGCTGAGGTGATCGGCACCTCCTGCCTGCGGTTATCGGAGGGCATGACCAGGCCCCTGCCCACCCTGCTGGTGTTCAGCGCCTACGCCCTTGCGATGGTCCTGCTCTCCAAGGTGGTGCTGAGCATTCCCCTGGGAATCACCTATGCCCTGTGGAGTGGCATCGGCACCGTGGTGATCGTGCTGGTGGGTCGCTTCGCATACAGCCAGATGCTGCAGCCCGCGCAGCTGATCGGCATCGGCCTGATCACCGCCGGTGTGGTGCTGGTGAATCTGGCCAAGTAGTCCTCAGCCCGTCAGTCCCAGCAGGGCATCGCTGCGTTGACGCATCGCTATCAGCAGTTCTGGATCCTGGGTCGGGTCGCCGCCGATGCTCGGCAGCAGAGCCTGCAGACGCTCCTGCCAGGGGGCACTCGCCAGCCGCTCCTTGAAACAACGCTGCAGAACCTCCAGCATGATCGTCACCGACGTACTGGCACCGGGCGAGGCCCCGAGGAGTGCGGCCAGTGAACCGTCGCTGGAGGCCACCACCTCGGTGCCCAGCTGCAGCCGCCCCCCCTCTTTGCTGCGCTTGATGATCTGCACCCGCTGGCCGGCCACCGACAGGCTCCAGTCCTCCGTGCGAGCCGTGGGCATGAACTCCTGCAGCGCGTCATGGCGTTGCTCCGGGCTCTGGCGCAGCTGGTTGATCAGGTATTTCACCAGGTCCACATTGGTGGCCCCCACCTGCAGCATCGGCAGCAGGTTGGTGGGCCGCACCGAGGCCGGCAGATCCAGCAGCGACCCCTGCTTGAGGAATTTGCTGCTGAAGCCGGCGAAAGGACCGAACAGCAGCGATCGCTTGCCATCGATCCAGCGGGTGTCGAGGTGAGGCACCGACATCGGAGGCGCCCCGACCGCGGCCTTGCCGTAAACCTTGGCCCGTTGTTTGTCCGCCAGCTGGGCGTCACCGCAGACCAGCCAGAGACCGCTGACGGGGAATCCGGCGAAATCATCCGCCTCCGGAATACCGGAGCGTTGCAGCAGCGGCAGGGCTCCCCCACCAGCCCCGAGGAACACAAACGGCGCCCGCACCTCCCGCTTGCCGGAGGGGTCCTGCAGGATCACCCGCCAGTCGGCCTCGGTCATGTCACCTCGGCGCAGGCGCTTGAGATCACGCACCTGGGTGCCGTACTCCACGCTGAGGGCACCGCTGTGCTGCAGCGGATCGAGATAAGCGCGGGTGAGAGCACCGAAATCCACATCCGTGCCGCGCTCGATCCGGGTGGCCGCCACCGGCTGCTTCAGATCCCTCCCGGCCATCACCAGCGGCATCCACTCGGTGAGTTCCGTTCGCTCCTCGCTCCAGCGCATTGAAGCGAAGGCCGGAATCTGACTCAGCTGCTCAAAACGCTGACGCAGAAAAGCGATGTTCTCCGGCGTCCACACCGCGCTGATGTGGTCGGCCTGATGCAGGAACGCCCCCGGGTCCAGCTGACCGCGTTCCCGCAGGGAACCCCAGAACTCGAGGCTGCGCTCGAAACCGGCGTTGATGGCCACCGCCTTGGCCGTGGCCACGGTGCCGTCGGCCTGCATCGGGGTGTAGTTCAGCTCGCAGTTGGCGGCGTGGCCGGTGCCGGCGTTGTTGACCGCAGCAGTGCTCTCCCGGGCAGGGCCCTCCAGACGCTCCACCAGCAGCAGCCGGAGCCCTGGATCCAGCTCATGCAGCAGGGCCGCCAGGGTGGCGCTCATGATGCCGGCGCCCACCAGCACGGCATCGAAGCGAGCGTCTGCACTGAAGGAGCCGTCCTGCTGCACCGAGAAAGGGTGATAACCGCTCTCGTCACCCTATGGGGCCGCTCCGTAGGCTTAGAGGGCTGATCCCTGTCTGCGTCCGATGAGCACCGAAACCATGGCCCTGACGTTGGAAAACGTGGAGAAGGTGCTCGATGAGCTGCGTCCGTTCCTGATAGCCGACGGCGGCAACGTTGAAGTGGTGGAACTGGACGGTCCGATCGTGAAGGTGAGACTGCAGGGGGCCTGCGGCAGCTGCCCCAGTAGCACCATGACTCTCAAGATGGGCATCGAGCGCAAGATGCGCGAATCCATCCCCGAGGTGAGCGAAGTGGTTCAGGTTCTCTGAACCGGGGCCTTCGGTGGAGCGCCTGTTCGTCTACGGCAGCCTCAAGGCCGGCGCCAGCGCCCATCACCTGCTGCAGAAGACCGTCGCTGAAGTTGAGGGTGTCTTGAATCAGGTGGAGCTGACCGTGCACGACGGTTATCCAATGCTGCCGGCCGGCTCGCAGCAGGTTCGTGGGGAGATCTACAAAGTTCCAGATGCCCTCTGGCCTGCGCTGGATGCATGGGAAGACGTGCCCAGGGTGTACAGCCGTCGCCGCCGGACGCTCCTCGACGGCAGAGACGTCTGGGTTTACGAGGCGTCCTGAACTGAGGCAGACGGGCAACTCCTGGCGGAGAAATCGCAGGAATACACAGCCGGCTTCTGCCAGCTGAGCGGAATCTCCAGCAGGTCACGGCTACCGGTGATGGCCTGAGCCAGGAACAACAGCGCAGCCAGAACCGAGGCACTGATGTGCAGGCGCCTGAAGCGAAGATCCCGCAGGATCTCCTGCCGTGCCGCCAGGGACGCCAACATCAAGCCCGTCACAGCAACCCCCGCCCAGTAGTGGGACTGCCAGAAGTCGCCTGATAGGGGGTTGTCCGACAGTCGCCAGACTTCGGGCTGGGCGCCGAGGCTGAGCACGCCGGTCCAGGTGATCAGGCTGAAGGCGAGGCGCAGGGATGCGGTCTTGCAGCGGAGCAAGGCCACCAGGCTGGCCACGGTGCCTGCCAGCACCATCAGCAGTTGCGCTGCCCGCCAGACCCCACCAGCGAATTCGGATGGGGTGGTTTTGGTGGCGATCACCACGGTGAGGGCCACCAGCACGATCACCACGACAGCCGCCGCAAGCCAACGGCCGAGATCGCTGTGATCGCTTCCCACTGTGACCGGGTGCTTCACCGAGGCCACCCTTCGCTGCCGTGTCTGCCAGGCCAGTCGCACCACCACACCGAGCAGGGGGTACACCAGCACCACAGCCAGAACCGGATGCAGGATCCAGAGCCAGTCGACGGTGGTCATGGGGATGTCCACAGGTCTCTGCCTGAGACCTTTTCAAAAGACACAGGACGTTGCTTGATGCGCCAGGCCAGTCGCAAATTGATGGCAATGGCCGCGGCCAGGGCGAGATGAAAAAGATTGCCATTGGGAATCCCCATTCCCTGGAACGCGATCCAGGTGTTCACCCCCAGCAAAAAGCTGTTGATCAGGAACCAGATCACAGCCACACCAAGCCGAACGAAGCGGCGATCCCGCAGTACCAATCGGACGGCCAGGCCACAGGTCAAAAGACCGGGTATCAAGCCGATGGAGCTGTAACCGTGAAGGATGCGCATCGACGCATCTGAATGCGCGTGGCTGAACAGGGCCGCCAGGAGGTTGAGTGAAATCAAGGCTCCCGGGTAGGGGCCAAGGGCATGACGCAGCGGAGCCGGCCCATTCATCCAGAGGGCACCACGCAGAAGCGGGTGATGGGGCTGCGCCGGCTGAGACATCGCAAGACCCTGGAGGAGAGATCACTCCCTAAGTTTCAGCACGATCAGCAGCATCGGCCAGATGGCATTTCGAAACTTTTGTCCAGCCCTGCTGAACAAGACCTACTTCAACTAGGACGCACTACCATTCTGACAAGCCTAGATCAACTGCAGCACAACGGCTTTTAGAGAATAGCGTTGAGAGCTTTAGTCACACCTTTAGTCACAGAATTTGGACTCCATAGTCCTGAGGACCAGTCGCGCCAGCTGTTTTCAGGCGTTGTTTGAGCAGATGCTGCTGAAAGCTTGAGCAGACCCAGCCACCAGACATATATTAGTACGTATGTACTGATATCAGGCTATGGGGTCAGAGGGCTTCATTCAAGATCCGGCGACCAAAGAAACCAAGCGGTTCCATAGAGACGAGAGGAGCTGGATCAGAGACCCCAAGGTCTTTGTCGACACTGGGATACCGATACCGGGAGAACCACCACTCCTCAAGACACGCGTGCACCTGCGTAGGGACGCTGCAGAGCAGCTCTGGAAGGAGTTACATCGCGTTGGCTGGCAGCAGGTGGACCCTTGTTGGGGAGCCTCTGCTGAGCCGTAAAGCGGAAGGGGGTACGGGGTCAATGAAGTCCTCGTATGTACGTAATGACCCCTCAGAAATTTTTATTATTCTTTGAGATCCCTTGTATGGCTCAAATAAAAAAAAATTGCAGAAGAGTTTTTTAATGCTTTAACGGCATTCAAGGATCTTCTCTAGAAATCTCCGATCCCAGAAACTCAGTGAAACCTGCCGAGATAATGCCGATTGGGATTGCAATCACAGCGATCCCGCATATGGCAGTCAATGCTGCCACAAGTTTCCCCAGTGCTGTTATGGGATAGGTGTCCCCATATCCAACTGTCGTCACTGTAACTACAGACCACCACAGGCATCTTGGTATTGATCCAAACTGTTCTTCTTGTACACGCCCTTCCACTAAAAACATTAATACACTACTAATAAAAATAACAACTCCTGAATAAATGGCGGAAATTTGAAGTTCTTCTTTTTTGGCAGTCAGCGCTTGGTTGAAATACTTGATGCTTTTCCGAAAACGCTTTGAACGACCAACTCTTCCGATCCGCGTCAGTCTAATAATCCTGAGCAAATACAGTTCAGGGGAGATGAGACCAAAGATGGTTGGTGCGATTGCAATTAGATCCAGGATTGCCAAAGGCGTAATGGCGTAGTCCAAAGCACCTTGAATGCCTCTTCTTGCTCCGTCCCTAAGTGGAGCGACCCAGAGTCGCGCTACATATTCGATCAGGAAGATTATTGATAACGCGACATCAGCTTTTACGAGTAAATCTCCCAGTGATGATCGAATAACAGGTTCTGTAGCGATGATCGCCACTCCAATGGACAAGACGATCATCAGACCTATTGCCTTGACGGCATTAGTCGCCCTTCCTTGCTCGTCCGTAGAGTTCAACGAGTGGAAGAGTTTTTCTCGGAGAGTGTGCACGACAACTGGACTTTGCCAGTCCTTATCTTGCTGTAACTCATCGTTCGGCGCCACTAGCATCCTTTTCGCCAGATCCCCCCCCCTTGACCCAAACACCTGAAGCAGATGCAGAACAGGCGTGCTGGACGCAAGTTCGATCTAAACGGAAGAGATATGGGACCTTGTGGATGGTCTGAAGTAAGCCAGGACCTCATGCGTCTGTATGACCTGGCAGCTCTTCTCCTATGTCAGCGACCAACACTGCTACACGTTGCTGACCTGGGCAAGTGAGGTGCAGTCAAATACGTAATGACCTCTCAGAAATTTTAATTGATTGTTAGCAGGTACTGATTGATATTGGACTTGTCTTATAATGTCCATAGAGCTGCAATCTCCAATGAAAGCACTTTTTAGAATGTATAAGCCTGTTACTGTTGTGCTGACTAGCGCAATAAGCATCCTCTGTGTTCAACAGAAGGCAATTGCAGATGATCATGTCAGGATTGATAAGCCAGAAGACGAGACTTATGGTGAATTTACTAATGATTCAAACTATACAACTGAATATTCCGAAGGTGAAATCTCACAAGGACATAATAGATGCCTACAAGCAGCTGATTACAAGGGGTGTATGGAATACCAGGAAGGCTCAAATACGAGGATAACTGAAACTGGAAGTGAACCTGGGACTGTTGACGTAACAGAGCCAAAACCATATAACTACGATCCTGAGTCAGTTATGCAATTAAAAATTCGTGGCTCATATGGAAGGTATCTCACATTCATAGGGAAGACAGTCAATGAATATGCAGGCACTAGTGGTTACATGTTGCCTGGCTCGCCTGGATCTGTTAGTTGTAACACCTATGGAGGCTATGGAGCGTATTCCAGTACATATACCACTTGTAATAGATCAGGATATGTCGCACCTACATATGTACCTGGGACATCTGGTGGAGTGCAAAATAGAAAGTACCGCTATGAGCTGGATTGCCAAGATATGACGTTTGATCGAAAAGGTGATTATGCAGGAGGTATGTCAAACAAGGGATGGATGAGTGTGTATAATGATCCGACTGCTCAGGCTGTAGCAAATAGGTATTGTTCTTCAATTGGATCACTGCCAAGAGCCGCAGAGAGGTAAGAACAATGTTTGTATACGTCTTTAAATGAAAGCTTCACTGAACCAATGAACGGAAAACTCCTTGTCGTTGGAATCGTCACCTTCTTTATTGTTTTCTTTGTCTATGAGTCCTTGTTGATGCGCGGCTTACCACACTGAGTCACGTTATCAGTCTCCTCCGGCATAAGTAAATTCATTAACTCTTCCCGAAATAAGCTTTCTCCTCACAAGACGGAGTGTATCTGTTGCTCCGTAGTGGTGACCCTATAAGTAGTGACATCACTGCGGGGGCTGGCGTTCATAAGGACCCTGGTCATTGAGTGAGCTTTACTGTAGGACCAACAATACGAAGAGGTTCACCCGTCCAATCCTCTAAATCTTTCCTGAAAAACTTCCAGCCATTGCTGTCACCCGAAAATAATATTCGTGCATTTCTAATATCTGCAGAAGTGGTCTTATATTCGATACTGTATTCATAGTCAACAGCATTCGGACCATAGACACAAATGAAACCACAGTTCTTAGCATCTTGCGGAACTTGCCGTTCTGTTATTGAGAGAATCTGATTACTCTCAATCCCCTTGCTGTTGTCAACCAGCATTCGCCCCATTTTAAATTTAATCCTGCAATTATTACCCACCTTCTTGCACCACGCTTTGTGCGTCTTATTAGATGAAAATTTCAATGATTGCTCTCGGTCTACCTCTGCTGCTCCTAGATCAGCCCAAGCTGGAATGGTAGCCAAAAGTGAGGCACCAATAAAAGCAGCGGTAGCCAAGAAACGACGCACATGAGAAGTAGCTCTCAACATTTTCATTCTTTGATATTTACGTCAACTTGAACCCCGTCGCGATCTTTACAGTTGCGACAAGCCCTTTTTAAATCTCGCCAAAACTTTCGAGCTGTTGGGTAATGGGCTATCCATATTTCGGCAAATTCCAAGGAGCCATCGTCATTTCTGTACTCAATACCAAAAGTTAGACCATCCCAAACATAATTTCCCGACCAATCCTTTGTAATATACGTAATATCGTCGAAGTCAACAGAGTCTTTATCATTAACTGTTATTTTTCGTTCGCGAACGAAACTTTGCAATCGTTCCCCTTTTCTCCACACCATGCATCATAAGTCGCACTTTTGCTCTTAGACGCGGCTTCCCCTAGCCCTGAATGAACAGGCACCGCAAGCAGGGAGCTAGCAATCAGTAGAGGCAGAAGTAGTAGAAAGCGCATATCAAGCGGAGACTTACTAGTCTATTCTGATCCGTCTTGGCAATAGTGCCAACCAAGTTCTTCAGCCTCTGCCAGGTCTGCTCACAGAAACGCAGGCAACGAAAATTATCTGAGCTGCTAGTGGCATTTGTAAGTAACAGTTGATGTCTTAGAGGGGTTCACAAGTATTTTCATGCCCAAGACGCGGTGATACGCCAGACTTGGAGTCACTACTTCTCTTTGGCCGTTTTCAGCCCACTTCTTGAACTCCTCTACTTCTCGTTTGAAGGAGTCGGACATTGGTTCATTCATTTCTTTGAAGCCATTGTATTTGTGTTGATGTGGACATAGATAGAAGGGAGACCAGAAGGTTGTCTCTTTGTTTCCTTCACTCCCATTTGCTTGAGCCTGACTTTTTCACGTAGTTGATCTAAATAATTTGACACTGATAGATTGGTTTTAATTGTTTATTGATGATTGTGGTTGAACACCTTTACGGTCCTCCTCATAATCATCGAGCCAAACCCGGCCATCAATCCCATGCGTCTAGCTTCCTCCATGCGATACCTACGGCCAGTTCGTAGCCGTGGCATCGGTCCATAAACTCCAGGATTCTTCTCAAGACCAAATTCAAGCCACCAACCTTGGTTATTTGGAAGGTTCTGGGGTGGACTACATACCTTGCAGGTGCGTTCCATGGCAGCCTTGGCTGTCTTGGTGTCTATTCCTGCGTTCACGTACGTTGTAGCACCACAGGACTGGCACTCAATGACTGTCCTGACACGGTTATTGACTTTATTTTCTCAGACGTCAAGACTACACTTGTTAATACCTTGCTGATCGAGTGCTTTATCGGTGCTACCTATGCATTCCCGATAACAAGGCAGCTTACTGCAGAGACAGCTGCTTCTTGATACTTGCTATAACAAATGTCGTCCTATAGATGATCACTCCGGGATCAATACAGTATCAATCACGTGGATTGTGCCATTCGTAGCTTTGATATCTGCCTTCGTGACTGTGGAGTGGTCAATAAAAACCATTCCATCTTTTGTCTTGATTGTAATTGACTTACCATTGAGTGTTTCAGCACTAGACAACTTGACGACATCTGCAGCTTTTACATTTCCAGCAACAACGTGATACGTAAGGATATCAGTTAATTTCTCTTTGTTTGAAGGCTTTAACAACAATGCAACTGTCCCATCAGGAAGCTTTGCGAAGGCCTCATCTGTTGGTGCAAAAACGGTGAAAGGACCTTCACCCTTGAGTGCTCCTACTAATCCAGCCTCACCAAGCGCTGCCGCTAGGGTTTCAAAGCTGCCCGTAGTAACAGCCGTGTCAACTATGTCCATGGAGGGCATGGTGTGATCCTTATCACCCATATGACCTCCTGCGAAAGCGCTCGTAGAGGTCAACAGGCTTAGGGACAATGCGGCAGCCCCTAAACGAAGCGTGCGATGGAGAACTGACATTTGCGTGAATCAAAGTCCATAAATCTTAACAAGGCACCGGTCTCTTCGGTGAGACATCCTGGCTTGGCTCTGGTTTCAGTGAGCCATAGAAAGAGAAGGCGGGGCACGAAAAGATAAAACCTACAGAATTGACAGGATGCAGTTGCTACCTGTCAACCCTGCAGATCTGATCGAAGACGCTTGGCGTAAATTCTTTTGCATGCTTCACTTTCTTACTACCTTTGTCTGCTGTGGAAGAGGATGCTTATAACCTTGACTTCTGATGTAGTCAGCCAATTGTTCAAGCTCGTTTTTCTGATAAGTCATATTTGACAACTTCTGTTCTCTGCTTTTCTGGATGTGATCACTATTGATTTGATTGTTCATTGATAAATGACTATTGTGATTTTTGATCAATCAGATATTAGATTAAAGATTGGGTATTAGTTCACCTACATCACGAAGGACGTAGGAGACTAATACCAATACGAACCATTGGAATTGAACCAATGCAAGGTCACCAGACGTTCGTTGAGCTAAACATACCCATCCATAAGGACGGCTTTTTTTATGACATGTGATTTAGATGAACCAGTACACCCAATCTGGTTGCTAACGGCCAATCACCTCCGTTAGCTAAGACAACCAACAGGTAATGCTCCTGTTTTTTATTCGCTTGAAGGTTGTTGTATCCATACAGTATGAATAGTAATATCAAGATGTCCCTTCAATGGACATAGTGATATTCAGATTCAAGCTCGGTAAAAAGATCAAGTAAACCTATTTATTTAACTTGCTGTTTGTTTTGTCCATCCACTAAACAAAGGGTTGATAAGTAGAAACACAAAGCGTTTCCAAGATCAACCAGGAGTTAGTACAAGTTAAATACAATGTGTCTTTTGGTTTACTTGTCTTTGGGCGGTACTTACGAAATGTCCGTCTCGCTGCGCTCGACCTGGACATTAATAAAGGGGATGGTTTGTCATCCCCAAAGGTACAAAAGGAAGAGTACACCCACTCCCTTCCCCCTGTATAACTGACCACTCTAATTAAACCCAGGTGGGGACTGATGTCTTAGGGTTACCTCTAACTTGCCTGCTTAGCCCTAGCAGAAGCAGTGGCTGTGAAAAATGACATGGCATGTCTTACTGCATCAATCATGTCAGGGTGAACCACACGATAAATCCGATGTTTACTACCTTTAGATGACGGCATTAAGCCTTCAGCCTGAATAAAACCTTTGTCAAGGAGCAAATCAATGGCATTAATTACCTTTGCTTTCCCCATACTAAGTGTTTCAGCAATGGCCTTGTGTGACCAATTTGTTGTGCCACCACAGTCTCTACGATCTTTCCATTTCCTGTACATCCGTTTATCATATCGTAGATCCTGATACGCAGATTGATACATCAGGCTATACACGGCTACTGCTGCATAGCCCAATTTTGCTATTTCGGTAATTGGAGGAACGGTGTCTTTAAGAATAACTGTCATTTAGATAATACTTACTTGTGTTCTATTTGGAACGCATTAGTTGACTAGGTTGTGATCAGGGTCGGATCGTCAGATCCCCCTATATAAGGGTCGGGTCTCCAGATCCCCCTGTATAAGTGTCGGATCGCCAGATCCCCCTGTATACGTGTCGGATTGCTGCTTCCCCCTATATAACTGAGGGGTCTCTACTTCCCCCTGTATAAGGGTCGGATTGCGTGACGGTATTGAACCTGGCTGGCCACTCAGAGACGCCATACGCGTCTGTATTGATTACTAGATCCTTCTGTGACGGAATCCCTTTGTTTTGCATTTTGGATACCTTGTAGAGGCATATAGGGGTCTCTGGCGCTTTTGTGATTGTGACTCCTTTGACTTGACGTGCTCACAATGCCGCCTGAACCCGATTACAAGTAATTGCTAGTGATTGTGAAATTGATTGAACTTTTGTAGTATTTGAGCAAGCTTACGAATGATGCTGGACAGCCTTGTCCATTTTGTCTCTTCAAAGTCTTAGAGAAGATTCACAGCTCGCTCCAATTCACTCCAAGGAGTAGCGCCATATGCCATAGAAATAGAATTAGGTGTGTGGCCAAGCAAAGTAACGACAACAGCCTCATTCATGTTATGTGCTCTCAATATGGTTGCAGCTCTGTCTCTAAAACCTTTGGGAGTTATTCCAACTATTTTCCTACACGGCTTTGAAAGATTGACTCCCCAACGCTTATTAGCCCCTTGGTACTGACCCGGCCACAAAAGATCTTTCCTTTCGCGCATCTCAATAGACAATGACTTCAATCTTGGATGAATTGGAATTGACCTCGCAGAGGAATCGCTCTTCAAGGGTCTTAACGCATTGGGTCGGATCAGTATCCGGTCATCAAGCAGGTCTTCTGCTTGCAAGCCAGCAATCTCAGCAAGTCGAGCACCAGTGAAATAAAGGAACTTGAAAATCTCTATCTGTTGACCCGACCCATTCCACTGTGATGGATCGGTGATTGTGACATCAAGTTTTCTGACTTTAACGACCTTGATCCGTGTATTTAAGCCCTTGAATATATGGGTGCAATCGGGTCGTAGTTCACAAAGCACTGACCAGAGTCCACAAAGAAATGCGAGACGCGTTTTGACAGTTGAAGGACTTAGACGTGACAGCAACGAGGAGCGATAAGCAACGGCGTGTTGGCGTGAAGCAGACGTTGGGTACGTGACTGCAGAGTGTGCCAAGAAATCGTCCAAGGCAGCCTTCCAAGCGATCTCCGTCCGTGCTGCAGGTGACTTCAGTGCCTTGGCCTGCTGGATCAGCTCTTCTTTGGAAAGGTGGTCTGGTGGCTGCTTCTCACCCTTCAAAATCGCTCTGTATCTGGCCGCTTGATCGAGAGTTATCGACCCTTCCTCAACCTCAACATCACAGCCAGTAAGCAGCGTTTCAACAATTTCTGGATCAGACAGATCAAACCGTTGAGGAACCAAATCAATTAGCTCGTCGCCAGTCAGTGAAACCTCATTGCGAGCCTCAGCAATCAGTCGATCTGTCTTTGCTGCAAATGCAGCTGAGAGCCTCTGTGCGACGCGGTAGGTCGATCCAGCAGCCTCAACCCAAATCGTTTTGCCTATGACTGGCTGAACGTCCTTGGGAACGCCACGCTGCAACTGGTAACCATTGCGGGCCTGACGCACGTATGTCGGATGCTTCCGAAAAGGCACCTTTAGTCACAGTTTTAGTCACACCCTAGTCAGCCAAAAGCCAGATGGACACAAACAAGCTGCGATCACAATGTCCAGCCCTGCTCAACAAGACCTACTTCAACTACGGCGGCCAAGGCCCCCTGCCGACGCCATCGCTGGAGGCGATCCAGGCCAGCTGGCGGCGCATTCAGGAGCTGGGCCCCTTCACCACGGATGTATGGCCATTCATCGGGGCCGAGGTGTCCAGCACCCGGCGGCGCCTCGCCCAGCTCTGCGGCGTGGCCCCCCATCGCCTGGCCCTCAGTGAAAACGTCACGAGCGGTTGTGTGCTGCCGCTGTGGGGACTGCCCTTCGACAGTGGCGATCGTCTGCTGATCAGCGACTGCGAACACCCTGGGGTTGTGGCCGCCTGCGTGGAGCTGGCCCGGCGTGAGGGGCTGACGATCGACACCCTGCCGGTGAAGCAGCTGCGCGGCGATCAACCCAGCACCGATGCGGGCGTGATGGACGCCCTGGAGCAGAGCCTCACCCCCCGCTCGCGGCTGGTGGTGCTGAGTCATCTGCTCTGGAACACGGGCCAGATCATGCCCATCCCCGCCGTCGCGGAACGGCTCGCCCAGCACCCCCAGGCGCCCTATCTGCTGGTGGATGCCGCCCAGAGTTTCGGGCAGATTCCTGTGCAGGACGCTGCTGCCGCCGCTGACATCTATGCCTTCACCGGCCACAAGTGGGCCTGTGGCCCGGAAGGCCTGGGTGGCGTGGCCCTGTCGGAACGGGTGCTGAACGAAGGCCAACCTACCGTGATCGGCTGGCGCAGCTTGCAGGATGAAAGCAAAGCGGACCTGAGCAGCTCCGATCCGTTCCACCACGACAGCCGCCGTTTTGAAGTCGCCACCAGCTGCGTGCCCCTGATGGCGGGCCTGCGCTGTTCGCTGGAGTTATTGGACCAGGAAGGATCGGCGGAAACCCGACTGATGCGGATCCGTCAGCTCAGTGGTGATCTCTGGAGCGGACTGCGGGAGATGCCTGGAGTCAAGCCTCTGATGGAGGTGCCACCGGCCAGTGGCCTGGTGAGCTTTCAGCTGAGCTGTGACGCAGCTCCTGCAGAGGTGGTGCAGCAACTTGGCCAACAGGGCCTGTGGATCCGCGACCTGGCGGACCCCAGCTGCCTGCGCGCCTGCACCCATGTGACCACAACTGAGGCTGAAACGGAGGCACTGACGACGGCAATTGCACGATATTGACAACATATCCTATTGATATATCACCCATTTCGTGCCTCTCAGCGTCGCTGTCTCAGGGCCTGCTCCGCCTGCTCGCGGTCATCAAAATGCACCTTCTCCGTACCGAGAATTTGATAGTCCTCATGGCCCTTGCCGGCGATCAGCACCAGGTCCGCTGGTGATGCTTCAGCAATGCCCTCCGCAATCGCCCTGGCCCGGTCGCGCTCAACCCTGAGTTCGGTGCCGGATGGAATGCCCGCCACCACATCGGCCAGGATCTGATCAGGATCTTCTGTGCGCGGGTTGTCAGAGGTGACCACGACCCGATCCGCCAACCGGGCCGCAATCGCTGCCATCTGAGGCCGCTTGCCCCGATCCCTGTCGCCGCCGCAGCCAAACACGCAGACCAGCCGACCCGCCGCAAATGGTCGAGACGCCGCCAGTGCATTCTCGAGACCATCGGGGGTGTGGGCGTAATCCACCAGAACAGTCGGCAACGCGGCAGCTTCAGCCCCCTCAACGACCACCCGTTCCATGCGGCCGGGCACACCCCGGAAGCTACCGACGGCCTCCAGCAGCGGATCGAGGGGCAGACCCCGTTGCAGCAGGACCCCCACCGACTGCAACAGGTTCATCAGGTTGAAGCGCCCCAGCAGCGGAGAATGGAATGCGCAGGATCCAACGGGACTGATCAAGCGTCCGCTGACGCCCTGTCCGGTCATCTGCAGGTCAGCCATCTGCAACTCCGCCTGCGGGTCCGCCAGGGAGCTGCACCAGCAGCGCTCCCCCAGTTGCTCAGCAAGCCGGCTCCCCCAGGGGTCATCGCCATTGACCACCGCCGCTGGTCCATCTCCCTCCAGCAGTGGAGCCGCAAACAGACGAGTCTTGGCCTCGAAATAGGCCTCCATCGTCTGGTGGTAATCGAGATGGTCCTGGGTGAGGTTGGTGAACACCGCCCCCGCGAAGCGACACCCCGCCACCCGATCCTGCACCAGGGCATGGGAACTCACCTCCATCGCCGCCAGCTGACTCCCCGCCCTGGCTGCGTTGGCCAGCTGGGCCTGCAGGCGATCCGCCACCGATGTGGTGTGGGTCGCCGTGATGCTGTGGCCAGGCCATCGGTTGACCAGGGTGCCGAACAGGGCGGTGGGCCGACCGGCTTGGACCGCCAGATGCTCGATCAGATGGGTTGTGGTGGTTTTGCCATTGGTGCCGGTGACACCGATCAGCCCCATCCGATGGCAGGGATGTCCCCAGTAAGCGGCCGCCAATTCACCGACGGTGCGCGCCACCGAATCCGCTACCACCACCACCGGCTGGCCAGCCCCGGGGGGGAATTCTTGCGCTGCGGCAGGACCGATCACTGCTGCTGCGGCGCCATCCTGCAGCGCCTGATGCCAGAAACGACCGCCATCAACCCGCTCGCCCGGCAGCCCTAGGAACAGTGTTCCCTCTCCCACCAGGCGCGAATCACTGGTGATGGACGAGATCGGGAGGTCAGCCAATGCGGCAGGGACGTCCAGGCCGACATCGCGCAGCAGGGCATGCAACGACTGACCCATGCGATCGGCCACAACTCGGCTCGTTCTAAGCCGATCCAGAGGGGTTGGACAGCGCCCGTTGCAACCAGTTGAACAGGCCCTCACCGGACAGCCGCGGCGAGACCCGTGGCAGCTCTCGGCCCTGGACCATCAGCACCGGCACTTCAAGGTCGTAGCGGGCCTTCAGTTCGGGTGTCACGCCAGCCCCATCCAGGTCAATCACCTGCAGGGTGACCCCGAGCCCCATCAGGTTCAGGGCTTCGAGGCGCTGTTCGAGCCCCTCACACAGGCAGCAGCCCTGGCGGCTGTAGAGCACCAGCTCCTGCATCAGTCCGGCACCGGATCGCAACCACAGGGGGTGAAGGGGTGGCAGCGCAACAGCCGCCGAACAGTGAGCCACCCTCCTTTCCAGGGACCATGCCGCTGAATCGCCTCCAGGCCATAGGCGCTGCAGGTGGGAGTGAAACGACAACGCGGACCGATCAGCGGCGAAATGAAACGCCGGTAAAAGCCGATCAACGCCAGCATCACCCAGGCCAGGCCACGGTTCAAGCTGGTGACGATGGGAGCCAGTGGGCTGCCCGATACAGTGGTTGGTTCGTGCACTGGCGAAGGCACCTGGGGCTGATCCGGTTCCAGCATGCCCAAACCCGGCACGAATCCAACCTCTACCTTCCCATCCATGGCTCGATACCGCGGCCCTCGTCTGAGGATCACGCGGCGCTTGGGAGACCTCCCTGGTCTCACCCGGAAGGCCGCAAAGCGGTCCTATCCCCCCGGTCAGCACGGCCAAGCCCGTCGCAAGCGCTCTGAATACGCAATCCGTCTCGAAGAAAAGCAGAAGCTTCGCTTCAACTACGGCATCTCCGAGCGTCAGCTCGTGCGTTACGTGAAGAAAGCGCGCGCCCAGGAGGGTTCCACCGGAACCAACCTGCTCAAGCTGCTCGAGAACCGTCTCGACAATGTCTGTTTCCGCCTGGGCTTCGGTCCCACCGTGCCCGGCGCCCGTCAGCTGGTGAACCACGGCCACGTCACCGTCAACGGCCGCGTCACCGATATCGCCAGCTACCAGTGCAAGGCCGGCGATGTGATCGCCATCCGCGAGCGCAAGTGCAGCAAGCAGCTGGCTGAAGCCAACCTCGAGTTCCCGGGTCTGGCCAACGTGCCGTCCCACCTGGAACTGGACAAGGCCAAGCTCAACGCCAAGGTCACCGGTCGCTGTGAACGCGAATGGGTTGCCCTGGAGATCAACGAACTGCTGGTGGTGGAGTACTACTCCAGAAAGGTTTAAGTTCGGTTCATAACGAGAGCTCTCAGCTTTTTACGAGTACCCATTCAAACTTTATTCAATCTCCTGATACCGTTCAATAAAAACGGTATCAGGAGACTTTTTTTGATTTTTTCCTTTTAGTTAAACACCATTTTGTCTAATTAATTAGCGTCTGATACATTACCCTTGAAAGCAATCTAATGCCATCGTCATCTTTCAAAGTTTGAAAATCAGGCATATTATTGTAAAAAATTGACAAATCTTCTAGCAATTCAGGATGAAATTGGAAAGTAAACGATTTTCGTATTTTTTGAGTTTGAAAATCTAAATAATTTATGCAAGTAGCTGCTACTTCTGTGCAGACTTCTCCATTTATACGAGTTGAGCAAACAATTTCAACAGATGTTGGTAGATTCAAAATCCAAGATAGATCTGATATCAATATCTTCTTTCTTATAGGATAAACTGCCTTGTGCAATTCTCCGAATGCCCAATTAGCAAAAAGAATTGCTTCCTGGTTAACTACATCGCTATGAAACATTTCTATATGGAGGTTTTTTTCATATGTAATAAATTTTTCGACAACACCCAGTTCATGCTCGTGAGATAGCTCATGACACATAAGTAAATTTGAAAATTCATCACTAGGATGCAGTCCAGAATGCGAATATTTCTTTAGGTCTACTTTGCCGACCTCAGGCTTATGGTTAAGCGCAACTGCAAAACAACTATCATTCCAGCCTTTTGCAACTATCTTTTCATTTCTATAAACACATAAACTTTCTCCAACCAAGATAATTTCCGTACACTTCTTCCTGAGGTTGTCTAGATAGTAATTACTATCTTCAGAATTAATCAAAAATGATAAACAGTCATCAGTCGCTCTTTTGATTATCTCTATATGAGCCTGAGCAGCAAGTTGATGACCTAGGCAAATAAATATAGCAGGAGATGAGTTTGAATCCCTTGAAAGTATAATTTCCTCAGCAACTTCTTGCAAATCTTCTAGCTTAATACTTGTATCATCAAAGCTTTTGCAATCTTTTAAAGTTGGATAACCCCCCTCTACGAAACACATAATACAGTTTTTAATCAATTCTATTAAAAGTTCATTATTTAAAGGACCAGCCTCCCAGAGTGGTATCAATATTGAATCGCAGTCGGCTATATATTGAGACAAGTACGCAATATTTATAGATGCTTTAACCTCATTCCCATATGGATTTACGCCGACATGCTTAGCGGGCTCTATTATACAAATAGAATTTCTATAAATTCCAGGATATTTTAGAATTTCTTTTAAATCATTATTCGATCTTACAACTCTTTCCAAAGGACCTTCTTCTCCCCATTGACTATTGGCAAGTAAATCCAATTTCTTATCATAAAAAGGTTCAAGCAAACTATTTGAATCTCTATCATTTATGAAATCGGCCAAAAGAAATTCAATACTTGTTCGATTTGATTTTCCAGGCCTGAAAAAGCCAGCCATAGCTTTAAATACTAACATTTTCCATATTAGCTTCTTTGTCAACCGTATTTTAGTATCTAGTACGACAGAGTGGCATAGCATTAGCACTTTAATGATAATTAAAACGTAATCGATAGTGAAATAGAATGTCTATTTATTGCTTATCTAGTGTGTCAAGCGTCCACTCACAAGGGCGAGCAATCAAGATCTCGTTGACCACTGTATTGGGAGCTGCTGAGGCATTTATTGCCAAGTACGCAGAGTGGATCAATAGTCACGGCGTTGATCTCACCTCGGCTCAACCAAGCGAATGGGCGGCTAGCTAAAAATCAGTGTTGGCAGCGGTTCAGATCCTTAGAGCGTTCTGTGTCAGAAGGTCAGCGGCATAACCAACGCTTAGCCAGCTCCAGGAGCCCAACCAGCCTCAGTACGCCAAGTTGGTGCTAGAGCTTGCACCGGTTTTTATGCGTGCTGAAGTTTTCCAGATGGTTCGTTCCAATACAGTTCACACCCCTAAAGGAGCTTTATAACGGACTTACAACTGAAGGAGGTGCCATGAGTCGATCAAGGTCGTACAACCGCTTTCATCGTTATCTGGCTCGGCAGAAACGCTGTGGACTGCGCTCCGTCCTGCCGCAGTACCAGATGGAGTATGAGTACTACGGAACGCCCATTGATCACAGCCAAGACATGCTCAACAGGCTGAAAAGACGTGAAATCGAGCTTGAGCTGCTGGAAGCTCAGGCCTGACTAACTAATTAGCCAGCTTCAGGAGCCCAACCAGTTTCAGCACGCCACGTTGGTGCCCAGAGCTTGCAACTCTTCTGAGAAGGGCGCCTGGGCCAGCTGGCCTCAGAGCCTTCGGTGGAACGCCCAACGTGATCGACATTAATTGAACGGGCAGAACGTTGAGCTCAGCTCGCTTTGACTGACTTCTCAGAGCTAGAGGCGCATCCCGGCAATCGTGACTTCGAGAGAGTCAATGCACTGGTCTGCATGGGCTGGGAAGGCATCGAGTCAGCAGCAGTCCAAGAAGAGCCAACAGCAGAACTCTTCATCGCAGAAGACAAGAGCTTCGTTGAATGCACATGGACCGCAGGCTTCAGCCTGAGTTCAGGCTCCTACGAGTTTTACGGCGAGGGCGAGACCTACACCGGTGAAGAGGATGCTGTCGAGAAGTACGACACCAGTTCACTGGAGGGCGGCCTTCAGGTTGCAGTGAGAGTTCTTGAGGAATTGCTTGGCGTTGACCAAGTCGAATCAGCAAGAAAGATCGTTGAGCAACTTCAGGAGACCAATCCAGAGTGATTCCGGCTTAGTTCCTGAACAGCGCCGCCTCCGTATTCACTGCGCATTCCTAATCAACTCGTCAAACTAGTCCAACCAAAAAGAAACCCCCGCTTGAGGCAGGGGCTTGGGATCTGATTCAGCCTTGATCACTTGGTGTAAGAAGCACCTCGGTAGGTCAGGCGTGGATGAGCGTTGCGAGCGACTTCTTCGCGGCAGGTGTTGTAGTGCTCGCGGCGGTAGGTCAGCTCGACACAAGCTTTGAGCGAAGGTGCTTGGGCTTCGTAGGAGTGACCTCTGTAGAGAAGAGCAGTCATGGTTTGTCCCTCAGAAAATTCCAAGTCCCCGTTCCGTGGCTTGGAGTGTCTGCGCCCCTGCGTACAGAGGTGAACGTTTTGTAGCAGATGCTACAGACAGATCATACGCCCGGGTCAAGCCCATGAACGTGCGTAACAACCTCGCTTAATCGCCCGCGCAGGTTTGTCGCTATTTGTCTTTGTTGAGCCAAGTGCCTGATGGGACAAGGCATATACTCAAACCCTACTCAAACTCTAAAAACAGGGTCAAAAAGCAATGCAGCACTGAAAACGTGGACTACTCCAGAAAGGTCTGATCCGTTTCAAGACCTCTGTGTCCCCCGATGCGCAACCCTGGGTTCAGGGTTGCGTTTTTCTTTGGCTGATCCCCAGATACTGCAGGCGCTCACAAGCCGGGACGGTGCAGAAAACTTTTCCAAACTCCAGCCCCCATTAACCGAAAAAGGTGGCAGGACTTTTTCTTAAGGCAAGAGAATCTGATTCCAAGCAGTCACTCGGCGATTTTCAAAGACTGCTCTAAATGATTAACGTGTCTTTCCAGGGTGATTTCACGACGGTGCATCTCAAGCTCACGCTCATGGGTTTTCTCATCGATCCTGGTGCGGCCGCCATTCATCATCTCCGAGTAAGTCAGAGCTCTTGGCTTTTTTCGAGGAAGGTCATGTTCGTGCATCCAAGTCACTGATTAATCGACTAACGTAATGACCAACCTAGTGGCACTCAAGGAAATGTCACCCTAATGCACCAATTCAGACCAGAATCTTAAGAATTCGGCTCAGACAATTCAAACAAGCGCCCAACACATTAATTCAAGACCTATCAACCAAGTGAGCTCATCCCCTTGAACAGTGACGCCACCACAAACCTTCGTTCAAGCGCACTTAGGCGCATTGATTTGAACATCAAGCCTTACATAAAAAGTGATGACATAATTGCCGCTTGGCAAATCATTAGCACGATAATCCCGTTAATCATATGCTGCATTGCAATTGGCAATATCACCAGTCAGCTAACATTAGTTTCAGTCATTCTAACCCCAGCACTGTTTCTATTAATAATCCTATTTTTGAGTAGAAGCTTTTCGTTGATGCACGACTGCGGTCACCACAGCTTATTCAGGTCAAAAACTGCTAATCGGATTGCCGCCTTTGCCTTGAGCATTATCCATGCAATGCCTCATCACCCCTGGTCTAGGGGCCATGCATTTCACCACAAACACAATGGTAATTGGAACCGCTACAGAGGCCCGTCCGCTTTAACAACGCTTCGCGAGTACAAGGCAATGAACAAAGGCTCTCAATTCATTTACCAACTCTTGCGGCACCCCATATTACTTCTTCCGGGAGGTTTTTACTATCTCGTTATTAAACCAAGAGCTGCGCTACTCCTTGGACTCATTGAGTTTGTCGTCAAAGCAGTAGCCGATGGATTTCGCAAACTTTCAAACGGACATAACTTCAGCATACGTTCGTTTTTAAACAATCACAAATCAAGCTTCTTTTATACCAAAGAGGAAGTTTACGACACTATTGCCAATACCACGTGCGTTGCACTCGCCTGGTACTTTATTGGGAGCACGATTGGTCACTGGCATTTCTGGATTTTATACATCTCAGCCATGAGCGTCAGTGCAGCGATCATGATTGCTGTATTTTTTATTCAACACAACTTTCCAGGATCCTATACTAGCAGCGACGAAAATTGGGACTACTTTAAAGGCGCCATCGAAGGCTCATCTTTTCTCATTATGCCTCGTTTCCTAAACTGGTTTACAGCAGATATTGCTTACCATCATGTTCACCATTTATCCGAAAGAATCCCTAATTACCGCCTACGCATGTGCCATGAACACAACGAGAAAAAATTCGGCAGCGTTAGGCGACTGCATCTGCATGAATTCCGGAACTGTTTTTCATTGATCCTTTGGGACGATGAAACCCTTCAACTCACCTCAATCGAATGAAAATGGCTTTGATATCAAAGCAATATGCGAAAAAAAGCATTCATGTTGACTGCATTAACGGAAGAATTTATGCTCAATTAAAATATTGAGTTCTAAACACTCCGGACGCCGAGAGCGCTAGTGGGTGGCCCTGAGGACTGACGCATGTTGGTGGTGAGGCATACCCACCCGAAGTTCCGGTGCGCTTCGACACCCTTGTGCCCCCGATGCGCGACGCTGGTGAAAGGACTGCAATTTTTTTTTGGCTGAATCTGAGGCTCTGCAGAACCTCAGCTCCCAGCAATGGTGGGGGCTGATTCATCCAGTACTGATGATCCTGTTCGTCTACCCGGTGACAGGGGCAACCATCCGCCTGGGAATCCTGGCGCGGGAGAGGAGGTTGAAGATCAACCCAATTGCGGAAACCGTGCCCATCGAACATGCCCAGCACGGCGCCTGGGTGACCGGTGGAGTGCTGGTGGCGCTGCTGATCAGCCTCAGCCACAGCCTGGTGGGTGGAGCCAACGGCATGCTTCTGCTGTTGGGGGTTGTCACGCTGATCGGATACCTCTCCCTACTGCGCAGCCGACTGATCTGGCAGCGGCTGCTGGCGGGCTCCATCTGCTGGGGAGCGTTATTGACCCTTGGGCTGCAACCGACCGTGGAACGGCTCAGTGATCAGCCCTGGACGGTACTGTTCTGGCAATCCCATTTCTGGATGGGATGGATTCTCACCGGACTGCTGCTCAGCTCAACAGCAATTCAACCGCTGATCGCTCAATGCCCGCGGCTACGGCGCTGGCACGTGGCCACCAACGTGGTGGTGGCGTTGCTGCTTGCGATGCAGGCCATCTCGGGCAGCCGCAACCTGGTGATCAGCGGCCTGCAGACCATCCATGGGGCAAGCTGAACCTATGTAGGAGCACCCATGTCCAAAGCAAGAGATCTGATCAATGCCCATCTGTATCCGGTGCTGGCCACGTTTGCCGTGATCTATGGAGCGATTCAGATCGCACCCATTGCACAGCAGGCGCGTTACTTCAACCGTTGCGTCGAAGCAGCACCCCAAGGAGTCAACACAGCAAGGGCTGTGATGTTCTGCCACGGCCGGCCAGCGATGCTCAAAAAGACAAATAACGAATTAAAGCTCTGAACAAAATCAAGCTCATCAATTCAACAAAAACAGGAGGTTGAGCATTGTTCAAAGAACACTGTTAACGTCCTCGTGCTCGGCCGTGACATCCTCAAACTGATTGGCGAAGTCAAGGTATGCCAACAATCTCTCGCCAGAACGCACAAAGTCAGCAGAATTGTCAATTCAGTCATGAGTCACCCGACATGCCCAACTGGATCAAGCGCTCTTTGTCAGCTGGTGTCGCAGCGGGCACAGCACTCTTCACATTTGCTGTGAACGTCGCCTGGAATGTCTGCGCTGTAGTTGGGGCATCCATCCTCATCGGCGCAGTATTCGTCTGATGGGGGATTTACTGAAAGGACTGAAAACAGCATTGATGACATCGACTGTTGCTATTTTCCTGTTTGTTGCACCAGTTTTCGCCACTATCATCAAAGGGTTGATAACCGCGACAAGCATTGTTTTTGGCGTTTAGGCTCCATCGACAAAAAGATCTGCATGTCCTGGGGTGCCTCAACTTACGCACTCCCAATACTTAAAAAGAAACTCATATTTCTTCATCAAGCAAATAATTCAGTAGGGTGCTTTCTTTGAACTGACTTGTTGCCTGAGAAGACCACAATTCATGGGCAGTGGGTAGACATCTCCTCAAATAGTCGCATTATTTGTCTAATTAATCTACCCTTCGCTAACCACCCGAACAAAGGACCAGGCTTTGTTTATGATTTCTTTTCAACTAAAGAGGAAGAAGACCTGCTGAGTCACGAGACGTTTTTCAAAGGGATCAAATGAATAAAAAATTCATCATCTTTTGCGCCTTAGCCATCCCTTTGATCGTCCTTGTGTTGATCAAGGTGACCCAGAAATCCGAACCTTGTCCAACGATGGAACAAATCAAGGCCGCCAAACAATCAAATCCTGAACTATTTGATCGCTATCTTCATGGCTTTGAATACCAGCAATGCCGGTGAGGGATCAAGAAAGATTTTAGTTTTCACATTCTTTTAAACGGCTTTATGTTGAGATGACCACGCATTGTGCCTGACGCCTCGCTTGACTTAAGTCACTGGCATCCATCCATCCGATGACAACGTCGCCAAGAGCACGGTTGAGCAGCTTCTTGGCACACCGCTGGAAGGAAATGGGGGAACCCTCGCTGATGCGACAGCACAAATACTCATTACTGTTGAGAAGCATTCGTGCAGAAAAACGGTTGGTCGCCTTGGAATTACTTGATCTCATGCTTGAAGATACCTGCCAACAACTCGACAGCATCTGAATCGACGTATGACATTGACCATCAGTTTCCCCTGATCAAGTCACACTGATGACCAGCCTGACTCCGCTCCTTCTTGCCACAGCGGTCAACCTTGTCATGGCGCAAGCCGCTCAGGAGCCCAAGCAGTGGATCGGTCGCTGTGAGCCGGTCAATGCCGTAATGGTCATGAATCAAGCCCTGACAGAGGGGAAAACCGATGCCGAGGCCTTCGCTGCAGTGGTGGAAGCACGGTCCTTTGATGGCTCCAAAGCCTGCATCGACTTCATCCGTGAAGCCTCCATGAACATGAGGGAGGGATATCCACGAACATTTCAGTCGCTTTGGATGGACTGACGGCGACACGACAGAAGGCGACCTGACAGTGACACCAGATCTGGTGTGTCAACCAGCAGAACTCCCTGTCTGCCCAACAAAAAAGCCGCCACAACGGGCGGCCGGGTGATGGGGATATCCACAACCTAGCTCAGAAAGCCAGTGGTGCCAGCCTTTTCCAGAGCCAAGGTGACAAAGAACACATCCCGGCTGTCCACAACCTGTGGAACGTCAAGGCGACGCCATCAAGTCTTTACAGAAATCCCACTAGATCTAGTGCATTTTTAAGATCGCCCGGTCATCAGGCCCTATCTTTGGTGCGTTGGCTGGGTGATGGGGATCGCCTGTCCTGTAGCCCCCCTGATGTTGAGGGGGGCTTTTTACTGACAACAGCACCATCACAATCCCCTCAGCCCACCACCAGTCGCCAGGGACAGTCCTGGAAACTGGCTTGATCTGACTGGACAGAACAGGAGATCAATTCATGACGCTGATGCTCGTATCCGCTGGCTTTCTCGGCCTTCTCTGGCTGACGCAAACCCTGGTGAGACGAAACCTGGACAAACGCCAGGAGCCGCGATGACATGGCCATGACCATGCCGGGCCGTCTCGGTGACGCGCCTGCCTGATCAGCTCATACTCTTGGTCCGACAGCTCCTGCATGAGAAACACGGAGTTGAGGCGACGGTGATAACGGCAATAGCCGAGAGAGGCATGAACACCAATGAGCAGTCCCCCAAACAGCAGCAACAGCGACTGATCGGCGGAGGCCCCCACCACCGAGGCAAAGCCCCAGGTGAGCAAGAGCGCCAGGAGAGCACTGCGGATCAACCGTCGCAAGGGAAGGAAGACCATGGACACCCTTGCTGACTAGTTCTCAGTGAACTGGCCACTGCGCGCCAGGATCTCCTCAGCCGCACTGAAGTGAGGCTCCTCCAGCACCAGATCCTGGTTGTAGCGGTAGTTCTCGTGCAGAAACCTGGACTGTGCCACAGCTTCTTCCACGCCGTTGATGGCACCGACTGCCCGTGAGCGCACGCTCTTCTGCTGCTCCAGGTCGTCGGCATGCAGTGAGAGCTGCAGTTCATCCCGCAACACCGACAGATGAGCGGCGCTCTTCACCACGCCATAGATGCGTTGAACCCGATCCCGCTCGATCGATTCCACCCCCAGGGTGTGGGCCCGTTCCAGTTCGGAATCCAGACTCGGCCAGTAGCGAGAGGTGTAATAAGCACCGGAGTCCTGGTGATACCAGGCTTCACTGCGGGCGATGGAGGAAGACACGGTGTTGTGCAGCTTCCACAGGAACAAGCGCAGCGATTCACCATCGCTGACCCGGTCGAGCTTGTCCTGCAGGGAAACCTCAATGGTGCTTGTGGCCTCATCCGATCCCAGCAGCAGGTACTCGATGGGATACATCGACACCTCGCGGTTGCGCACCACGTAGCGATTGAGATGGAAACGGCAATACGGGCAGGGATACATCGTGGCCAGTGCAGCGAAGAAAGCCTTGAACGCCTCCACCGATTGCTGCTGCTGCCCATCCGGTTGGTCTGCGATCAGTTCCGCGCTGGTGTGCATGAAGCGCCAGGTCGCGGGGCCGATGTAATAGGGGAAGCTCACCCGCATCTGGCTGGCCTCCACGTCATGCCGGCCGACGTGCAGATCCAGGAAGGCGACGTACTGACACAGGAAACCGGATTCACGCCCGAATTCCTCACGCTCCCGGCGTTTCTGAACACCGTTGAGATAGTGACGCGTCAGCTCCCAGGCCCGCTTCAGCTCCTTCTTCACGCCAAGAGGACGGGAATTGAAGGCCTCTTCAGTGGCGTGGCCATAGAGATCGAACTCGCCTGCGGCATGGCGTTCGGCGAACCAGGCATTGAGATCGGCATCATCGGCGTCGTCCCAGGCCGAGATGTCGTCCTTGGTCACGACTGAGCTCGCCCGCAGCAACAGTGGCATGAACTCGTCGTACCAGTAAGCCGTCGGCATGATCGATCCGGCGAAGCGCTCATCGTCGGGGTCTACGATCACGCGCTGCCAGCTCTCGTGATACGGACGGCTTGATGCCGGTTTCTGATGATCCAGCTCAGCGGTGACCTCGCGATGGTCATCCAGCTGGCGCAGGCGATTCAGCTCATGGCTCTGCAGATCCTCATTGGTGACCTGATCCGGGCTGTGGCCATGCAGCGCCGCCGTGAGCAACACCTCCAGCACCACGGAAATGATCTGATGGTGATGGTCGAGCTCCGCCAGTTCCTGCTCCAGCCGACCCTCCGCCTCCAGCATCGCCTCGCTGGGAGACATTGACTCCCAGTTGGCCATGCGCTCGCGCAAGGCCTCTTCAGCACCATTCACCGAAGCCCGCAGGCTTTCGAAGGGCTCCTCAGCGCCAGGCTCAACAATGCCAAGGGAGAGGTAGAGATCCACAGCCGCATTCACGAACCGAACAAAGTCCGGAATCGTGTAGGGAAGGTCGTAGGCCCGGAGATGGGTCTCGGAATTGGCGGAATAGCTCTCGCGGAAACTGCGGTAGGCCGCACCCTGGATCAATCGGAACCAACCGATCTGCATCTGCAGCGGCGACGTGCCCTTGTGATCACCCTTGTGACCCCGATCTGAAAGGGAGGCACCGCGGGACACCGCGTGGGAATCAACGGCTCGATGCCCGCCGGTGTAAGCGCGTGGATGGGCTTCGAACCCTTCGGGCAGGTAATCCAGCAGTCGCTGGAGGTCAATGCGTTCTGAGCCATCCCGTGCCATCTCGATCGCGATGGCATCGGCCGTCTGCTCGGACACCTCAAACAGATGGATCAACCGTTTGAGATCCTCCAGCTCGATCCAGCCATCACCGTCCTGATCGAGCAGTCGGAACGCCTCGCGGGCCTTGAGATCGGCATCCCCCACCTGGAGAGCCAACAGGATGCGCCAATCGTTGAGGGTGATGGCTCCATCCTTAAGCCGGTAAGCGTCAATGGCGCCCTTCAGGTCGTCCACGGTCATGTCCGCTCCGCCAGCTTGCAGCCGGTCAGCCATGAGCTCCGCCGTCAACCCGCTGGGGGGCAAATAGTCGAACAACCTCTCAAAGGTGACCGATGCCATTGCAGCCATCAGGAAAGCAATCCAGTGACTTGAAGTTAATGAGATCAGCGGCCTCCGGCCGTACCCGGCAGCACGCTGCCGAGATCCAGCCCGTCCGCCAGTTGAACCCCTCGGCGATGCAGCGCCCGCAGAGCACGGCGTTGAAACTCCCGTTCCGTCGTCCATTGCTCGCCGGCCCGAGTCACCAGCAGCACCTGCATCTGCACACCGAGAGCCGTGGTGCGCTTGATGCCCCGAAGGATCGGATCCCCCAGCAACCGATTGCCCCAGACAGGGTCCACACAGAAGTCTTCGATCTCAAGGGACAACGTCCGGTAGACGATCTCCAGATCCGTTTGACGGTGGGAAATCACAAAGGTGACCAGGCTTCCGGAGCGCAGCTTCGTGTGGTTTCGCATCTGCAGGATCGAGGAATTGTCGAGGATGTTCATCCGTTGATCCAGGCAGCGGATCTGGGTGCTGAACAGGCCCATCTCGATCACTTCTCCTTCGATGCCCGCCACCTCGATCCAATCGCCAACGGCGTAACGGTCCTCCAGCAACATCACCAATCCAGCCGAAAAATCCCTCAGCAATCCCTGGAACACAAACGCCAGCGCTCCCAGCAAGGCACCACCGGCCAGCACCAACGACACCGACGCGGAACGCACACCGGGGACATCCAGCAGCACCCAGAGCAACACCACGCCGATCCCGACCACATTGATCAGCCGATGGGTTGTGCTCAGCAAACTGCGATAGCGCTGCTGACGCCGGGCCTGCAGCCGCCGGGGGACATCCACATCCCCCGACCACTGGCTGAGCAGGAAGGTGCTCAGACTGCGCAACAGGAACGTGGCCAGGGTCACCGCCAGAAACTTGATCACAGCAAGCGATGGCTGCAGCACCAGCTCAATCCCTAGAGGAACTTTCCCGGGGATGGCCACCACCAGGACTCCGATCATCAAGACCAGCAGGTACAGCATCAGCAGCAGCAGCAGCACAGCGATGGTCAGAGCCTGTTCGGCGTGTAACCGGGTCTCCCCCCTGCGGTCAGAACGGCCCTTGGCCCGAAGCTCGCCATGCAGGCGTGAGGTGCGTTGCCGCAGTCGGCGCCAGAGCAGCAGCATGGCCGCAAACAACAACAGCAGCATCAGTTCCGTCACCACGACCAGACGGAAGCGTCGGGCCAACTGCGGCGGTGCGTAGATCCTCCGGGCATGGTTCAGGCGCCCCTCCAGGCGTTCCCGCCAGGCCTGGGCCAGCGCGAGCTCCCGCGCCCCATTGATCTCGGCATCGGCACGGGTCACGGTGAGAAGTGGGAACGGTTGCTCACGTCCCGGCAACCGCGCCGCCAGCTGATAGGGACCACTGCCGTCCCGCAGCACCTCCAGGGTCAGTGGCGTGCCGGAACGATCCAGGCCGTAGCGCTGACCCGCCGTGCAGACGTGAGCGTCGGACTGAAGCAGGCGGTCCAGCATCCACTCGCTGAGCCGCTCGCCGAAACTGCAGAGCTGGTTCGGGTCGTAGAGGGCGCGCAGATTCCCTTCAATCACCCTGGCCCTGAGCGACGCCTCAATCCCGCTCGGCTCCCCCAGCTGTACCGGGCTGGCAACGGTGATGGCAGGCACCCCCAGAACCCGAACCTTGGCCAGCTCGTATTTCCCCTCGAACTGCGCCTGCCTGTCCTGTTGTTGCGCAGGGGAGCCCGCCGGACTTGGTGGAATGAAATCGAGGATCGAGGCCTGAGCCACCAGGGGCATCAACGCCAACAGCGCTGCCGTTAACCAAAGACCCAGGCGTCGTCTGAAGCGAAACACGCTCAACCCGAGGTTGTCTGGACCATTTTGCTGTCCCTGAGGACGGTTCGCAGCCACGGAAGGCTCAGACCGATCACGTTTGAATAACAGCCTTCTAATCCCGCAATCAGGGGAGCACCGCGGCCCTCCAAAGCGAAACCGCCGGCGCAGTGAAGTGGCTCCCCGGTGGCGACGTAGGCGTGGATCTCCTCCTCCGTGAGCGCAGCGAAGTGGACCCTGGTGCTGATGCAGATCAAACGGTTCTCACCGCCGCGAACCAGCAGGGCGTGACCGGTGAGCAGCGAACCGCTGCCTCCGGCCATGCGCCGCCAGCGCGCGACAGCCTCCTCCGCATCCTGAGGTTTGCCGAACACCTCCCCCTCGAACAGCAGCAGCGAATCGCACCCCAAGACCAGGGAGATGTCAGGGTCAATGTCCTCCCGAACGGCAGAGGCCTTGGCCAGGGCCAACTGCTGCACCAGCTGGGAGGGATCGTCGTTACGGATGGTGCTTTCATCCACGCCGCTGACGCGCACGCGATGGGGGATCTGCGCCAGTTCAAGCAGCCGGCGGCGGGCCGGCGATGCAGAAGCCAGAAGCAGCACGGAATCACTCCGGCAGGAACAC